>JBBRTJ010000038.1:0-30701 GCA_038244535.1 Acidimicrobiales bacterium | reverse complement strand
ATCTCGACCCCCGCCCCGCTACGGCCAGCCAGGCCGTAGGCCCGCCCGCCAGTTCGCCTCCGCCAATTCGGCGAGAGGCGAAACGGGCCACCGACGTGACCTCGCGGCCGCCACCTCCCGCCCTTGGGCGCACACGGGCGGCGCACTCGGCGGGCGCGGGTCGCACGCGGCTGGGCGATGCGCCCCCGCCGGCGGCGGCGCACTCGGCGGGCGCGGGTCGCACGCGGCTGGGCGATGCGCCCCCGCCGGCGGCGGCGCACTCGGCGAGCGCGGGTCGCACGCGGCTGGGCGATGCGCCCCCGCCGGCGGCGGCGCACTCGGCGGGCGCGGGTCGCACGGGGCTGGTACCAGGTCGATCGTCGAGCGCTCTCGCCCACCACGCGCTGGCGTCTCGAGAACGGTGACCGACTGACCTACGAGCAGGGCGGGTGGACCGCCGCGATCGACCCTTGACAACAGGTGACTCGATGGTCACATAATGGCGGAGTGGAGGACGACGCAGTCTTTCGGGCGTTGGCCGATCCCAGTCGCCGGCTCCTCCTCGACCGGTTGTGCGAACACGACGGGCAGAGCCTCGGTCAGCTGTGCGAAGCCCTGCCCGCCATGACCCGCTTCGGGGTGATGAAGCACCTCGACGTCCTCGAGCACGCCGGACTCGTCACCACCCACAAGTACGGCCGCACGAAGCTCCACTACCTGAACCCCGTCCCGCTCCGCCTCGTCCTCGACCGGTGGCTGTCCAAGTACGCCGAACCGTTCGTGGAGACCCTCGTCCACCTGAAGCACGACCTGGAGGTCTGACCCCGCCGTGGCCAAGCCCAAGCACCTGTACGACGTGATCATCCGCACCACCCCGGAGCGGCTCTGGCAGGCGATCACCGACCCCGCCGACACCGCCCGTTACTTCCACGGCAGCCGCATCGCGAGCACGTTCGCGCCGGGGGCGCCGGTGCACTACACGATGCCCGACGGCTCGGTCGGCGTCGTCGGTGAGGTACTCGAGGCCGATCCTCCGAGTCGCCTCGTCTTCACGTGGTCGTTCCAGTACCACCCGACCCTGGCCGCCGAGCCCGCCTCCCGCGTGACGTGGACCATCGTTGCGTCCGGCGATGTGTGCAAGCTCACCCTCGTCCACGACGAGTTCCACGGCGCCAACCGCACCTCTGAGTACGTCGAGCGAGGGTGGTTCGAGGTGCTCGACGGACTGAAGACCCTGCTCGAGACCGGTCAGCCCCTGCCGCCGTTCGTCGACGACGAGCAGCGCGAGATCGACTCGATCGAACCGGTTGACATCGACGCGCTGGCCGAGCGCCGCGCCGGCATCGACGCCCACCAGCGCACGTGGGAGCTGCTGGAGATGGCCGAGCGCACCCCCGATCAGGAGGCCGAGATGGTCGAGGCCGCCCACGCCTCCAGCTACCACTGGCGACGCGCCAGCGGCCGCACCGCGGCCAACGACGCCCGGGGCGAGTGGCTCGTCAGCCGGGTCTACGCCGTCCTGGGTCGAGCCGAACCAGCGCTGCACCATGCCCGCCGTTGCGCCGCCGTGGTCGCCGCCGAGCCGACGGCGATGGCGGACTTCGACCACGCCTACGCCCACGAGGGGCTGGCGCGGGCACTGGCCTGCGCCGGAGATCTCGACGCCGCCGCAGCCGAGCTCGCGCAGGCACGAGCCGTCACCATCGCCGGTGACGAGGACCGCTCGATCGTCGAGGGCGACCTTGCCGCGGAGCCCTGGTTCGGGCTGAAGACCGCCGCCGGCTAACGGGACAGGATCGTGCAGGCGCTGATGCCCGGCGCGCCGTACACGTGGGTGAACCCGAGTTGGGGGTCGCCCGGCACCTGACGCTCGCCGGCATCGCCGCGCAGCTGCAGCACGTTCTCGTACACCTGGCGCAGGCCTGACGCTCCGATGGGCTCACCGTTGGCGAGGCAGCCGCCATCGGTGTTGATCGGCATCGAGCCGTTGATCTCGGTGGCCCCGAGCTGGATCAGATCTTCCTGCTCGCCGTCGGCGCACAGCCCGCACTCGGCCATGTGCATGATCTCGGCGCCGGCCTCGGTGTCTTGGATCTGGCTGACGTCGATGTCGCTCGGCGACACACCGGCCATCTCGAACGCGGCCTTGGCGGCGTCGACGGTCGGCGACACACCGCGCTCGCCGGCCAGTGACGGGCTGAACACCTCGAAGCTGCCGTAACGGCGGCTGCGCAAGGTGGCGGCCTTGAGGTACACCGGCTTGTCGGTGTATTCGGCGGCGCGGTCGGCGCGGGCCAGGATCAACGCAACACCACCTTCGCCCGGTGAGCAGAACATGTACTGCGTGAGCGGGTTCGACAGCATCGGCGCGTTGGCGATCTCTTCCTCGCTCATCGGCTTGCGCCGCCACGCGTTGGGGTTGAGCGACCCGTTGCGGAACGCCTTCGCCGGCACCTTGGCCAGCGTGTTCTCGCTGATGCCGTAGTCGTACATGTAGCGCTGGATCTTCATGCCGAAGAACTGCGTGGTCAGCATGAGCCCGATGTCGCCATACCACTGGTCGAGGCCTGAAGCTGCGGGATCCGGGGCGAAGGCACCACGCGGGTGCTTGTCGAAGCCGAGCGCCATCACGACGTCGGCTGCGTCGGACTTGATGGCGTTGTAGGCGCTGATGAGCGCCGACCCACCCGTGGCGCAACCGTTGCTCACGTTGATGAACGGCAAGCCCGTGAGGCCTAGCTCGCTCACCATCGTGTCGGCGCTGCCGGCGGCCGCCGAGCCGCCGAACGCGTACTGCACGTCCTTCCACTCGATGTGCGCATCGGCCAACGCCTCGCGGACGGCAAAGGCGCCCTGCTCGCGTCCGGTCTTGTCGTGGCGGCCGAACGGGTGAATGCCGATGCCGACGATGGCGACGTCCATGGGTCAGCCCTCCTGAGGAGCGAAAGCGAAGGTGACGAGCTCGTTACCGGCATCGTCGGGGGCAAAAGGAATGATGCGCAGCACCATGGGCATGCCGATGCGCAGCACCGCCGGGTCGGCGGTGGTGAGACGGGCCTCGACCTTGACCTCGCCGAGGTCGATGTAGCCGACCCCGTATGGCTTGAACGACAACGGCGTCTCGACGAGGAGGTACGGCGGGCTCTTGGGCGGGAAGCCCTGGATGGTCCACGTCCACAGCGTGCCGGAGGCGGGGAGCTCGACGGTGTCGATGGCCTGGCCGGCGCATCGGCTGCACGACGGCGGCACCGGGAACGCCACGGCACCGCAGTTCACGCAGCGGCCACCCAGCAGCTTGGGGTCGTCAGAGGGCCAGGTGAACAGGCCATCGGCGATCGGGATGGAGGCAGTGGTCACGACGTAGGAACCTACCCACCTAGCCTCCGCGCCGTGAAATGGACCGTGCACGGCGAGCGCCGCATCTACGACAGCGCTTGGGTGGTGCTCGCCCTGGCCGACGTCGAGGTCCCCGGTCACGGCCGGATCGACCACCACGTCGTGCGCGTGCCGTTCGCCGCCGCCGGCACCGTCGTGCTCGATGCCGAGCGGGGCGTGCTGCTGCTGTGGCGCCACCGCTTCATCACCGACACCTGGGGTTGGGAGATCCCCGCGGGCCGCATCGAAGCCGGCGAGGCTCCGGTCGACGCCGCCGCTCGCGAGGTGCTGGAAGAGACCGGCTGGCAGCCGCACGCGCTGGCGCCACTGACCTCGTACTGCCCGAGCAACGGCCTGTCGGATCAGCGCTTCCACCTCTTTGCCGCCGAGGGCGCCACCTACGTCGGCGAGCCGAGCGATCCGTCCGAGTCCGAGCGCATCGAGTGGCTCCCGCTCATCGACGTGCGAGCCGCCATCGCCCGCCACGAGGTGACCGACGGCCTGAGCCTCACAGCGCTGCTGTGGGTGCTGGCCTCGTCGCCATGAACAGCTCGCCGCAGATCAGGTGCTCGACCATCACGGTCACGCGCCGGTGGCGCTCGAGATCGTTGACGCTGGCCGAGAAGCGGGCCAGGCCCGAGGTGATCGACAGGATCATGTCGACGGTGGTCTGCACGTCGGTGTCCGGGGCGAGCTCGCCCGAGTCGATGGCGCTCTGCACCAACGACCGGAAGAACCGGCCCGACAGCCGACGCACCTCGGCCAGGCGGCTGGCCAACTCCTCGTGACGGTCGGCTTCGAGTGACACGCCGACGACGAACCCTGCGATCGAGCTGTCGCTTCGGTTGAGCTCGACCGAGGTGTCAAGGATGGCCACGAGGCGGTCGCGCAACGACACGTGCTCCGCCGCCGCCACCTCGAAGGCGCCGTACACGAGCTCCTGCACCTCCTTGAACACCTCGATGTAGAGGTCGGCCTTGCTCTCGAAGTAGTGGTAGATCGCCCCGGTGGTGATGCCGACCTCTTCGGCGATGTCCTTGTTGGTCGCCGCATCGAACCCGTAGTGGGCGAACGCTCGCCGGGCCGCGTCAAGGATCCGCTCGCGAGTCTCGGCCGAATCGATGGCCGGAGGACGTCCGAGACGTCTCGGTGCAGGAACGCTCACGACGCCTCGGTCGGTGCCGCCGCACGGGCAGCCTTCGGGCCGGGATCGACGGGGATGCCGTACTTGATCCGGTTGTGCGCGTGGGCGAGGTGCTGCATCGCGAACGCGGCCCGCATGGCCGTCCACTGACCCTGAGCCTCGAGCGCCTGGTTCACGCACTCCTTGGCCAGCTTCAGGGCGAATGACGGCTTCGTGGCGATGCGGCGCGCCATGGTCATGGTCGCCTCGTGCAGCTCGGCCGTCGGCACCACGTGGTTGACCATGCCCCGGCGAAGGGCATCGTCGGCGGTGAACCAGTCGCCGGTGAACAGGATCTCCTTGGCCTTGCGCGGCCCGAGCTCCCACATGTGGGCGTGGTACTCGACACCGTTCACGCCCATGCCCACGGTCGGATCAGAAAAGAGGGCGTCATCGGCGGCGATGATCACGTCGGCCACCCACAGCAGCATCAGCCCGCCGGCGATGGTCTTGCCCTGCGCCGCCGCGATCACGGGCTTGGAGATGTTGCGCCACCGCCAGCACATGTTGAAGTACACCTCCTCCTCCCATGCCATGTGGCCCTCCTGGCCGGGCCGGCCGAAGCCACCGGAGGTGCCCACGAGGTGGAAGTCACGCATCGACTAGTCGTCGCGCATGTCGTGCCCGCTCGAGAAGTGCGGTCCATTGGCATCGAGCACGATGACCTTGACGTCGCTTCGGCGTGCGGCGTCCTCGAAGGCCTCGTTCAGCTCGTAGGTCATCCGCTTGTTCTGAGCGTTGCGGGCATCGAAGCGATCGAGGGTGATCCTGGCGATGCCGCCCTCGCCCGGATCGAGCACCTCGTAGCTGATGGTCTTGAACTCCGTCATGCCCCTTGCCCCTCCTGCGCCGTGAACGTCAACGGCAGGGCCTTCCAACCCCGCAGCACCATGCTCAGCTCCCGCTCGAGCGGCACCGTCGGGTCGAGGGCGAAGTCGCCCAGCCGGCCGAGCAGCACCTCGAACGCGATGCGGGCCTCGCTGCGCGCCAGCGCGGCACCCACGCAGAAGTGCGGCCCCTGGCCGAACGCGAGATGGGTGCGGGCGTTCGTGCGGGTCACGTCGAACGTCGCGCCGTCGGGGAAGTGGGCGTCGTCGCGATTGGCGCAGCCGTACATGACCATGACCGGTGCGCCCGCCGGGATGGGGACCCCCGCCACCTCGACGTCGACCTTGGGCACCCGGAACAGCATCTGCACCGGCGACTCGTGACGCAGCCCTTCCTCGACCAAGTTGGCGACGAGCGACGGATCGGCCCTCACGGCGGCGAGCTGACCAGGTTGTTGCGTCAGCAACAACATCGTCGAGGTGATGAGCTTGGTGGTGGTCTCGTTGCCGGCCACGAGGAGCTGCTCGATCACGTTGAGGAGCTCGGCCACGGTGAGCGGCTGGCCCTCACCCTCGCCGTCGGCAGGCTCGAGCCGCGCCCACACGAGATCGCCAAGCAGGTCGTCGGTGCGGTGCTCGACGCGCTCGGCGATGCAGCCGCGCATGTAGCGCTGCATCTCGACGCGGCTGCGGGCGCACTCGACCGTGCGCTCCGCGGTCATCAGCCCCGACAGCGGGGCGACCGAATCGTCGCTCCACCGCTTGAAGTCGGCCATGTCGGCGCGGCTCACGCCAAGGGCATCGGCGATGACCGTCAACGGCAGCGGGACGGCGAACTGCGACACGAGCTCGACCCGGCCGTCGGCGATGAACCGGTCGACCAGGTCCTCGGCGATGCCGCGAATCTCGCCTTCGAGCTGGGCCACCCGCTTCGGGGTGAACGCCTTGTTGACGAGCGATCGGAACCGCGTGTGCGAGGGCGGGTCGTTGGTCAGCAGCGTGGGGACGCCGGGGTCGGCATCACGCAGGATCTCGGCCACCTCCGCCGACGGCTCACCGCCGCCAAACGGCATGTTCGAGCTGAACCGCTCGAAGTCGCGCACGACGGCGAGCACGTCGTCGTACCGGCTGACCAGGTAGAACCCGTACGGCGTCAGGTGCACCGGGGCCTCGGAGCGCAGTGCGTCGTAGAACGCGTAGGGGCACTCGAGCACCTGCGGGTCCATCAAGTCGAACTCGGTCACCGGCACGCTTCCCCCCAAGGAACTGACTGACCAATCGGCAATGGTAAGTCAGAGCACCCGCCAGCCGAGAAACGGCACCCCTCGACGCTCAGGCACCGCTGGTGCGGTAGTCCCCGAAGCTCTCGTCGCGGGCGTCCAAGGCCGCGGTGACACCCTCGGAGAACCGAGCGAAGTACTCACGGCTCGATCGCTGGTGGAAGCCGAGCGCGTTGAGGTCGGCCGTGGCCTTGATGCCGTCGCGGATGCCCATCGCCTCCATGGCTCGGTGGACGACGCGCTTGTTGATGGCCTGGAGGTCGGGCGGGACCTTGGCCACCCGCTCCGCCATGGCCAGCACCTCGCCGTCGAGCTGGTCGACCGGGAAGGACCGGTTGGCGAACCCGGCGGCGACGGCCTCGGCGCCGCTCATCGAGTCACCGGTGAGCATGGCCTCCATGGCCCGGCGCATGCCGAGCAGCCACGGCTGCCAGGCCATGTCGGGGCTCGACATGAGGCGCACGGGCGGGTAGCCGATCTGCGCGTCATCGGCCACGTAGACGAGGTCGCAGGCCGACGCCAGCTCGGTGCCGCCGGCCAGGCACCAGCCATGCACCTGGGCGATGATCGGCGTCGAGAGGTCCCACATCTCGAACCAGCCCTGCACCACGTGGCGAGCCCATCCCCCGTCGGCTCGCGAGATCGGCCACGGCAGCGGCTCGGATGGGTCCTGGGCCAGGTCGTAGCCGGCCGAGAAGCATGGCCCGCTGCCCCTGATGACGATGACCCGGACCTGGGAATCGGCGTCGGCGGCCCGCAGCGCGGCGAACAGCTCGCCCCGCAGGCCGTTGGAGAGCGCGTTGCGCTTGTTGGGCCGGTTCAGCGTGAGGCGGCGGACATGCGGCGCCGGATCGTCCAGCAACACGAGCGGTTCGGACATGGCTCAGCCTCCGATCGTGCGGCCGCCGGCCCAGTACGGGGCACGGAGCTGGCGCTTGTTGATCTTGCCCATTGCGTTGCGGCCCACGTCGTCGACGATCTCGACCGTTCGAGGGCACTTGTAACCCGCCAGGGTGGCCCGGCACAGGGCGATGAGCTCGGCCTCGGTCGGCGGATCGGCGGGATCGGTGGGCACCACGAGCGCCCGCACCTCCTCGCCCATCTCGGTGTTGGGCACGCCGATCACGGCGACGTCGGCCACCTTGGGGTGCTCGAAGAGCACCTGCTCGGCCTCGGCCGGGTAGATGTTGACGCCACCTGACACGATCATGTCGCTGAAGCGATCGGTGATGTACACGTAGCCGTCGGCGTCGATGTAGCCGATCTCACCGAGCGTGAACACGCCCGGACGCAGGTGCGCGGCGGCCGTCTTGTCGGGGTCGTTGGGATAGATGATCCCCCGCCCGGTGGCATCTTCGAAGAACAGGCGCCCCTCGGTGCCCGCTGGCACCTCGTTGCCGTCGTCGTCGACGACCAGGCCGCTGAACGGCGGGATCGAGCGGCCGACGGAGCCGGGATGGGTCATCCACTCCTCGCTCGAGATGCCACACACGGTGCCGACCTCGGTGGCGCCGTAGGCATCGGAGAAGACCGGCCCGAACCACTCGATCATGCGCCGCTTCACGTCGACGGGGCAGGCCGCTCCGGTGTGGGCGATGAGCTTCATCGACGACACGTCGTAGCGGGCCTTCACCTCGTCGGGCAGCGAGAGCAGCCGGGCGAAGTGGGTGGGCACCATGACCGTGGACTCGGTGCGGTAGGCGTCGATGGCCTTGAGCACGGCCTCGGGCTCGAAGCGGTTCATGACCACGACGGGGATGCCGGCGGCCAGCAGCCGGAAGCCGGACAGCGGACCCGTGTGGTACATCGGCCCGACCACGAGGTGCGTGCCCATGGTGGCGAAGCGGTTCTTGCTGAGCGCCTCGACGTGCTCGACGATCGTGCCGCCCCCGGCGAACATCGTCGGCGGGAGGTCGACGCCCTTGGGCTGGCCCGTGGTGCCCGAGGTGTACATGAGGTTGGGTAGCGGAGCGACGTCGGTGGGCGGCTCGGCGGGCGAGGCCTCGGCCAACCACTGCTCCCAGTGCGTGAGACCAGGAGCATCGGTGGTGCGCCAACCAATGACGGTGGCGATGCCCGATTGGGCCGCCGCCTCGAGGCCGACGGCCTGCGTGCCGGGCCCGACGAACACCACGGTGGCACCGCTGTCGCTCAGGATGAACGCGACCTCGTCGGCGCGCAGGTGGAAGTTGACCGGCACGGTCGACACGCCGGCCAGCAGCCCCCCAAGGTGGGCCAGCAGCGTCTCGGTCGAGTTCTCGGCGAACACCGCGACACGCCGCTTCGGGCCGAGGTCGAGGGCGTGCAGGCCGTTGGCGACACGGTTGAGCGCGTCGTCGACCTCGCTCCAGCGCATCGCCACCAGGTCGTCGCGCAGCGCAACCTCGTCGGGCCGTTCGGCTGCTCGCTCCCGTGCCATCAGCGCCATGTGCTGCCTCCCCGAACGTCATGCAACGGCGCGTCATGCAAGCACAGCCCACTCGAACCGGCCAAACAGGAGGGGCCGGTGGTCACCCACCGGCCCCTCCTGATGCGTGGTGACGCGGCGCGGTTGGCTCAGCCGTTGCCGGCAGCGATGACCGTGTCGTAGTTCTTCAGCTTGCCTTCGAGGTTGAGCAGCTCGCCGACCTTCTTGAAGCTGCCGAGGGCCTTGGGGTCAGTCACCGTGTACTCGGCCATCTGGCCACCCTCGGTCAGGTAGGCGTCGTCGAAGCCCGACATGTTGCCGGTGAGGCCGTTCAACAGGAACGGCATGGCGCAGTCGGCGCCGCCCTTGGGCAGGTAGCAGTCGGCCCCCGAGTTGCCGGCCTTGGCCTGCAGTGACCGCGCGGCGATCATGATGTTCGCCCGGTTGAGCCCGCCGTTGAGCGCGGCGGCGTCCTGCAGGATCTTGTTCATGTACCAGGCAAAGATCCAGCCCGTGGCATACGTGCTCTGCTTCGGGTCCAGGCCCTGCTTGGTGGCTGTCTCCTTGAACAGCTTGACGAAGCCGTCATCGACGTAGGCCGGGTCGTTCACGTCCTTGAAGGTCTGGATGATGTTGGTGCCCTTGCCCGTCAGACCCTGGTCGATCAGGGGCTTGAAGAACTGCCCGAGCGAGCCGCACGTGGCCGACATGACCACCGTCGGCTTCCAGGCACCCTTTTCGATCTCGGCCATGGCCTGGGTGCAGAACACCCCGGTCGTCTCGATCAGGAGCACATCGGCTCCGGTGGCCGCGAGCGTCGTGATCTGGTTCGTCACGTTGGGTGCGGTGGCCTCGTGCAGCTGTGAGCCCGCAACCGTGAAGCCGGTGCCCTTGACGGCGTTCTTCACACCCTTGGCGTAGCTCTTGCCGAAGTCGTTGTTGTAGGTGAGCTCGGCGATCTTGGCACCGCTCGGGAACTTGGTCTTCAGCCACTCGATCCAGAGGCTGGCCTCGGTGAAGTAGTCGATCTGCATGCCCGAGGTCCACGGATGGGCCTTCACGTCGCCCCACTGGGCGGCGCCCGTGCCGTTCAGCAGCTCAGGCATGCACTCCTTGTTCATGTCGTCCCAGATGCCGAGGTTGTTCGGCGTGCCCAGGATCGTCACCCCCGCCGCGTACTTCTTGGCCTGGATGGCCTCGGTGGCGTTGGTCTTGGTCAGCTTCGGGTCGTACTTGTCGTCCTTGGCCTCGAACTTGATCTTGGCCCCGCCGACGCCCCCGTTGTCGTTGACGTAGTTGAAGTAGCTCTGCATGCCGTCGGCCAGCAGGCCGAACCCGGCCAGCGGGCCAGACTTGGGCAGGCTGCCGAACAGGTTGATCTCGGTCGCGGTGATCCCCTGCGCCGGGTTGTAGTCCGACGGGCACTTCGACAGGTCGATCTCGAAGTTGCCGGGGCCCTTGTAGAGGTTCTTGTTCGTGGCGTCCTGGCCGTACTTGGCCGCCGGCGCTGCGGTCGTGCCCGGCGCGGCGGTGGTGCCCGCCGGCTTTGCGGTGGTCGTGGTCGCCTTGGACCCGCTGTCGCTGCTGCCTCCACAGGCAGCCCCGATGATGCCCAAGGTGACGATGAGGCCTGAAGCCTTGATGACAGTGGTACGTCGCATGTGCTCTCCCCCTGCTGTGGTCGAGGTCCCGGATCGGACCGTTCTGCGCTGCTGGTCAGGTGCCCTCGGCGGGCACGGTGGTTGACGTGACGGTGACGGGCTCGACGGACCCCACGGCTTGGGTCGAAGCCGCGGCCGCGGCCGCGGCCGCGGCCGGCAACCACGCGGGGTTGGGCACGACGCGCACGATGAGGCCGCGCAACCGTCGGAAGCCGTCGATGACGCCGCCGGGCAGGACGAACACGAACACGATCAGCCCGACCCCGAACAGCACGTCGGCGATCGCTCCCGCCCCGGGGCGACCGTCGAGCCACGGGATGATGTCGGTGTGGTCGGTGGTCAACTTGCGGGCGAAGACCAAGATGATCGCTCCCGGGATGGCGCCTGGGAGGGTGGCCACCCCACCGAGCACGAGGCCGACGACGAGGAAGATGGCGAGGTCGAGGCCGAACTGGCTGGGGGCGATGAACGGCTCGCGCATCACGAACATGCCGCCCGCGATGGCACCCACCGCCGCGCTCACCCCGAACGTGAGCGTCTTGTAGAGGCGCAGGTCGACGCCGCTCACCGCGGCGCTGGTCTGGTTGTCTCGGATGGCCACGATGGCCCGGCCGGGCCGGCTGCGGATCAGGTTGCGCACCAGCAGGAACATGATCCCGGCCACGCCGATCAGCAGGTAGTACTTGTACGCAGCGATGTCGTTGCGGTTGCGGGAGTCGAGACCCGTCCACGAGGGGGGCAGCAGCTCGGCGGCGGCCTTCTTGCCGTTGTCGCCGCCGGTGATGCTCTCGAACTTCTGGACGAGCTGCGGGAACACCACTGCCACCGACAACGTCACCACCGCGAGGTAGAGCCCGCGGATGCGCAGGGCGGGCAGACCGATGAGCAAGCCGACACCGAAGGCGATGACGGCCCCGGCGACGATGGCCGTGAAGTACGACCAGTCGTGGTCGCCCACCAAGATGATCGTGACGTATGCGCCGATGCCGACGAAGGCGCTGTGGCCGAGCGAGATCTGCCCCGAGTACCCGGTCACGAGGTTGAGGCCGAGGATGGCCACGGCGTAGCAGATGACGTCGGACCACCGTCCGATCTCGGCATCAAGCCCGGCGTAGCTCGGGATCGACAGCACGACGATGGTGAACAGGGCCCAGGCCGCGACCTGGTACACGCGGTGGGCGACCGTGCGCTCGGTGAGGGTGACGAGGGCCACCGCTAGACCCGCTCGATCCGCTTGGAGCCGTAGAGGCCGTTGGGGCGTACGACCAGCACCACGACGATGACCGCGAGTGCGGTGGTGGCAGCCAGCTCGCTTCCGATGACGTCGATGTAGCCGCCGGCCATCGTCTCGACCAGGGCGACGATCAGCCCGCCGACCACCGCGCCACCGATCGAGTCGAGGCCGCCGAGCGTGGCCGCCGCGAACGAAAAGATCAGGACGCGGTTCATGAAGTTCGGTTCGAGCAGCGTCGTGTTGGCGATGAGGCAGCCCGCCAGCGTCCCCACGGCGGCGGCCAACGCCCACCCGAACTGCAAGGTCCGCCCGACGTTGATGCCCACCAGGCGGCTCGACTCGATGCTGGACGACACCGACCGGAAGGCGAGGCCCGCCTTGGTCTTGCGCAGCAGCAACGTGAGCAGTACGAACATCAGCCCGACCATGATCCAGATGCCGAGGCGGTCGTAGCGCAACCGGGCGCCGAAGAGCTCGAAGTAGTCGTCGGCCCCGCTGGGGAACGGCGTGGGGAACGCTCGGGGGTCATACAGCCAGATGAGGCCGGCGAAGGCGTTGATGCCGAGGAACAACCCCAGCGTGATGATCGTGATGGGCAAGTGGTTGGTCGGGTCGAACGGGCGGATCAGCACCCGCTCGATGCCCGCCCCGAACAGGGCCGACAGCGCCATGGCGATGAGGATCCCGAGCAGCGTGGGCACGCCCTGCTCGACGATCAAGACGTAGGCCACGAACGTGCCGAGCATCGCCATCGACCCCTGGGCGAAGTTGATGACCCCGGTGGCCTTGTAGATCAGCACCAGCGCGATGGCCATGGCGCTGTAGATGAAGCCGTTGGTCAGACCGTCGTACAGCCGGGTGAAGAACAGCTCGAACCCGTCGGTCACGATCGCGTAGAGGGAGAACAGCGCGATGACCACGCCGAACAGGGCCCAGATCGTGTACTTGCTCTTGCGCAGGCCCTTGAGCACGGCCGACGCGCTGATGGTGGTGCTGATCTCGTCACTCAGGTTGGTGGGCATCGCGAGCTCCTCTCAGTACCCGAGGTAGGCGCGCCGGATGGCGTCGTCGTGGCGGAGCTCGTCGGACCGGCCGGACAGCGCGACCTCGCCTGCTTCGAGCACGTAGGCGCGCGAAGCGATGTCGAAGGCCAGGTTGGCGTTCTGCTCGACCACGAGCATGGTCATGCCCTGCTCGCGGTTGAGCCGGCCGAGCCGCTCGAACAGGTCGGCGACGATCATCGGGGCGAGGCCGAGCGACGGCTCGTCGAGCAGCAGCAGCTTCGGGCGGCTCATCATCGCTCGGGCCACCGCCAGCATCTGCTGCTCGCCCCCGCTGAGGCTGCCGGCCTGCTGCAGGCGGCGCTCGGCAAGGCGGGGGAACACCTCGTACCAGGAGGCCACGTCGGCCTGGATGTCCTTGTCCTTGCGGGCGAAGGCCCCGACGATCAGGTTCTCCTCGACCGACAGGTCGATGAACGTGCCGCGCCCCTGGGGCACGTGGGCGACACCGAGGCGGGCGATGTCAGTGGTGCTGGTGCCGGCGATCGAGTGGCCTTCGAGCTCGACCACGCCCTTGGTGGCGACCATGTGGCACACGGCCCGCAAGGTGGTGGTCTTGCCGGCGCCGTTGGCCCCGAGCACCACGACGACCTCGCCGGCGTGCACCTCGAGGTCGATGCCGTGCAGGACCTGGATCGGACCGTAGGAAGCGTGGAGGCCCGCCACGCGCAGCAGTGCAGCGGTGGTCATGGCGCACCCCCGAGGTACGCCTCGATCACCCGGGGGTCGTGGCTGACCTGGGCCGGCGTGCCCTCGGCGATCTTGCGGCCGAAGTCGAGCACGACCACGTTGTCCGAGATGCTCATGACCATCGCCATGTGGTGCTCGACGAGGAGCACGGTGAGGTGGTGCTCGTCTCGCAAGCGAGTGATGAGCTCGGCCAGCTCGGTCACCTCGCTGTGGGTCAGGCCGCTGGCGGGTTCGTCGAGCATGAGCAGCCGAGGCTCACCGGCCAGCGCGCGCGCCAGCTCGATCCGCTTGAGCGTGCCGAACGGCAGCCCGGCGGCGCGCCGAAACGCGAGGTGCGACAAGTCGAGCGAAGCCAGCGCCTCGTAGGCGTGGATGGCGGTGGCTCGCTCCTCGGGCCGGGTGCCGAGCCGCAGGGCCGAGCGCACGAACCCTCCACGGTGCTTGGTGAACGCTCCCATCATCACGTTCTCGAGCACCGTGAGGGCGGGCCACAGCGCCAGGTTCTGAAACGTGCGCAGGATGCCGAGTCGGGAGATGTCGTGCGCCCGCGCCCCGGTGATGTCTCGCCCGTCGAAGGCGATGCGCCCCGCCGTCGGGTTGTAGATGCGGCTGACCACGTTGAACAACGTCGTCTTGCCGGCCCCGTTGGGGCCGATCAGACCGCAGATCTGGCCTGGCTCGATGGCGAACGAAAGACCGTCGAGGGCGGTGATGCCACCGAAGCGGACCGTGATGTCGTCGACCGTGAGGAGCGTCAGACTGGCCTCCCCCCTCGGTCGGCATCGATCACGATGATGGATGGACCCCAAACGGGGCCGCGGGCGAAACGTAACGCTGGGAACCCTCGCATTCAAGGATCCTCGGCCCAACTGTGACCCCCCGCGGAGCCATCGGTACGATCGGCAACCGATGCCGGCGGGCAACCCCGCAGCCGCCGAACCCGCACCCCGCAACCCGCCCTCTGGAGGAACCGTGTCCGACGTCGAGCTCCCGGACCTGGAGGTCTTCCGCAAGGAGGCCCGACTCTGGCTCGAGGCCAACGCCAAGGCGATCGTCGTCGACGAGCAGCCCGAGTCCGAGGACGTCGCGATCGAGTGGGGCGTCGGCTCCGACAACGTCGCCGTCTTCTTCAACCTCACCGAGGAGCAGGAGGCCGCCCGCTACGAGGCGGCGCGGAGCTGGCAGCAGCGCAAGTTCGACGCCGGCTACGCGATGATCAACTGGCCCGTCGCCCTGGGCGGTCGCGGCCTTCCCACCAGCTACGCGCGGGCCTACAACACCGAGGAGTCCCGCTTCGAGCGGCCCAACGCCGGTGAGCTCTTCCCCACCTCGCTCGGCCTCATCGCCAACACCGTCGCCCACTACGGCAGCCCCGAGCAGCTCGAGCGCTTCATGACGCCGCTGATGCGCACCGACGAGCTCGGCTGCCAGCTGTTCTCCGAGCCGTCGGCCGGTTCCGACCTCGCCTCGCTCACCACCCGGGCCGCCCGCGACGGCGACGAGTGGGTGCTCAACGGTCAGAAGGTGTGGACCTCGGGGGCCCGCTTCGCCGACTGGGGCCTGTGCATCGCCCGACACGACTGGGACGTGCCGAAGCACAAGGGCCTGACGGCCTTCATGGTGCCGCTCCAGGCCCCTGGCGTCGAGATCCGCCCCATCCGCCAGATGAGTGGTGGCGCCAACTTCAACGAGGTCTTCCTCACCGACGTGCGCATCGGCGACGACCTCCGCCTCGGCCCGGTGGGTGACGGCTGGCGCGTCGCGCTCACCTGCCTCGGCTTCGAGCGCGACCACTCCGGTGGGGGTGGCGGCGGCCACGTCGGCGGGGGCTTTCGCACCGTGCACGCGGCGGCGAGCCACTTCGGCCGCACCGCCGAGCCGCTCGTGCGCCAGGTCCTGGCCGACCTGTACATCCAGCACAAGGTCACCCAGCTCACCAACCGTCGCGCCGCCGCCGCGCTCAAGGCGGGGCAGACGCCCGGGCCCGAAGGCTCGCTCGGCAAGCTCATGTGGACCGCCAACATGGAGCGCGTCTCCAATGCCATCAGCCTCGTGCTCGGATCCCGGCTCGTGGCCGATACCGGCGAGTGGGGGACGTTCGCGTGGGCCGAGCACGTGCTCGGCGCGCCGGGCTACAAGATCGCCGGCGGCTCTGACGAGATCCAGCGCAACATCATCGGCGAGCGGGTCCTTGGCCTCCCGACCGAGCCCCGGGTCGACAAGGACGTGCCGTTCAACGAGGCGCAGCGCCTGGCTCGAAAGGGCTGACACCAACGGGCACGGTGCCACGCACGCTCGTGCGGAACATCTCGCGCCGCACGCCCTGGTAGTCGTTCAGGGCGTTGTGAACCGTGGCGCGGTTGTCCCAGATAGCCAGCGTGTGTGGCTGCCAGTGCAATCGGCACGTGAAGTTCTCGTTGACGCAGTGGCGGTACAGGTGGGCGAGCAGGCCCTGTGACTCGGCCGCCGTCCAGCCCTCGATCTGCGTGGCGTAGACGGGGTTGACGTACAGCGCCTTGCGCCCGGTCCGAGGGTGCGCGGTCACCGCTGGGTGGCTCTGACGGCGGTGGGCCTCAGGCGACGGCTCGATCGCCATCGAGGTCTTGCCCTGCACCTTTTCGAGGTAGCCGCCGGTGCCGTACGCCATGCCAGCCGAGTGCACGACCCGCAGACCGTCGAGGGTGGCGCGCAGCCCGGCCGACAACGTCTCGTAGGCCAGCTGCTGGTTGGCCCACAGCGTGTCACCACCGGCCGCCGGCACGTCCCACGCGTGCAGCAGCGTGTAGCTCGGTGGGGCGGGGAGGTACGACAGGTCGGTGTGCCAGGCGTTGGCGAAGTTGAGCTCGTCGTCGGCCTCCTTGATCACTCGGATCACGTAGGGGCGGCCCTCGACCGGGCGAACGTAGGGCGTCACGTCGCGCCCACCGAGCTGGTCGGTGAGGCGCTCGAGGTCGTCGAGGCTCATCGGCTGGTCGGGCAGGAACACCACGAGGTGCTCGTCGAGTGCGCCGAGCAGGCCGGCAAGCGCGTCGTCATCGAGGGCCCGGGTGAGGTCGAGCCCGGTGACCGTCGCGCCGAGCGATCCGGCCACCGGCTCGATGCGAAGGTCGTGACGTCCGCTCATCGCCACCTCAGACGGTGGCTCGGGCCCGCACGGTGACGGGGATGCCGGTCATGTGGGCCTGGCTGGAGAGCGGTTCGTAGCTGCCCTCGCCGATGGGGAGCAGCGCGTTGGGGTTGGCGCCGGGGTTGGCGTGGGCAACGCGCAGCCGGGGGCTCGCGCCATGGCCCCAGCCGTGGACCATCGACACGACGCCCGGCATCAAGTCGTCGTCCAGCTCGATCACAGCCTCGATCTCGCCGTGCTGGCTCGTAACCGCCACGACGTCGCCATCGGCCAACCCGAGCGCCGCCGCGTCGTCGGGGTGGACGCCGAGCGGGTTGTTGGTGCGGCCGCCGCGCTTCAGCCGCTCGACGTTGGCGAACCACGAGTTGTGCATCCACGCATCGCGCTTGTGGATCAGCAGCAGCCCACCCTCGGAGGCCGCGGCCGACGCCTCGGCGAACAGGCGGTCGCAGCGTTCGATGGCCTCGGCGAAGATCGGCGGGCAGCAGTCGACCTTGCCGGAGTCGGTGTGCACCTGGCGGTCGTAGAAGTCGCCGGGCGCCGGCACCGGCAGGAGCCGCACCTCGCCATCGGCCTGAAGATCGGCGAGATCGAGACCCGCACCCCGTTCGAGCATGTGGCGCCACTTGGCCCACGGGTCCGGCCGCTCGTCGTCGAGGAGCGAGGGCAGGCCCAGCTCCTGCAGCAGCCGGTGGGCGATCCACCACTCGGGCCGGCGGTCCGCGGCCGGCTCGACCACGGCCGGGGTGTACTGCGCGAACGGCCGGAAGCTGGTGCCGATGTTGACGATGTTGAGGTCGTCGCGCTCGTACATGTCGGTCGAGGGCAGCACCACGTGGGCCATCTCGGCCGTGGCACTCGGGTAGATGTCGATGACGACCAGCAGCTCGAGCTGTTCGAAGGCCTTGCGCAGCCGCTCCTCGCCGGCGATGGACAGCAGCGGGTTGCCGGCGATCACGATCATGGCCCGCACCGGCTCGTCGCTGTCGAGGATGGCGTGCGACATGAGCGTGCCCGGCAGCGCGCCCCGACGGAGCCGCCCGAACTCGGTGTCGACGTAGTTCTGCTCGGGCACCCCTGCGCCCGAGCGGGCGTTCGGGTAGAAGCCGTCGCTCTTCAAGTTGCCGCCCGGCTCGTCGAGGCGCCCGGTGGCAAAGGCGAGCATGTGCACCAGCCAGTAGGCCAGGGTGCCCTGGCGGCCCATGTTGAGGCCGGTCGACGCGTGGACCGAGGCCCGGGGGGTGGCCACCCAGGCCCGGGCCAGCTCGCGCACCCTCGCGGCCGGGATGCCCGTCACCGGCTCGACGGCCTCGGGCGAGTAGCCGGCGATGAAGCGGCGCAGCTCGGCCACGTGCGTGCCGTGACGGGCCAGCACCTCGGCGTCGAAGCCCCCGAGCGCATCGATGGTGTTGAGGAGCGCGGCGAGGAACCACACGTCGGTGTCGGGGCGGATGAGCAGCGTGTCGCCGATCCCCTGCTCGGGCCGATCGATGCGGCGCGGGTTGACGAACACGAAGCGGGCACCGCGGGCGGCGGCCCGGCGCAGCTCGCCGAGCACGTTGGGGATCGAGAAGAAGCTGGCCTGCGAGGCCCGCGGGTTCTCGCCGATGATGAGGCACAGGTCGGTGTGGTCGAGGTCGGGGATGGGGTGCACGGTCGACGACCCGAACACCGCCTCGCTGGCCACGAACTTGTTGGCGCAGTCCTGCGTGCCCGACGAGAACGAGCGCCGCACGCCAAGACCCCGCAGCAGCGCTCCGAGGTGGAGCGAGCCAAGGGCGTTGAAGGCCGTCGGGTTGCCGACGTAGGCCGCCAGCGCCCCCGCGCCATGAAGGTCGACGATGGCCTGCAGGCGGGTTGCGGTCTCAGCCATGGCGGCGTCCCACGACACCTCCGTCCAGGTGCCGTCGGCCGACCGCACCATCGGGTGGTCGAGCCGGTCCGGGTCGTGGTGGACGTCGATCGCGGCGAGGCCCTTGTGGCAGGCGTAGCCCTTGGTCACGGGATGGTCCCGGTCACCGGTCAGCTTGACCAGCCGGCCGTCCTCGACGTGGGCGACGAGCCCACACGACGGCTCACAGATGCGGCAGAACGTTCGGATGTCCCCCATGGGACGAGCGTACGTGGCGGGCGCCGACGGGACTCAGCCGGCGACGGCGGCCGCCGCCGTGACATCCCCCTGCGGCGCGGGCGCCGCGAGGCCCGGGCTTGCGCCGGGGACGAGCAGGCCACGACCCCACAGCGCCGTGGCCAGCACCACGCCGACGCCCACCGTCACGAAGGCCCCGCTCACCCCCATGAGCGCGAGCAGCGGGGCACCGAGCGCCAGCCCCGCCGGACGGAGGCCCTCACCGAGGGCTCCGACCACGCCGAAGACCCGGCCCTGCACCTCGGCCGGCACCGAGCGCTGGAAGATCGTGATCAGCGCGGTGTTGGCCACCGCGACCGCCACGCCACCGACGACGAACACTGCGGCGCTCCCTACGAAGGGGAGCAGCCCGGCCACCGTGAGGCACAGGCCCAGAACCACCATCGGCACCGCCACTCGGCCCCGAACGAGCACGCCGGCCGACAGTGCTCCGACGAGCAACCCCACCGAGAACATGACCTCGAGCAGGCCGAACGCCATCGAGCCGATGTGCAGGCCATCGACGGCCAGGGCCACGATCAGCAGCGGCACAGGGGCAACCACCATGTTGAGCACCGCCGCCAGCCCGACGAGCTGACGCAACCGACGGTCGCCCAGCACGGTCTGCACGGCCGCCCGCGTCGAGGTGGCCGAGCGGTCGTCATCGGCGGCGCCCGCCGGCCGGGGGAGCCGGCTGGCGGCGACGAAGGCGGCCGACCACAGGAAGGTGAGCGCGTTGAGCACGATCACCGTGCTCACGCCGGCGGCCCCGATCAGGATGCCCCCCACGAGCGGCCCGGCCAGCCCGCCGACTGCGCTGTTGGCCAGGTTGAGGCCGTTGGCCGACGCCAGGTCGGCCGGCTGGACGACGGTCGGAACGGCGGCGGCGTAGCTGGGATCGAACACCGCCGTACCCACCGCCGACAGCGCCACGAGCGCACAGATGAGGACCGCGGGCGCGCCGCCCGTGATGAGCAGGGTGGCCAGTGCCGTCGTGGTGAGCGCCCGCAGCAGGTCGGCGCCGACCATGAGGATCCGACGGTCGTAGCGATCGGCCAGCCAGCCGCCGAACGGAGAGGCCACCACGACGGGAATGACCGTGGACAAGGCCACCGCCACCAGCAGCGCGTTGCCGCCGGTGAGCTTGGCCCACCACAACAACGCGATGCGCTGCATCCCATCGCCGATGACCGAGATGGACTGACCGACCCAGAGGAGGCGGAACTGGCGGGCGCGACGAAGGATCATGCCGGGCATGGTCCGCCAGGGCTCATGTGAACGCTAGACATTGCTTCACATGAGGTTGGAGGAGGGTCCGAGATGGACGATGGGGACGCTCAGGCCACGCAGGACGTGTGGCCCGAGGGGGACGACCCGTGGGCCGAGGTCCACGAGGTCACCGGCGCCGAGGGGATCGAGCTGCTGACCAACTTGAAGGCCCTGCGCTACCTGATGCCGTTCCTGCGCCAGGCGCACACCTTGACCTCGGCCTCCCGCGAGCTCGGCCGCTCGACAGGGGCCGTCGCCTACTGGATCCCCAAGCTGCACGATGCCGGCCTGATCGTGCACCTCGGTGACGAGCGGCGGGGGGGTCGGGCCATGCCCCGCTACCGCGCCGCGGCCAAGCTGCTCAGGATCCCGTTCGCACGGGTTCCCTTCGACCGCCGCGTCGCGCTGCTCGACGGGGGCCGCACGCGCGTGCTGCGCCGGTTCCTCGACGGCATCGACGAGGCCCTCGCCGACGACCACGGCTTCGCCCTCGGCTTCTCGTCCCCGCCCGGCGCCGGGGTCAGCATCACGATGCTCGACGACGAGGACCCGACGCCGGTGCGTGGCTACACGGACGGCTGGTCGGGGATCCGCCTCGACGAGGACGATGCCAAGGCACTGGCCCAGGAGATGGAGGAGCTCATCGAGCGGTACTCGAACCGGACGGGGGCCCGGCAGTACCTCGCCCACGTCGGGCTGGCGCCGGACCCCCGGTTCCGTTGGCGCTCGGCCGTCGATGAGCTGCCGAGCTGACAGTGACCCGGTCGGCTCAGGTGGATCCACCACGCCTCCGTGGTACCCATCGGTGCCCGCGTCGTCGATCATGGGCACCGCTCCACGATCCAGGAGGATCCCCCGTGACCAAGGTCGGCCTTCAGCTCCCCAACTTCTCCTTCGGCCTCCCCGACGACCAGATGTTCGACCGCGTCGCGGCGATGGCCACGAGCGCCGAGGGTGCGGGCTTCGACTCGCTCTGGGTGATGGACCACTTCTTCCAGCTCCCGGCCCTCGGCGGCGCCGACCAGCCGATCCTCGAGGCCTACACGCTGCTCGGAGCACTCGCCGCCCGCACAGAGCGGGTGCAACTCGGCACGCTCGTCACCGGCGTCACGTATCGCAACCCCGCGATGCTGGCCAAGATCGTCACCACGCTCGACGTGATCTCAAAGGGTCGGGCCATCCTCGGCCTCGGGGCGGCCTGGCACGACCTCGAGCACCTCGCGATGGGCTTCGGGTTCCCTGCCGTGAAGGAGCGCATGGACCGCCTCGAGGAGGCCGTCCAGATCTGCCGAGCGATGTTCGACGCCGACCACACGTCGTTCCAGGGCAGCTACTACCAGACCGACGACGTCCGCAACGTCCCCCGCCCGGTGCAGGCACGCATCCCGATCATGATCGGCGGTGGTGGCGAGAAGCGCACGCTGAAGCTGGTGGCCCAGTACGCCGACGCCTGCAACATCGGGGGCGACGAGACGACGGTGGCCCACAAGATCGCCGTGCTGCACGAGCACTGCGCCGCGATCGGTCGCGACCCGAAGGAGATCGCCGTCACCCGGTTCGCCGCAGTCTTTCGGACCGGATCAGCTGACGAGACCGGGGCGACGCGCGAGATGGTCACGGCCATGGCCGGCGAGGAGTCAGCGGCGGGCTTCGACATCGGGACCGACGACGAGATCCTCACCCGGCTCGCCCGCCTGGTCGAGGCCGGGGTGGACGAGTTCATCCTCGTCTACCCGTTCGCCAGCCCCGACGACCTTGCCGCGCAGGACACGTTCATCGCGGACATCCGCGGCCTGCGGGGCTGAGCGACCGGTGCCGCGGTCGGGAATGACCGGCACCGGCGGCTGGTTGGCGGCGCCATGACGATCCCTTCCTCCCACGCCGACCTGCTCGAGTCCGACGCCCTCGCCCACGTGGCCACGATCGGCCCCGATGGCGCCCCCCAGAACAACCCCGTGTGGTTCGGATGGGACGGCACGCACGTGCTGTTCAGCCAGACCACGGGCCGCCAGAAGTACCGCAACCTCAAGGCCTCCCCCAAGGTGGCCCTGTCCATCGTCGACCCGGCCAACCCCTACCGCTACCTCGAGATCCGGGGCGAGGTCGACGAGATCGTCGACGACGAGGGCAACGCCTTCATCAACTCGATGGCCAAGAAGTACATCGACCAGGACACCTACCCGTGGCACCAGCCCGGCGACCACCGTGTGATCGTCAAGGTTCACCCCGGGCACACCACCTCGATGGGCTGATCGCCTCGGCGATGTCCGGCGGAGGGGATCACTGCGCCGCCGGACGTCACCGGCCTAGTCTCCCTCGATCCTGAGGGGAGGACCCTCACCGAGCACCGAGGAGCACCGTGGTCGAGGCGGAGACGCCACAGGGGGCCGTGGCGGAGGCCGTCACGACCGACGAGACGAGCATGAGGCGCACGCGGCGCACGCTGTCCATCATTGCGCTGACCCTCAGCGCGGTGTTCGCGCCGCTGTCGATCGTGACGGTCTGGAGCAGCAACGAGGTCCTCGACACCGATCGCTACGTCGAGAACGTGGCGCCCCTTGCCCGCGACCCCGAGGTGCAGCAGGCCATCGCCAACGGCGTCGTGAACGCGCTGTTCGCCAAGATCGACGTGCAGGCCGTGGTCAAGGAGAACCTCCCGCCGCAGGCCGCACTCCTGGCCGGCCCGATCACCGCCTCGATCGAGACCGGCGCCCGGCGGCTGACGCTCGCCTTCGTCGAGTCCGACAGGTTCCCGCCTCTTTGGGAGCTCATGAACCGCACGGCCCACCGGTTGATGGTGAAGGCCATCACCGGTGGGGGCGACAACGTCCAGGTCAACGACGGCCGAATCGTGCTCGACCTCCAGCCCGTGCTCCAGGCGGCGGTCACCAACCTCGCTGACCGTGGCTTCACGTTCGTCGAACAGGTGCCGCTCAACACGATCAACCTGCAGTTCGAGCTCTTCAGCGTGCCCGAGCTCGGGGCCGCGCAGACCGCAGCGTCCTTGCTCGACACGCTCGACTGGGTCACCCCGATCATGTGCCTGGGCCTGCTGGCCGCCGGGCTGTTGCTGGCCCCTGCCCGCCGCCGGCGCGCCCTCATCGGCTGGTGCCTGGGGACAGCGGGCGCCCTGCTCCTGCTCGGCGTGAGCATCAACATCGGCCGCCAGTACTACCTCAACGCCGTCACGACGACGAAGCTCCCACGCGACACCGCTGCCGCCGTGTTCGACACCTTGGTGCGGTTCTTGCGTGACGGCATCCGGGTGGTGCTCGTGGTGGTCGTGATCACCGCAGTCATCGCCTACCTGACCGGCCCCTCGAAGGGGGCCGTGGCCGTTCGCGGCGGACTGACCAAGGCTGGCACCAAGGTGCCGATCGGCAGCGGCAAGGCCGCCGGGTTCGCCGCCCAGTACCGCACCGCGCTCATGGGCGGGGGCGTGGCACTGGCCGGGATCGTGGTGCTCCTGGCCGAGACGCCTACCCCGGGCTTCGTGCTGCTCTTCGGCATCGTGCTGCTCGTCTACCTGGCTGGCGTGTGGGTCCTGGCGGGCTCGGCCTCGGCCGCAGCGGTGCCGGGCGAGGAAGCGTCAGTTCCCGAAGTCCCATGACTCGCCCTTGGCGTACTGGCCGAGGACGTTCTTGGCGATGAGGATCTTGTGCACCTCGTCGGGACCATCGGCGATGCGCAGCGTGCGGGCGCCCATGTACATGCCGGCCAGTGGCAGGTCGTTCGAGACGCCCGCCGCGCCCCACACCTGGATGGCCCGGTCGACCACCCGCGTGTAGGCGGCCGGGACGAACACCTTGATGGCCGAGATGTCGGTACGCGCCCCCTGCAGGCCGCTGTCGATCTTTTCGGCCGCGTGGAGCGTCATGAGGCGGGCCGCCTGGATGTCGATGTAGCTGTCGGCGATGAAGCCCTGCACGAACTGCTTGTCCTCGAGCTTGCCGCCGTGGACCTCGCGGCTGCGGGCCCGCTCGACCATGAGGTCAAAGGCCCGCCACATCTGCCCGATCGAGTTCATGCAGTGAAAGATGCGACCGGCGCCGAGGCGGTCCTGCGCGGCCTGGTGGCCGTCGCCGACGCGCCCCAGGACGTTGTCGGGCGAGACGTGCACGTCTTCGTACTTGATCTCACAGTGGTCGGACTCGGAGCGACCCCACACGCCCACGGCCCGCACGATGTTCACCCCGGTGGTGGCCGCCGGCACGATGACCTGGACCATGGGCCCGACCTTGCGGTTGGACTCAGGCCCGTCCACCATCCGGCACATCACGATGAAGAAGTCGGCATCGACCCCGTTCGACGTGAACCACTTGTGGCCGTTGATCACAAGGTGGTCGCCCTCGTGGTAGACGATCGTGTCGAGCGAGCGCGGATCGGATCCGGGGTTGTGCGGCTCGGTCATCGAGAAGCCCGACTCCATCGTTCCCTCGATGAGGGGCATGAGCCACTGCTGCTTCTGGGCTTCGGTCCCGTACTTGACCAAGATCGACTGGTTGCCGGAGTTCGGCGCCACGACACCGAACAGCGACGCCGCGCCGATGGCGTAGGCCAGCACCTCGTTCATGTAGGCGTGGGCCAGGAAGTCGAGGCCCATGCCGCCGTACTCAGTGGGCAGGTGGGGCGCCCACAGCCCGGCCTGCTTCACCTTGTCCTTGATCTCGGCCCGCAGCTCGAGGACTTCGGTGCGATCGTGGAACGACTCACCCTCGCGGCGGGAGGCCCACAGGCGCGACTCGTTGGGCAGGATGTCGTCGTTGACGATCTGGGCGGTGCGCATCCGGATGTCGTTGATTCGGTCGTCCACGGTCGAGATCGGCTTGCAGTTCATGGCCATGAGTAGGGATCCTCTCCTCGCTCGGGGTGGTCACACAACACAGAGCTGCCGGATGCCGGCGGCGCGCAGCAACTCGCCGTAGGCGGCGCGGCGCTCGGCATCGGGCTCGTCCCAGTGGCGCGCTGCGGCGCGAGCGCCGTGGCGGCGAAAACCGATCACCTTGACGACCACGTCAGGAGCGATCGCCAGCAGGAACTCGGCCGTGCGCACGAGCTGCTCGTTGCTGTCGTTCTGGCCGGGGACGAGCAGCAATCGCACCTCGGTCAGCTTGCCCGCGGCGGCGACGTGACGGATCGACGCCAGCACCGCGTCGTTGGGCCGGTGCGTCAGCCGCAGGTGCACGTCGGGATCGAGGGCCTTCAGGTCCAGCATCACGCCGTCGCTGGCGGGGAGCAGCCGGTCCCAGGTGGCGGCATCGGTGGCCCCGTTGGAGTCGATGAGCCTCGTCAGGGTGCCGAGGCGCGGGTGGTCGCGCAGCGCAGTGAACAGGGCGAGGAGGAAGTCGGGCTGATGCGTCGCCTCGCCTCCCGAGACCGTCACGCCTGACAGGAACGGGGCCACCGGTTCGATCCCGGCGATCACCTCGTCCACCGACATGAGGCGAGCCAGGGGCGAGGTCTCCGGGATGGTCTGGGGGTTGTGGCACGCCACGCAGTCGAACGGGCAGCCCTGGAGGAACAGGACGTAGCGGTTCCCAGGGCCGTCGACGAACGAGCTGGCGATGACGTCAGCGACGAGGCCCCGAGGCGCTCTCACCGCTGATCACCCGCTTCGGCGTCCGATCGAGGACGTGCGACTGCGCCACCGAGCCGGCACCCAGCAACGTGCTGCTGTGGCGGGCCCCCTCGGCTTCGAGCTTGGCCAAGTCAGACTTGCGAACGAGGTACCCCGTGATCCGGATGAAGTCGTTGCTGTCGAGGTTGAACGTCACGTCGCGCATCCCGATGGCGAAGCCGCCGCGGATGATGTCGACCATGGCCTGCGGGTTCGCCCGGGCAGTGTCGTCGAAGGCGAGGACGTCGCTCACGCCGGCGGTGAAGAACCGGTGATGGGGAGCGACGGCGGCGAGGTGCTCGTACAACGGCGGCTCGGAGCCCACCGCGATGCGGGTGCCGGCGGTGACGCCGAGGTCGCTGTCGATGCCGGACTGGGAGTGCAGGAAGCATCGGCCGCCGTTGCCCTCGCACCAGGGCATGGGGCGGGCCGCCACCAGTTCGGCGACGCGCTCGATGATCCGGCGGGCGAGCTCGTTGGCCGGCTCGTCGTGGCCGTAGCGCGCCTCGATGCCGTCTCGCTCGAGCAGCAGCTCGACCGCCTCGGCCAGGCCGAACACCCCGAACATGGCCGAGAAGCGATCAAGGGAGATGAGGCCCTCGTCGACCAGCCAGCTGTGCTCGTAGAACCGGGCCCGCTCCACGAGGTGGCGGACGCGCGCCTCGGCGAGCTCGGCGGTCAGCTCGACGTAGCGCGGCAGGGCATCGGCGATGAACGCGTCT
The DNA here is from genome assembly GCA_038244535.1 of Acidimicrobiales bacterium. GTDB lineage: Bacteria > Actinomycetota > Acidimicrobiia > Acidimicrobiales > Ilumatobacteraceae > JBBRTJ01. The sequence continues at coordinate 4,141 of JBBRTJ010000038.1, read as the reverse complement.
CCCCCGCCGTCGTGGTGCAGCGCGACCTCGTTGAGGTTCAGCCGCACCAGCGTGTGCGAGCCCCCCCCAACCTTCAGCGAGTTGTAGCAGCTGACCACGGCGTAGCGATCGCCGAGGTCGGCGACCATCATCGGGTCGTTGACGAAGTGTGGCTTGCCGCACTCGAACACCGTCTGCACGGCGTCGAGCAGGTAGTCATCGGGGGTGCGCGTCGGGTCGACGCGCAGCGTGAGGTTCGGGACGACCTGGAGCAGCTCGCGCTCGAGGCGCAGCACCATGCGGCCAACCCGGCTGTCGTCGGGTCCGAGATCGGTGTGGGTGAACGCGTCAGGGAACATCCGGTCGAGCGAGATCCAGAACAGGCAGAGGCGGCGGTGCAGCTCGTCGTCGTCCACCTCGTCGACGTACGGCGCCAGCAACCGATCGAGGTCACCGAGGTACACGGGGTAGCCCGTGATGGACGGGACCTGGGAGTAGGCGATGAGCAGCCATGCCAGAGCCTCGTCGAGCTCGTTGGCCGGTGGAAGCTCGAGGTAGGCCGAGCCCGAGGCGAGAAGCTTGGCGTAGTCGGGCAGCACGTAGCGGGGCCGGTAGGGGGCGTTGCCCTCGTACATGTCGCAGATGACGCGCTTCTCCAGCGCCTCGTGGCAGGCGATGCTCACCTGGGGCGGGGCGAGGGCGTTCTCGGCCAGCACCGCCAGCTGGGCGACGCGCTGGTGGTAGGTGAGCGCAGGATGGTCGACGACCCGGCGCGCTTCGCTCTGCAGCTCGAAGATCTCCATGTCCGCGACGGTACGGAGCACCGTGGGGGCCGAACAGAGAACAAGGTCCCGGTCGGGACCAAGGTCCTGGTCGGCATGGGACGTCCGGCAGCCACCGCTTCGCGCCCCTCAGGGCGTACCTTTGGGCCCATGGCTCCGTTCTGGCCCACCCTTGACCACTGGTCCGTCCAGATCCCCCTGCACACGCCGCACCCACGACTGGCGGCGCTCGACGCCACCGGCTTCGTCGAGCTCACCGATGCCGCGTTCTCCGTACCAGAACACGAGTTCACCTCGCTCGAGTACATGGACTGGAAGAGCGGCGGCGACACCAACTTCGCCCCCATCGCCACCGCCGACGGCGAGCTCGACTGCCGGGGGTTCTGGACCACCGACAACGCCCATCCCGACAAGGACGCCATCTTCACGGCCAACGCCGAGGTGTGCCCGACGCTGCGCGACTACGTCGCGAGCGTCGGTGCCAACTTCGGCCGGGTGCGCACCATCAAGCTGCAGCCCCAAGACCGCGACACGGCCATCCACAGCTTCCACCGCGACGACAACAACCGCTTCAACCCTGACGACCAGGGCTGGGTCGTGCGCAGCTGGGTCGAGCTGACGGACAACCCGGACAGCTACATGTTGCTCATGGACTGCGGCCCCGATGGCCTTCCCCACCCGGCCACCGAGCTGCGGGTCCCCCTTCACCTCGGCGCCCGCTTCGTGGTCGACACGCAGCGCCTGTGGCACGTCGTGGTCCACAACGGCGACGCCCCCCGATACGCCCTCATCACGTCGTTCGAGAGCGGTCCGCAGCTCGAGCGCTGGATCGACCAGGAGCGCCACACCGCCACGGTGTGAGCCCGGAAGATCGCCCTCGTCCGTGTGTCGTTGAGGCCGGTTGCGGAGGTAGAGAAGCCCCAGCGTTTCGCCTCCCGTCGAATCGCACGCCCCACGTGCAGGCTTTGATCGTGCCGCCGGTGGCGCCACTGGTCCCGCCCGGCCCGAGCCCCTCGCACGCCGGAACCCACCCCCGAGACGAGCGTTCGGGGCGTTCACCGCTGCCATCGCTCATCTCGACCCCGGGGAAACATCACCAGGGCAGCGCGGTGCGGGTGTCAACGAGGGCATCCTGGTCGTGGTCGAAGGCCGTCTCGCAGCGACTCGGCGGCCCTTGACCGAGGTCCCTGGCCGAGCGCTTCCGACTCTGGCCGGCCCAGGCTGGACCGGGGTGCTTCAGTCGATCGAGCCGATCTGGACGCCCACGTCGTAGGTCTCGCCCGCTTCGCCCGTCAGGTGCACGGTGCCGGCCACCGGGGCTTCGATGTCGTTTTCGACCTTGTCGGTCTCGATGCGGTACAGCACCTCGCCGGCCGCCACCTGCTGGCCGTCCTGCACCATCCACTCGACCAGGGTGCCCTCTGTCATCGACACGCCGAGCTTGGGGATGTTGATCGGTGTGGCCACGGGACTCGCTCCTCGGGGGTAGTTGGACGGGCGATTGTCTAGCCCCTGCCGGGTACCCGAGGCACGTTCGCCCCTAGCCTGATCACCCATGGGTGAGACCACGGAGCCCGCAGTCGACGAGACGCGGTGGTGGTCCAGCCCCGGCCGCCTCATCACCTTGGCGGTTGCCCTGCTCTTCCTCGGCACGACTGCGGGATGGGCGTGGTCGAGCCGCAACGACCCGACGCCGGCGGAGGCATCGGTCGACGTCGGCTTCCTCCAGGACATGCGCTACCACCACGACCAGGCCGTGCAGATGGCGCTGATCTACGTGCAGAAGGGTCCCGCCGGCCTCGACCCCACTGCCATGACCCTGGCCAAGGAGGTTCTCCTCGGCCAGCAGCTCGAGAACGGGCTGATGGTGCAGATGCTGCGGACCTGGGGGCGCACCGAGCAGAACGAGACCGGGCGGGCCATGGGCTGGATGGGAATGGACACGGCGGTCAACCAGATGGCGGGGATCGCCGCCCCCCCGCAGATCACTGCGCTGCGCAACGCCTCGGGCAAGGAGGCCGACCGCCGCTACCTCGAGCTGATGCTGGCCCACCACCAGGGAGGCGTGCACATGGCCGAGTTCGCCGCCCGCCGGGCCGAGACGGCTCCGGTGCGGGAGCTGGCGAACGCCATGCGCACGGGTCAGCTCGGCGAGATCGACGAGCTGACCAAGCTGCAGCAGAAGCTCGGCTTCGCCACCGGCTGACGATCGGCCTGACGACGCGCGGAGACCGCCTGATGATCGTCAGGCGAGCACTCGTTTGACGGCGGCGGCGATGTCGGCCTGCTGGGGCATGAAGGCCGTCTCCAGCGGCTTCGAGTACGGCACCGGGGTGTTGGCGGCGCCAACCCGCTGCACGGGGTGCTCGAGCTCGCTGAACAGCTCCTCGTGGATGCGGCTCGACAGCTCGGCCCCGTACCCGCCGCGGGTCACGGCCTCGTGCACGACGACCGCGTTCTTGGTCTTGGCTACGGACCGCATGACCGTGTCCTCGTCGAGCGGCACGAGCGTGCGGAGATCGACCACCTCGGCCGAGATGCCGTCGGACTCGGCGAGGGCGGTCGCCACTGCCAGGCAGTCGTGCACCTGACGGCCGTAGCTGATGAGCGTGATGTCCTTGCCCGTCCGCTTCACGTCGGCGAGGCCGAGAGGCACCCGCACGTCACCTTCGGGCACCTCGCCCGCGAACGCCGGGTTCCAGTACAGCGCCATCTGTTCGACGAACAGCACGGGGTCGTCGTCGAAGATGGCCGACAGCAGGAGCCCTTTGGCATCGGCGGCCGTGCTGGGGAAGACCACCTTGATGCCAGGCGTGTGCGTGAACCAGGCCTCGAGCAACTCAGAGTGCTGCGCCCCGAAGCCCATGCCGGCACCGGCCGAGGTGCGGATCACCATCGGCACCGTCGTCTGGCCGCCGCTCATGTAGCGGATCTTGGCGGCGTGGTTGGTCACCTGGTCGAGGCACACGGCCAGGAAGTCCATGATCATGATCTCGGCCACCGGCCGGTACCCGGCGATGGCGGCACCGATGGCGGCGCCGACGATGGCCTGCTCGCTGATGGGCGTCTTGCGGACGCGATGCTTGCCGTACTTGGTCGAAAGGCCCTTGGTGACCTTGTAGACGCCCCCCGACGGCTCGGCGATGTCCTCGCCGAGGAGGAACACCTTGTCGTCGAGACCCATGGCGATGTCCATCGCCTCGTTGAGCGCAAGCGCGATCGGCATGACCCTGCTCATCGGGTGACCTCCGCATAGACGTCGGTGAGGAGCTCGGACTCGTCGGGGAACGGGCTGTCGAGGGCGAACTGCAGCGCGTCATCGATCTCGGCAGTGGCCCGGGCCTCGACCCCGCCGAGCTCGTCGTCGGTGGCGTAGCCGT
>JBBRTJ010000037.1:0-31203 GCA_038244535.1 Acidimicrobiales bacterium | reverse complement strand
GACTCCCTGGCGATGGTGGTGCTCGGCTACGACGACACGCTGCAGGTGACGGTGGCCGACATGGCGCACCACATCGCGGCGGTGGCGCGGGCCAAGCCCCGCGCGCTGGTCGTCGGTGACCTGCCGTGGATGAGCTACCACGTGTCCGCCGAGGACACCGTGCGCAACGCGGCGGTGCTCGTGAGGGCGGGCGCACAGGCTGTCAAGCTCGAAGGTGGTCGCAAGCGCCTCCCCATGATCCGTGCCATCGTCTCCGCCGAGATCCCCGTGATGGGACACATCGGCCTGACACCCCAGAGCGTGCACGCGATGGGTGGGTTCAAGGTCCAGGGCAAGAGCCTCGATGCTGCCTACGGACTTGTTGCCGAGGCCCAGGAGCTGGCCGAGGCAGGATGCTTTGCCATCGTGCTCGAGGGCATCCCCGATGCGGTGGGCGCCATGGTCACCGACGCAGTGAGCGTTCCCACGATCGGCATCGGCGCGGGGCCGCGCTGCGATGGCCAGGTCCTGGTCTTCCACGACCTGCTCGGCCTGGACGACCGGAAGGCGCCGAAGTTCGTGCGTCGGTACGCGGACTTGAAGGCGGTGGGCACCGCCGCGATGGCCGCATGGGCGGCTGACGTGCGCTCGGGCTCGTTCCCGTCCCTCGACGAGAGCTATCGGGTGAGTGACGAGGTAGCCGAGGTCCTCGGGCTCTACGCGTCGACTGGGCTCTCGTGAACGGCGACGGCGTCGTACGGGCCCCGATCCGCTAAGGTCCACCGGTCCCATACACCCTGCTCCACCGATCGCGGTGGGGCCCCGGCCGAGCCGGGTCCAGAGGGAGGTTGCACGCATGCGTGCTTACGAGTTCATGGTCATCATCGATGGCGGTCTCGAAGAGGCCGACGCCCAAGCCTGGGTGACGCAGATCGTGACCCAGATCACCGCCAAGGGCGGCGCCGTCCACGGCAAGCCCGACTGGTGGGGGAAGCGTCGCTTCGCCTACGAGATCAACAAGAAGACCGAGGGCTACTACGTGGTGATGAACCTCGTGGCCGAAGGCGGTGCCCTCGACGATCTTGAGCGCTCGCTGCGCCTCGCGGACGACATCGTCCGCCACAAGCTGATGCGCCTGCCCCTGCACGAAGCCGCTCGTCGCGGCCTCGTCGAGGCGGGTGCGACGGCCTGACGCCGTCGCATCGAGAACGGAGCCAACCATGGCAGACGGAAGAGTCACCATCATCCCGAACGTGACCGTCGTGGGAAACCTCACGCGCGATCCCGAGCTTCGGTTCACCCAGGGCGGCAAGGCGATCACGTCGTTCGGCATCGCCGTCAACCGCCGCAAGCAGGTCGCCGGCGAGTGGCGTGACGAAGAGCCCGCCTACTTCACCATCACCGCGTGGGAGCAGCTCGGTGAGAACCTCGCCAGCTCGCTCACGAAGGGCACCCGAGTGATCGTCTCAGGGCGTCTCGAGCAGCGCACCTACACGACTCAGGCCGGCGAGAGCCGCACCGTGCTCGAGATCACCGCCGACGAGGTCGGTCCGAGCCTCCGCTACGCCACCGCCCAGGTCGAGCGCACCGACCGCCGCCCAGCCGATGGCGCTGCCGCCCCGCAGGGCGCTGCGCCTCGTTCCGCCGAACCCGCGTACTACCCCGATGAGGAGCCGTTCTGATGAAGCCGGCACGGCGCCCCCGCGCCAAGGACACGACCAAGAAGATCAAGAAGAAGGCGAGCATCATCAGCCAAGAGCGGGTGGTGTACGTGGACTACAAGGACGTCAACCTGCTCCAGCGCTTCATGTCGGATCGCTCCAAGATTCGCGCCCGGCGGGTCAACGGCAATGACAGCCAGCAGCAGCGCGACATCGCGACGGCCATCAAGAACGCCCGTGAGATGGCGCTGATGCCCTACGCCAAGCGCGTCACCACGCAGCGCAGCGGCCGCGGTGAGCGGGGCGAGCGCGGCGATCGTGGGGACCGCGGCGATCGTGGGCCCCGCCCCGGCTCCGTCGAGGTTCCGGTCGAGGTCGTCATCGATGCCGATGTGACGAAGATCGAGACCGACATCGACGAGGTGGTCGCATGAGCACCAAGGTCATCTTGCGCTCGGACATCGCCAACGTGGGCAAGCGCGGCGACATCTGCGACGTGTCCGACGGCTTCGCCCGCAACTACCTGCTGCCCAAGGGCCTTGCCATCACGGCCACCGCTGGTTCGGCCTCGCAGGCCACGGCCATGCGCCGCGCCCGCGACCTGCGTGACGCGACCGACCGTGCCGCCGCTGAAGTGGTGGCCCGGGCACTCGTGCCCAAGGTCATCACGATCACGATGAAGGCCGGCTCAGAGGGTCGGTTGTTCGGGTCGGTCACGGCGTCCGATGTGGTCGCCGCGGTGTCGGCCCAGGCCGGCGTCGACCTCGACCGCAGGAAGGTCCACCTCACCGAGCCCATCAAGTCGGTGGGCACCCACCAGGTGTCGGTGAAGCTGCACAGCGACGTCGAGTTCCCGGTGACCGTCGAGGTCGTCGGCCGCTGAGCGATCGGCCTCGGGGTGCTCCCCCGAGGCCTTGATCACGAGCACGCTGCTGCCTCGCGGTCGACCATCCGCGTCTGTCCACATCCGATGGGCCACCATCAACAGGGTCATCCACAGGCAATCCCCGACAATTGACGGGTTTGCCCTCTATCGACCCACAGGACCGAGCGACCAAGGTGACCGGGATGGCCGACGGGAGAGCACAACAGCGGCGAACGCCGTCCTCTGGCGGGGCCTTGCGCGTGCCGCCGCACAACCTCGAAGCCGAGGAGTCGCTGCTGGGCGCCATGTTGCTGGCCAAGGACGCCATCGCTTCCGGTGTCGAGGTGGTGCGGGCCGCCGACTTCTACAAGCCCGCGCACGGCCACGTCTTTGACGCCATCGTGTCGCTCTACGGCGGTGGCGCTCCGGTCGACGCCATCACCGTGGCCGAAGAGCTGCGCCGCGCCGGCTTGCTCGATGCCATCGGGGGCTCGGGGCTCCTGGTCGACCTGCAGGCCGCGACGCCGGCGGTGTCCAACGCCGCCCGCTACGCGCGCATCGTCGAGGAGAACGCGCTGCTGCGCCGGCTCATCGGCGTGGCCGCCGACATCGCCGAGATGGGCTACGACCTCCCCGACGACGTCGCCAAGGCGGTCGACCGCGCCGAGTCCATGGTCTTTGACGTCGCGCAGCGACGCGTCACCGACAGCTCGCGCCCTCTCAACGAGCTGCTCGGCGGGATGCTCGACGATCTCGAGGCTCGCTTCGCCAAGGGTGATGTCATCACCGGTGTGGCGACGGGCTACACCGACCTCGACAAGCTGCTGTCCGGGCTGCAACCGAGCACGCTGAACGTCGTTGGCGCCCGTCCGAGCATGGGCAAGTGCGTCGCATGGGACACCCCGATCCTCGATCCCGCCACCGGCGAGCGGACGACTGCCGCCGAGCTGCACCGGCGGGGGCGAGCCGGTGAATGGGTGCAGGTGGCGTCGCTCACGGGCAATGGCGAGCTCGAGGTCTCCACCCCCAGCGCCTTCGTCGACGATGGGGTCAAGCCCGTCTTCATCGTGCGGACGCGCCTCGGGCGACAGGTCCGAACGACGGCAGCCCACCCGTTCTTGACCGAGCAGGGTTGGAAGCCGCTCGCTCGCCTCGCCGAGGGCGTGCGCATCGCCGTACCGGCCCGGTTGCCCTGGTTCGGCACCGAGCGCATGCGGGGCGGCGAGGTCGTCCTTCTTGCCAGCGTGCTCGGCGATGGCGGCCTTCGGTCGTCGGCCGGCCTTCTGCAGGAGCTGGCTGTGACCCGCTGCCGCTCGCTCGACCTTGACGGCCTCAACGTCCTGCGCCGCCACGAGCTGTGGCACGCCGAGGTCACCGCGATGGCCATCCCACCCGCGGTGTTCCGCCTGCCCCGGGCACAGTGCGCGCTCTTCCTCGAGCGGCTGTTCACGTGCAACGAGGTTGCCCGTTGCGTCGACTCCGCACCCGTGGCCTTCGTCTCGCGCTCTGACGAGCTGGCCCGAGGGGTGCAGCACCTGCTGCTGCGCTTCGGTGTGGTCGCTGCGCTCAGCACCACCCTCGAGCGCTACCGGGGTGTGCCTCGCACGGTGCACCACCTCGACGTCGTGGCCGTCGCCGATCAGGCCGTGCTGGCCGAGCTCGGGCTGGCCGTGCACCACGCCGTGCAGGTCATCGGCCAGCCCGTGACGGCTGTGCCGAGGGGCGGCGGCCATGGTGGCGTCGGCACCATCACCGCCACGGGCCGGCCAGCCACCGCCGATGTCTGGTGGGACGAGATCGTCGCGATCGTGCCCGACGGCGACGTGCAGGTCTACGACCTCACGGTCCCCGTCCACCACAACTTCGTGGCCGCCGACGTCTTCGTGCACAACACGGCCTTCGCCCTCGGCATGGCGTCCTACGTTGCCGTCGAGCAGAACCTGCCGGTGCTGTTCTTCTCGCTCGAGATGGGGCACAAGGAGCTGTGCCAGCGCATCCTGGCCGCCGAGGCGCGGGTCGACTCCCAAAAGATGCGCACCGGCAAGCTGACCGACCAGGACTGGACCAAGATCGTCAACGCGCTCGGCCGGCTCGAGGCGCCGCTGTGGATCGACGACAACCCGAACATCACGGTCATGGAGATCCGGGCCAAGGCTCGCCGCTTGAAGAGCCGGCTGGGCAAGCTTGGGCTGATCGTCGTCGACTACCTGCAGCTCATGAGTGGGCCGGGCAAGTCCGAGAACCGCCAGGTCGAGGTGGCCGAGATCAGCCGTGGCCTCAAGATCCTGGCCCGCGAGCTCGAGGTGCCCGTGGTGGCCCTCAGCCAGCTCAGCCGGAACCTCGAGTCGCGGGCCGACAAGCGCCCGATGCTGTCGGACCTGCGCGAGTCCGGCTCGATCGAGCAAGACGCCGACGTCGTGATGTTCCTGTACCGCGACGAGGTCTACAACCCCGAGTCATCCGACGTGGGGGTGGCCGAGATCATCGTGGCCAAGCACCGCAACGGGCCCACCGACAAGAAGCGGCTGGCCTTCCTGGGCGCGTACACCAAGTTCGCCAACATGGCACCCGGCGTCTGACCGGGCTGGTTGGCGGCGGGTCAGGCCGGGGCGCCCACGGCCGTGACGGTCGGCTTGTGCAAGACCATCGCGGGGGGCTCGTCCATCGACGGATCGGGGTCGTTGAGCCGGGCCGCGGCCTGGCGACGGTCCTCGTCGTCGAACACACGAGTGGTCAGGCACCACTCGACCATGATCCCGTTGGGATCCATGGCGTAGATCGACGTGCAGAACTCGTGATCCACCTCGGGCACGGTGATGCCGTGGTCCAGCCAGCACTGCCGGTGCTGGTCCAGCTCCTCACGGGTCGCGGCCTCGAACGCAAGGTGGTTCACCCAGGCCGGCAGGCCGAACGAGCGAGACAGATCGGTTGGGTAGGCGTCGCCGATGGTGTCGTCGTGGAGCTCCCAGAACGCCATGAGCCCGTTGGCCCCGGTGTCGTAGAACACGTGCTTGGACCAACCGCCCGTGGGCGTTTGCCCGGAGGCGACCTTCACCAACTCGAAGCCCATGGCTTCGGTGTAGAAGGTGTGCGTAGCGGCCAGGTCCTTGGTGGCGAAGGCGACGTGGTGGAACCCCATGGCTGGTCCTTCCTGTGCAGACGGGCACGAGCAGTCTCCCATGACAGCGCTTCCGTAGTCTCCTGGCGTGCCTCGCCGCCCCGCCCTCGTGGTCGCCGCGATCGCGGCCGCGTGGGGCTTCATCGGGGTGATCGTGCGTTGGGTCGAGCTGCCGGCGGTGGCCATCGTGGTGAGCCGCTGCTGGATCGCCGTGCTCGTGCTGGGCGCGCGTTGGTTGGTGCTTCGGCACCGGGGCGATCGGCGATCGCTGGTGCCCACCCACCGCAGGATCGTGCTGCTGCTGGGCGTGCTCCTCGCCGTCCACTGGTGCGCGCTCGTAGCCGCGCAGCAACGCGCACCGATCGGCACGGTCCTGCTCATCACCTACCTGGCGCCGGTGGTGGTGACGGTGCTGGCACCACGGGTCCTCGGCGAGGTCGTTCCCCGCACGACGGTCGCCGCCCTGGTCGTCGCCCTCGCCGGCACGGTCCTGCTGGCCCGTCCGACGGTCGACGGCTGGAGCGGGATCGGGCTGGCGCTGGTGGCGGCGGCGACCTGGGGCGCCATCACCTTGCTGTCCAAGAAGGTGGTGGGTGACCTCGGTGGGGCCAACCTCGCGCTGGCCCAGCTCGGCGTTGCCGCGCTGGTGCTCACCCCCGTCGCCACCACGGTGCACTGGGGTTCGCCGCAGATGAGCTGGTGGTGGCTGGCGGTCCTCGGCGGCCTGTTCACAGGCGTCCTCGTCGGCGTCTACCTGACCATGCTCGACCGCCTCCCAGCGGCCACGGTCGGGGTCATCACCTACGTCGAGCCCGTGTCAGCAGTCCTGTGCGGCTGGGTCTTCCTCGCCGAGGTCCCTGACGCCGTCACCGTCGTCGGTGGTGCGATGGTGTTGGTCGCCGGCATCGCCGTCGTGCGGTGGTCAACAGCCTCCTCACTGCCTCTGGAAGGACGTGCGCTCAGTCGTGTTCCTCGGTGACGATCTCCTGCCGTTCATGTTGCTGGCCCTTGGCGGGGCGCTGTTCGTCGGCAACGTGCTGGCGTTGGTGCGGCCTCCGGTCGAGAGCCCCGAAGGCGAGCTGAGCAAGGCGCCGGTGGTCCGCAGCTTGGTGATGGCCGGCATCGGTCTGGTCGCGGCCGCGTGGGCGGCCGCGAGCCTCCTCATCTGAGGAGGCTCGAAGGCGTCGAGCCGCTGGGCACCGGGACCCGCTCGCCCCCCAGCTCGGAGGGCGGCATCTCCGGGGCCGAGGATCGCAGGAAGCGCTGGCGCACCGGGCGCAACTGCGCTCCGAGGACCATGGCCAGCACGAGCACTGCAGTAGCGACCAGGCCGTCGGCCAGCCAGTGGTAGGCGGTCACGGTGACGGCCCACCACGTGAAGATGGGGTGCATGAGGGCGAACCAGCGCCAGGGGTTCGTGCTGATCCTCACGATGCCGATGCCGATGATCATCGCCCAGCCGATGTGGACCGACGGCATCGCCGAGAGCTGGGCGGCGACACCGGTGCCGATTCGGCCGTACACGGTCGGCCCGAAGACGGCCCCGGTGTCGATGAAGCCGAGCTGCGGGTACATCCGTGGCGGGGCCACCGGGATGAGTTGGATCATGAGGCAGGTGAACGTGAGGACGGCCAGGATGTTGCGCCAGCCGGGGTAGCTCTCGCGGTGGCGGACGTACAGCCACACCAGGAACGCACCGAGCATCGGGACGTGGGCCAGGTAGTAGTACCAGTTGGCGAACCGGACCGAGGGCAGCCACTCGAGGGCCCAGCGCTGAAGGGTCAGCTCGCTCGGCAGGTGCAGCGCGCGCTCGAAGTCGAAGATGAACTGGCCGCGGTCGAGGGCCCGGTCGACCTCCATGACCGACAAGGTGCCGGCCAGCCGCCAGAGGGCGTAGAGCCCGAGCATCAGGGCCACCTCGCGCATGAGCGAGATGATGATCGTGAGGCCGCGCCGACCCTTGGGCCGCACGGTCACACCGACCGCGCCCAGGAGAGCGCCCAACCAGGCGGCTACGTGCCAGTCCAACCACATTGGACGCCAAGTTAGGGGAACTGCTGGCGTGGTTGGTCAGCGGCCCCCAGAGCTGCGGGCGGCTCGATGATACATCTCGTAAATGTGCTACAACTAGCACATGACCACAGTCGGCGTGCGAGAGCTGCGCCAGCGGGCAAGCGAGCTGCTGCGATTCGTGCAGGCCGGTGAGACCGTCACGATCACCGATCGGGGTCATCCGGTGGCGATCCTGGCTCCACTGCCGGACCGCGGCACGCTCGATCACCTGCGGGCGACGGGTGACGTTGCTGCGGCAATCGCCGACCTGGACGGTCTGCCCGAACCCCTGGCGCTGCCCTCGAACACCCCGACAGCGTCCGAGACACTGGCTCGCCTTCGTGGAGCCGAGCGGTGACCGCCGAGCGGGCGACCTACATGGACTCGTCGGCCATCGTGAAGCTCGTCGTGCGTGAACCGGAGTCCGTCGCGCTGCGGCGCTACCTCCGCCGCAAGCGGCCCCTGGTCACGAGCGCGCTGGCCCGCACCGAGGTGGCGCGGGCCCTGCTCCCTCTTGGGTTGGACGTCGTCACTCACGGTGAGGAGGTGCTCCGTCACCTCGATGTCGTGCGCATCAACGACCAGATCCTCAAGGCAGCCGGCTCGATGCTCCCGTTCGAGCTGCGATCGCTCGATGCCATCCATCTGGCCACCGCCATGGCGCTAGGAGAGGACCTGGCCCGTGTCTGCACCTATGACGAGCGGATGGCCATGAGCGCGGCCGCGCTTGGGTTGATGGTGGTTGCTCCTGCCTGAAGTCTTCGCGATGGTTCACCACCCGAGCCGACTCGACACCACCTGAGCCCACGATGGGAAGCGAAGCCCCGCGGTACGGTCCATCGCCATGCGCTTCGTGAAGTTGGGCTCAACAGGGCTGGATGTCTCACCGATCTGCTTGGGGTGCATGAGCTACGGCGAGTCGGGCCGAGGCGCCCATACGTGGACGCTCGACGAGGAGACCAGCCGTGGCTTCTTCCGCCAAGCGATCGAACTCGGCATCACGTTCTTCGACACCGCCAACGTGTATTCCGACGGCACCAGCGAGGAGTACACGGGCCGGGCCCTGCGGGACTTCGCCACGCGTGACGAGATCGTCGTGGCCACCAAGGTGCACGGACGGATGCGTCGGGGACCCAACGGCGCCGGGCTGTCACGCAAGGCGATCATGGCCGAGATCGACGCCAGCCTGCGCCGCCTCGGCATGGACTACGTCGACCTCTACCAGATTCACCGCTACGACCCCTCGACGCCCATCGAGGAGACGATGGAGGCGCTCCACGACGTCGTGAAGGCCGGCAAGACCCGCTACCTCGGAGCCTCGTCGATGTGGGCGTGGCAGTTCGCCAAGGCCCAGCACGTCGCAGCCGCGAACGGCTGGACGCCCTTCGTCTCGATGCAGAACCACTTCAACCTCATCTATCGCGAGGAGGAGCGCGAGATGCTGCCGCTGTGTGCCGACCTCGGGGTTGGTGTCATCCCATGGAGCCCGCTCGCCCGCGGTCGCCTCACCCGTGACTGGGACGCGACGACCGCCCGCAGCGAGACCGACGAGTTCGGCAAGACGCTCTATCGCGACAGCGACAAGGAGATCGTCGACGCCGTCGCCCGCGTGGCCGACCAGCGCGGCGTGAGCCGTGCGCAGGTGGCACTCGCCTGGGTGGCCCGGCATCCGACCGTCGACGCGCCGATCATTGGTGCGACGAAGCCCGAGCACCTCACCGATGCCGTGGCCTCGGTCGACATCACACTGACCGACGAGGAGGTCGCTCTGCTCGAGGCGCCCTATCAGCCACATGCGGTGGCTGGTCACGCCTGACCCACCGATGCCGTGGCTCAGCGCAGCGTGAGGGGCGCACAAGCTGGGGGTTCTCCCGGTCCGCGCCGCATACCATGCGCCTCCATGGGCGGTGAGGTGATCGCGACTGGTCTCGACTTCCCGGAGGGGCCGGTGTGGGTGGCAGGCGAGCTCTACTTCACCGAGATCGTGGGCGGCACGATCACTCGCTGGACGGAGCGGGGGGGCGTCGAGCGCATCGCGACGACGGGAGGCGGGCCGAACGGTGCGGCGCTCGGTGCTGATGGGTTCCTCTACGTCACGCAGAACGGTGGCATGACATCCGCGACTCGTACGGCCGCACCGGCGATCCAGCGGGTGAGCCTGGACGGAGAGGTCACGACTGTCGTTACTTCCGTTGGAGGGCTCGAGCTGGACGCGCCGAACGATCTCGCCTTCGGGCCCGATGGCCGGTTGTGGTTCACCGACCCCCGAGGGGACCCTGACCCGGCCCGCAACGGCCTGCCGGGCCGGCTCTACGTCGTCGACCTGAGCACCGGTGTCGGCGAGCTCGTTCGTGAAGTCGGGCCGGTCTTCCCGAATGGCATCGCCTTCACGGCTGAGGGCCAGTTGCTGTGGACCGAGTCCCACACGCGTCGGGTGATGGGCCAGAGCGACGGAGAGCCGGAGGTCGTCGTCGAGCTGCCCGAGCGCCACTTCCCCGACGGCATGTGTCTGGGTCGCGACGGCACGATCTACGTGGCCTCTACCTATGGCCACTGCGTGTCGGTGGTGGTGGACGGCGTCGTCGTCGATCGGCTGGTGTGCGGCGACGGCATGCCCACGAACTGCTGCTTCGGCGGTACCGATCTCTACGTCACCGAGTCCCGCCGGGGAACGCTGTGGCGCTTCGCCCTCGGCGTCGAAGGCCTCGTCCTGCACTGAGCCACGGCCGCCCGAGCGGCGACCGACCCTTCGGGAGGAGGTCCCATGCCTTCTCGTCGACGACTCGAAGCGTGACGCGACCCACCGCATCGGGAACGAAGGCGAGGCGCTCGTCGAGGCCGTTGAACGACTTGGCCGCCGGCGTGGGCGCTCATGCACAACCGGCTGGTGTGTACGCCGAGATCCCCGTAGGGCCGTCCAGCCGTCGAGCCCCATGGGCGAAGCGTCAGACGGCGTGCTAGGCACCCACCGATGCGCCCCGGAGTGGTGTTCCCCATCTGCGACGTGGGCCGCGATCCCGTCGCCATCAGCGCCTCCGCGCTGGTGGGTGATGGGCTTGGCTTCGACCAGCTCGTCACCGACGACGTACGCAGGCCGAGCACACCGCGTCGCTGGGCGACAGCGATGATGGGCGCGGACCGTTTGCCGATCGACGTGCCGGGGTTGGTGACCCGGTGACCGTCGGTCCGGGGGCGTCGGCGGCCATCGACCGGGTGCTCACCGACGTCCGCGCCTTTCTCGATCGCGTCGAGCCGGCCGACCTCGCCGCTGAGATGGCGGCTGGCGCGCTTGTGGTGGACACCCGGCCTCTGGAACAGCGCTCTCTTGCTGGCGAGCTGCCGGGGGCGATCGTCATCGACCGCAACGTGCTGGAGTGGCGGCTCGACCCGTCGTGCCCGCACCGATGCCCGCAGGCCACTGATCGCGAGCGCAAGGTGATCGTGGTCTGCAACGAGGGCTACTCGTCGAGCTTGGCCGCTCGCTCGCTGCAGCTCATCGGGCTGAAGCGAGCCACCGATCTCGTCGGAGGCTTTCAGGCATGGCGTGCCTTCACGGCCGATCGGCGCGGACACTGGGACGCCGTGTACGCCAGTCGGTCGCCGCTCGAGATGAGCTGGTTCGAGGCCCGGCCGGGGCTGTCGATCGAGCTGATCTCCTCGACCCTCGCGACGCCGGATGCGTCCATCGTCGACGTCGGCGGCGGATCGTCGAACCTCGCCTCCGAGCTGTGGCGACTCGGCTACCGGGACCTGACGGTGGTCGACGTCTCCCAAGCTGCGCTCGACTCGTCACGCGCCCGGCAGGGTCGCGCCGCTCCAGGTGTGGCGTGGGTGGCCGCCGACGTGCTGGCCTGGACGCCGCCCCGCCGTTACACGATCTGGCACGACCGAGCCCTGTTCCACTTCCTCGTTGACGACGCCGACTGCCAGCGCTACCTCTCGGTGTTGCGCAACGCACTGGCCCCCGGGGGCTACGCCATCGTCGCCACGTTCGACGCCCATGGACCTGAGTCGTGCTCCGGTCTGCCCGTGACCCGGTACAGCCCGATGGAGTTGGCCGAAGCACTGGGAAGCGGATTCACCCCCGTGACGCAACGATCCAGCAATCACCTCACGCCCAACGGCGCCACTCAGCCGTTCAGCTGGGTGGTGATGCGCCGCCAGGACCCGTGATGGTGCCAAGCGCCCCGACCGGAGCGCGAGTGCTCACGCTCATCTGATCCCAAGCGAGCTGTCCGTGCCCCGTGGCTGGCCGCCCGCCACTCGCAACAACGCCTCGGCGGGCACACGCAAAGGCGCCGTCGTACGGGTCAGCAGGAAGTCGGTGTTGAGGACCCCATCGCGCACCGTCGGACCAAACGCGCTCCAGAATGCTCCGTCGGCGGTCAGGCAAAGCTCGGGATCGACATCGCCTGGCCCGGCCGCAACGCCGAGGCCAGCGGTGGCCGCCCGACCGCGGGCCACGATCGGTCGCACCACATGGTCGTCGTCAGAGACGCCCCAGCTCCGGTGCAGCGAGCACAGTCGTTCGAGGTCGCCGGGCTCAAGCCCCTCGGTCGTGGTGGCGATGCGCACCTTGATGCCACGCTCGAGCAGCCGGGGGATGGCGTTGACGACGGAGCTGAAGTTGGCATCGCCCCGCTTGGTGTCGTTCTCGGCGGCATCGGGCGCATCGAGGCTGATCTGGATGTGGACGTCTCGGCCGGCAAGCGCCTCGGCCACCCTGTCCAGGCGGGACCCGACGAACAACGTGGCGTTGGAGAGCACCAACGTGGGCAACACCTGCGACAGGGCCGCAATGGTGGCCGGCATCGATGGCACCATGAACGGCTCGCCGCCAGTGATGCCGAGCGAGGTGAAGCCCAACGCCTTGGCCTCCTCGGCACGCTCGCGCATCCACCCTCCATCGAGCAGCCGCCTGGGCACGGCTGGGCCCGACTCGGTGAGGCAGTAGGTGCACTCGAGGTTGCAGTGGTAGTTGGCGTAGAACCACACCCGACGCCCGATCACGCCTTCCTCGATCGCTTTGGCCAGTGCACTCATGGCGCCGACGCGAACCCTTGCGCGGCGAGACGGGACTGCGTGGCCGCGCTGACGGGCAGACCGAGCGAGCTCGCGAACCGGTTCAACATGACGGTGGCAGCGGCGAGAGTCGTCAACTCGACGATCTCGAACTCGCGAAAGTGCACGGCCAGTGCCTCGCCAAGTGACGCCTCGACGGCACCCTTACCGCCCGCAACGGCATCGGTCCAGGCCAGGAGGGCTCGTTCGGCGGGTGAGTCGAACGCGGCATCGATGGTGAAGCCCGATTCGTTGCGGAGCGCCCGCACCTCGTCGATGCTGAGACCGGCGTCCACCGCCACCGGGGTGTGGCTGTCGATGCAGTAACGGCATCCCGCCACCACCGAGGTCCTCACGATGACGATCTCCTTCAGCCTGAACGAGATGGCCGAGGCCGACAGCACCATGGACAGGAACGGCATCGCCACGTCGCAGAGCTCGGGCACGTGCGCCAGCGTGGCCGTGATCGGCCCGGGATCACCCCCGTCGAAGTACGACCGAACGAGCAGTGGAGCCTGGTCGGCCAGCAGTGGGACGACGAGAGGCACGACGCCCATTCTACGCCCCGTACGCCGCCCGAGCGCGGTCGTGGTGACCACGGCGACGTAACGTGCGGGCGTCCTGCCACCACAGGATGGGTGACAGGGGGAAAGCATGTCCATGACGTACGACCAACCCATCCCGAACGGGGTCGCCGGACCATTTGGCGACCGCGTCACCCGGGCGCTCACGCTGCTCCTGCGCTTGTCGATGGGGGTGTTCTGGTTCCTTGGTGCAGGGTGGAAGGACCCGCCGGACTTCGGCGAGACGACCGGCAAGGGGCTGTACAAGTTCACCGTGTATGGCCTCGACCACCCGACCATCGCCCCATGGTCGTGGATCATCGAACATGTCGTGCTCCCCAACTTCCGGCTCTTCGGTTGGATCACCTTTGCCGTCGAGTGGTCACTTGCCATCTTCCTCCTCCTGGGCCTGGCGACGCGGTTCTGGGGACTGGTCGGCGCGGCGTGGTCGATCAGCATCGGCCTCACGGTGGCCAATGGCCCCGAGGAGTGGTACTGGACGTATCTGCTGATGATGCTCGCCAACCTCGCGTTGGTGGCGTTGGCGGCGGGACGGGTCGGGGGACTCGATGCTCGATTCCGACCGCGCTGGACGGCGAGCTCGTCGACGATGTCTCGCTGGCTGCTTCGCTCGTCGTGACGCCACGGCGCGAACGCGCTGGCCAGCATCTGGAGCGGGCGGCGGCGTCGTAGCTCAGGACATCGGAAACCCATGTCGCGAAGCATCGGAAGCGGGTCCATCCACGATTAGGGGTGGGCGGGCTCGTCATCGTGGCCGGTGTCCAAGGCCCTACTGGCCGACGGGTTCGGGCGATGTTCCGGGTTGATCTACCCAACATGTGGGCTGCTTCACGGGACGGTTCGCACCTCGGGCGATCGATGCCGTGTCGGGTCGTCGGCTGCCGGTAGATGAGCAGTCGTGTGGTGTCGATGGTGATCCGCCCGGCGTGTATCACGAGCGAATCGATCTGCGGCAGACCGCTGGCAGCCGACGCGTCGTCAGTCGGTGTGACTGTCGATCTCGGCGAGGACCTCGCCGATGATGCGAGTCGCGGTGTGGGGCGGCAGCGGGTCGCCACCCTCGGCCTCGGCGATCTCCTCGGCGAACGCCTTCACCGATGGGGTCCCGCCGACGAGCACGTGACGCAGCGCCTCGCCGCCTGCCTCGGGGTCGGCGAGCTCCACGACCGCTTCCGCGACCTGCTCGCGGTCCTCGGCGACGGCGTGCACGACGTGCATCGCCTGCTCGCGACCGGACGCCGTCGACACGGCCTCACCTCGTTCGGGGTGCTGCTGGGCGTCCCACTTCGCGAGTGCGTCGACGTAGCCACCCTCGCCCGGGCGGATCACCATCGTCTCCTCGGAGGGCGCCACCGTTTCGGTCGGTGCGTCTCCAACCTCGCCGTCGTGGTCGTGGCGGCCAGCGATTACGGGAACGGTCAGCGAGCCGTCGTCATGTCGGATGATGTCCATACTCTCCCTTTGCCCGTTCGGGCCCGCCGTGAACCGAAAAGTCTGCCCTGAGCGGTCAGGCTCCGGAGTCGGCTGCCGTCAGCGCGGCGATGAGCTCGTCGAGACGGGGCCGCCTTGGTGCCAGCCGTTCAGAGCGTCACCGAACGTCAGTCCAGGCCCATTGCCTTTGACGAGGACGACATGACTCATGCGCTCCGATCTGGCCGTGGACACCGACGGCGTGATCGGGCCAAGTGCTCGGCCCTTCGGCGTCGCCGATCCGGCGACTGGGGACACACCGCAGGCCGATCCCGATTGAGCGTTGTGGGATGCGGCGGGATCGACGCCATCGACGCCTGACCGCATGGCTGGTCGATGTCTCCGGGCATCTTCGCCAGCTGGGCTGCTGGGAGCACCGCTACGGTCCCCGAGGTGGAGGTTCGTGCAGCACGGCCGTCGGAGCAGTCCGCAATCGAGGCGGTCGTCGCTGCTGCGTTCGACGAGCAGGCCGACGGTCCGGTGGTGCAGATGATGCGAGCACTGGACGCCAGCGGCGCGACGCGGATCAGCCTCGTCGCGGACGACGACGCGATCGTCGGACACGTGCAGTTGAGCAAGGCGTGGATCGACGCGAGGAGCAGGTTGGTCGACGCGTTGATGCTCACGCCGCTCTCCGTCGTACCCACCCATCAACGCCGAGGTGTTGGCACCCGCCTGCTCGAGGCGGCTCTCGCGCGTGCAAACGGGATGGGTGTTGCCGCCGTCTTCCTCGAGGGCGACTGGACCTACTACGGCAGGCGCGGATTCGTCTCGGCGGTCCCGCTCGGGTTGATCCGCCCGTCACTGCGCATACCGGAGCCCGCGTTCCAGGTCGCGACGCTGTCGCGCTACGAGATGTGGATGACGGGGCAGGTGGTCTACCCCGAGTCGATGTGGGACACCGACAGCGTCGGTCTGCGTGACCCACGTCTGGTGACGATCGAGGACCAGGTCCGGACCAACGGCTCAGGCTGACGGCGACGAATCACCTCATCGTCCCGTCGATTCGAAACGTCCGCATGCCGCGGCCCGACCGCTGGCCACGCCGACCTGATGACGCCCGAGACCGACGCCATCGTCGCCGCGTTCGACGACCACGCCGACCACGAGTACTCGATCACCGACGCCGCGACACTCCGCGAGCTACGGGCCGCCGCCGCGGCGGCGCGACGCGAGGCCGCAGTTCCGCGGTGGCACGGAAGTGGCACGACATGGCGCAACGACTGATTTCGGGAGCCTGCTCGGAGGGCGCACTCACCCTGAGCAGGTCTTTCAGTGGAGCGGGCGACGGGAATCGAACCCGCGTTCTCAGCTTGGGAAGCTGATGTTCTGCCGCTGAACTACGCCCGCAGCGTGCGGCCGAGACGATAGCGCGGCGATCGAGTGGCACCCTCGGCGGTCGGCGAGCGCGAGGCTGGGCCCGTGGTCGTACCCGAGCTCCATCCCGCCATCGTCCCCCTGTCGATGCTGCTCGGCACGTGGACCGGCTCCGGTCACGGCGAGTACCCGACCATCGAGTCGTTCGCCTTCAACGAGACCGTCACGTTCGCCCACGTCGGCAAGCCCTTCTTGGCCTACGGCCAGCGGACGACCGCTTCCGATGACGGCCGGCCGCTCCACGCCGAGACCGGCTACTGGCGGCTGCCCGCGCCTGACCGAGTCGAGGTCGTGATCGCCCATCCGACGGGCATCGTCGAGGTGACCGAGGGCGGCTTCGACGGTCGGAGCTTCCGGTTGCGCTCGACGCTGCTCGGTCAGACGGCAACCGCCAAGGACGTGACGATGGTCGAGCGCGACATCACGGTCGAGGCCGACGTGCTCCGCTACGTCCTGCGGATGGCTGCCGTCGGTCTGCCGCTGACCCACCACCTCAGTGCCGAGCTGCGCCGCACGGCATAGTCAACCGAGCAGCTCGAAGCGCTCGGCGCTGAGCGTCTCGGTCGTGGTCCGCACGTCGTCGGTGGTCACCGTCACCGCCACTTGGGGTGCCAGACGCCCGACGCCACGATCGTTGACGACGTCGGCATGCGGCGCGACGGTCGTTGACGCGGTGGGGTCGGACATGGTGCTGAAGCTGACGATCGTGGTGTGAGGCGGCGGGTGGTGTGGGGTTGGACCACTAGGGTCGCTCGGCGATGATCCTGTCTGATCGTTCCATCCGCGACGAGCTCGCCTGTGGCCGCATCGTCATCGAGCCGCTCGACGAGAGCTGCATCCAGCCCTCGTCGGTCGACCTCCACATCGACCGGCTGTTCCGGGTGTTCCGCAACCACACCCTGAGCCACATCGACGTCAAGGAGACCCTCGAGGACCTGACCGAGCTCGTGCAGATCCCCGAGGATGGGGTCTTCATGCTTCATCCGGGCGAGTTCGTGCTCGGCTCGACCCTCGAGCGGGTGACTCTCCCCAACGACCTGGTCGCCCGACTCGAGGGCAAGAGCTCGCTCGGGCGCCTGGGCCTCCTCATCCACTCGACAGCCGGCTTCGTCGACGCCGGCTGGGACGGCCACCTCACCCTGGAGCTGTCGAACGTGGCCAACCTGCCCATCACGCTCTACCCCCGCATGAAGATCGGTCAGATCTCGTTCCTGCGCATGACCACCCCGGCCGAGGTGCCCTACGGCTCGGCCGCCGTCGGCAGCAAGTACCAGGGCCAGCGAGGCCCGACCCCGAGCCGCTACTCGGAGAACTTCGACAAGTAGTCGGCCTGCCGGGCCGCGGTCAATCGGAGACGATGTAGGGCGGCTGCGGAACCGTGATCACGGTGTCACGCTGGGCTCGCTCGCCGCGCTCGATCGCTTCGAGCAGGTGCATCGAGATGTCAGCGACGCGGATCTGGTCCTCCTCGAACCCCTGCCCCTTCACGCCGTCGTCCAGCATGATGTAGCAGAAGGGACAGGCCGTGGCGATCCTGGTGGCGCCGGTGGCGATGGCCTCCTTGGCCCGGGCGTCGTTGACCTTCTCGCCGATCGTCTCCTCCATCCACATGCGCGCCCCGCCGGCACCGCAGCACATGCCCTGCACGCCGTTGCGGGGCATCTCGACGATGTCGATGCCCTTGAGCTTGCCGATGACCTTGCGGGGTGCGAGGTACACGTCGTTGTGGCGGCCCAGGTAGCAGGAGTCGTGGTAGGTGACCCGCTCTTCGAGGGTGGCGCCGGCCAGGTCGAGGCGGCCGGTCTCGATGAGCTGCTCGAGGAACTGGCTGTGGTGCACCACCTCGTAGTGACCTCCGAGCTGCGGGTACTCGTTCTTCAGCGTGTTGAAGCAGTGCGGGCACTGGGTGATGATCTTGCGCACACCCATGCCGTTGAGCATCTCGACGTTGGGCATGGCCAGCATCTGGAACAGGTACTCGTTGCCCGAGCGCCGGGCAGGATCGCCGGTGCACATCTCGCTCGGCCCGAGGATGGCCACGTCGATGCCGGCCCGCCGCAGCAGCTTGGCCATGGCCTGGGTGACCTTCTTGTTCTTGTCGTCGAACGACCCGGCGCAACCGACCCAGTACAGGTACTCGTGCGTCAGGGCTTCGCCGGGGTCGACCACGGTGACGCCGTCGAGGTCTCGGGCCCAGTCGGCCCGCTCGCCCTGGTTCATGCCCCACGGGTTGCCCTGGTTCTCCATGGCCCGGTAGGCGTTGCCGAGCTCGGCCGGGAAGTCGCTCTCCATGAGCGACAGGTACCGGCGCATGTCGAGGATCTTGTCGAGGATCTCGATGTTGACCGGGCAGTTCTCGTCGCACGCCTTGCAGGTGGTGCAGCTCCAGATCTCCTCGGTGGTGATCCTCTGGAACACCGAGCCGGGCACCAGGTGGATGTCGTGGTCGGTGCCGATGGGCGGCGTCACCACCGGCGATCCGGTGGCGGCCATGACCTCTCCGACCTTGAGCACGATCTCGCGGGGGTCGAGCGGCTTGCCGGTGGCGTGGGCGGGGCACACCGCCGTGCATCGCCCGCACATGGTGCACGCATCGGTGTCCAGCAGCTGCTTCCACGTGAAGTCCTCGATCACCGAGGCGCCGAACGACTCGAGCGAGGTCTCGGCCAGGTTCGGCATGGCCTTCATGGCGCCCTTGGGCCGCTCGCGGTCGCGCAGGTACATGTTGAGCGGCGAGGTGAACATGTGGCGCAGCATCGTGGTGGGCAGCAGCACCAGGAACACCATGAAGGTGATGACGTGACCGACCCAGGTCACCTGGTGCCAGGTGGTGAGCGTGCTGTCGGACCACCCCGTCATCGTGTTGGCGATCGGCCAGCTGAGGAAGGACCAGCGCTCGAACTCGGGTGCCCCGGCCTTGGCCAGGCGGAAGACCTCGGTGGCAAAGCCCGTGACGGCGATGGCCAGGAAGGTGCCCAGGATGACGGCGTGCTCGGGCTTGGTCTTGATCCGGATGCGGTAGGGCCGCTGGCCGTAGCGGCGGCCGATGGCCCACACCACGCCGATGAGGAGGGTCAGGCCGGCGAGGTCGCCGATGAAGGAGTAGCCCTGGTAGATGGTTCCATGGAGGAACTTGGCCGCCTCGGGCAGCTGGTGGTCGATCTCGAGCACCGTGGTGACGCCGAGCAGCACGAGGAACGAGAAGTAGATCAACGAGTGCATGATCCCCTCGGCGGGATCACGCAACAGGGTGCGCATGTAGGCGCCGGCGCGGAAGTCGCGTGCTCGCCGCTTGGCGTTGGCGGGCGTGAGGCGGCGCCGGTCAGGCGCGCCACGCTCCCAGTTCTTCACGCGCTGAGCGAACAGGATCGACCCGTACAGGAGCAGGACCGGGATCAACGTGTAGAAGACCAGCTGGAGGGGGCCGGGGATGCCGTCGAAGACCTCTCGGCTCACCGGCGAGTCGTCGTGCCACTGCTCGACCAGCGCGGCCACGCCAGATCCGAGGGTGAACAGCGCGACGGCTGCGCCCAGGCCGATGACGGCGTGGTGAGGTTTCAGCCGGCGGGGACCCGCGTCGGCCGCTTCATCCGGTGCGTGCGTCGTGGCGCTCATGGCGCCCGTGAACCTAACGCAAGCCGGACACCCGTCCGGTGGTGGCTGCCGCCAGGATCAGCCGTACACCTTGCGGTCGAGCTCCCGGACGCGAGCAGCAAGCGCCGCCATCATCTTGTGGGCCAGGGCCGGCACCTCGTCGAGGACGCCGCTGAAGCCGCGCTGGTCGAGCACCAGGACCGTGGTCTCGGTGTCGGTGGTGACCGTCGCCGTGCGTGGACCGCGATCGAGCAGCGAGAGCTCACCGACCATGTCGCCGGGCCCCAAGGTGGCGATCTTCTTGCCATTGCGCCGGGCCGTGGCTTCACCATCGACGATGATGAAGGCTTCCTTGCCGGTCTGGCCCTGGTCGACCAGGACCTTCCCGGCGGGGATGATCAACTCGGTCGTCGCCTTGGCGATGCGCTCGAGGTCCTTCTTGCTGCACGAGGAGAAGAGTGAGACCTTCCCGAGGTGCTCGAGGTGAGCCTGCTTTGCCATGGCGGCTGATCATAGGGAACGCGGCACCGGTTTTCGGTAATCCTCCGGCGGCGGTCACGGTGTCTGACCTTCATCTCGACGAAACATGAGGGAAAACTCTCGTCTCTACGGTCAGAACCCGATGGACGTCGTGCTGGTTCGCTGGCCCCGGGAGAACGAGATGCGCGATCGCCTCGCGGCGCAAGGCGTTCCCCGCCTGCTCCTCGTCGAGGACGGGTCACCCCCGCCCCATGTCGACGATCTCCTCGAGGACTGGGTGCGAGTCCCCGCCGCGGATCTGGACGTGCGGGCCAGGGTCGACACGCTGTCGCTCCGTTCACGGGCGGTGTCGTTGTCGGCGCCGTCGATCGACGACGACGGCGTCGTTCGCCACGGTGGCCGCTGGGCATCGCTCCCACCAGTCGAGGCTCGGATCACCAGATCGCTCCTCGACCGTTACGGAGCGGTCGTGAGCCGTGACGCGCTGGGGCGCGCCGGTTGGCCCGAGGGTCTCCCCGGCCGCAACGCCCTCGACGTGCACGTCCTGCGCCTTCGGCGACGGCTCACCTCGGTCCACCTGGTGATTCGAACCGTACGATCGCGGGGTTACCTGCTCGAATCGTCAGATTCGCGTCAGTTCGTGGCGCGGGAGGCGTAATCCCTCCCACACGAGCGGGAAACCCCCACCTCGTACGTTCAGCCAGCAGTCAGAACACATCCAGCTACCCACCAGTGAACCCCGACACCCAGGAGGCCGACGTTGCTTCACCTCGTCACCGCAATCATCAAGCCCCACAAGCTCGATGACGTGAAGACGGCGCTGCGCGACGCCGGCGTCATGGGCCTCACGGCCACAGAGGTCAAGGGCTTCGGCCGCCAGGGCGGCAAGACCGAGACCTATCGAGGCGCCGAGTACACCGTCGACTTCTTGCCCAAGGTCAAAGTCGAGATCATCATCGAGAGCGCCGACGCCGACAAGGTGATCGACCTCATCACGAACGCCGCCCGTACGGGCAAGATCGGCGACGGCAAGATCTGGGCCGTCCCGATCGATCGTCTGGTCCGGATCCGCACCGGCGAGATGGGCAGCGACGCCGTCTGATGCCCGTCGCAGGGTGCACGACGCACCCTGTAGGCCGTATGCATCGTTCACCGACGCTTTGCTGAGGTGTCAGCCGGACGTTGCCCCGGTTCCGGTAGTTTGACCGCTCCGACACATGGCCTCGCATCACCCGTCGGTGAGCCCTGTCTCGGCCCCGCGCCCACGGAGGATTCCTGTTGCCCACCCAGTCGGGTGCTTCACCCGCTCGCCAGACCACTGACCTGCTCGACGATGCCGGGCTTGCTGCTCGGCTCGCCGGTCTGGCGGGGGAACTGCTCGTGTCGCTCCGCTCGTCCGGGCTCGCCACCGAGTCGCTCGGCAAGGCCGGCGACCTGCAGGCCAACGAGCTCCTCTTGGCCGCGCTCGCCGCGGCCCGACCCGGCGACTCGATCTTGTCGGAGGAGAGCGCCGACGACCTCAGCCGCCTCGAGGCTTCCCGCGTGTGGATCATCGACCCGCTCGACGGGACCCGCGAGTTCGGTGAGCCTCCGCGCCCGGACTGGGCCGTGCACGTTGCGCTGGTGGTCGACGGCGTCCTGGCGGCCGGGGCCGTCGCCCTGCCGGCGCAGGGGCTCGTCCTGACCTCCCATCCCGCGGTGCCGGTGGCGCCGCCCGAGTCAGGTCCGCTCCGTCTGGTGGTCAGCCGCACCCGTCCTCCGGCCATCACCGAAGCGGTGGCCGCCGAGCTCGGTGCCGAGCTCGTGCCGATGGGATCCGCCGGAGCCAAGGCGTGCTCGGTGGTGCTCGGCCAATCCGACGTCTACCTGCATGGCGGTGGCCAGTGGGAGTGGGATTCGGCTGCACCGGTGGCCGTGTGCCAGGCGGCCGGCCTCCACACGTCCCGCATCGACGGTTCCCCGCTGCGCTACAACCAGGAGCGTCCATGGCTGCCCGACCTGTTGATCTGTCGACCCGAGCTGGCGGCCGCCGTGCTTGCCGCGGTCGCTCGGTGCAGTTGAGCCCAGGAGCATCATGACCACCAAGAACGATCACACGCCGAACCGCACGAGGTCCTCCGTGAAGCGCACCCACCTCGACCTTCTCGAAGACGAGTCCATCTTCATCGTCCGTGAGGTCGCGGCCGAGTTCGAGCGTCCCGTCATGCTCTTCTCCGGTGGCAAGGACAGCATCGTCATGCTGCGCCTCGCCGAGAAGGCCTTTGCACCCGCCCGCATCCCGTTCCCCGTGATGCACGTCGACACCGGTCACAACTTCAGCGAGGTGATCGAGTTCCGTGATCGCCGGGTCGAAGAGCTCGGCATCAAGCTCGTCGTGGCCAGCGTCCAGGACGCCATCGACAAGGGCCGTGTGATCGAGGAGAAGGGCCCTCGAGCAAGCCGCAACCGCTTGCAGACCATCCCGCTGCTCGATGGCATCGTCGACAACCAGTTCGATGCCGTGTTCGGCGGCGGTCGCCGCGACGAGGAGAAGGCTCGTGCCAAGGAGCGGGTGTACTCCTTTCGCGACGAGTTCGGGCAGTGGGATCCGAAGAACCAGCGGCCTGAGCTGTGGAGCCTCTACAACGGGCGTCATCGCAAGGGCGAGCACATCCGGGTCTTCCCCATCTCGAACTGGACCGAGCTCGACATCTGGCAGTACATCCAACGCGAGGAGATCGAGATCCCGTCGATCTACTACGCCCACAAGCGTGAGGTGTTCCAGCGCGATGGGATGTGGCTGGCGGTGAGCGAGTTCATCACGCTGCTCCCCGACGAGACGCCGCTCGAGATGACGGTGCGCTACCGAACGGTGGGCGACGCGTCGTGCACCGGAGCGGTCGAGTCGCCGGCGGCCACGATCGAGCAGGTGATCCTCGAGGTGGCGGCATCTCGGATCACCGAGCGCGGTGCGACGCGAGCTGACGACAAGGTCACCGAGGCCGCCATGGAAGACAGAAAGAAAGAGGGGTACTTCTGATGGAGCTGCTTCGATTCGCCACCGCCGGTTCGGTCGACGACGGCAAGAGCACGCTCATCGGGCGGCTCCTCTACGACTCCAAGAGCATCTTTGAGGACCAGCTCGAGGCTGTCGAGCGCACGAGTCGCGACAAGGGGTTCGAGTACACGAACCTCGCCCTTCTGACCGACGGCCTCCGCGCCGAGCGCGAGCAGGGCATCACGATCGATGTCGCCTACCGCTACTTCGCCACCCCTCGTCGGAAGTTCATCATCGCCGACACCCCGGGGCACGTGCAGTACACGCGCAACATGGTCACCGGCGCCAGCACGGCCGATGTGGCCCTGGTGCTCGTCGATGCCCGCAAGGGCATGCTCGAGCAGAGCCGCCGGCATGCCGTCATCGCATCGCTGCTGCGGGTCAGCCACCTGGCCGTGTGCATCAACAAGATGGACCTCGTCGAGTGGGACGAGGAGCGCTACAACGAGATCCGCGAGGAGTTCACCGAGTTCGCGAGCAAGCTCGAGTTCACCGATCTCACCTTCATCCCGGTCAGCGCGCTGCTGGGCGACAACGTGATCTCGCACTCGCCGAACATGCCGTGGTACCAGGGCCCAACGTTGCTCTGGTACCTCGAGAACGTCTACGTCGGCTCGGATCGCAACCTCATCGACCCGCGCTTCCCGGTTCAGTACGTCGTGCGGCCCATGTCCAACGAGCACCACGACTACCGCGGCTTTGCCGGCCAGGTGGCCGGGGGCCAGTTCCGGCCCGGCGACGAGGTCATGGTCCTGCCGTCGGGCTTCGCCACCACGATCTCGTCGGTCGACACCTTTGACGGTCCGATCGACGAGGCGTCCATGCCGATGTCGGTCACGCTGCGCCTGCGCGACGAGATCGACATCAGCCGCGGCGACATGATCTGCCGGCCGCACAACATGCCGACGGTCAGCCAGGACATCGACGCCATGGTGTGCTGGTTCAACGAGCGGCCGCTCACCGAGCGAGGCACCTACTCCATCAAGCACACCACCCGCAACGCCCGGGCCATGGTGAAGTCGTTGAACTACCGCCTCGACGTCAACAGCCTCCACCGTGAGGATGCCGGCGGGCGCCTTCTCATGAACGAGATGGGCCGCGTCACGTTGCGGACCACGGTGCCGCTGATGTTCGACGAGTACCGACGTAACCGGACCACGGGCAGCTTCATCCTCATCGAGGAAGGCACCAACGAGACCGTCGGTGCCGGGATGATCCTCGGCGAGCCGCAGTGACCGACGGTTCAGGGTCGACCACCGGCCCGGTCAGCGCCAACGTCGTCTGGCACGACAGCGGGATCCCCCGTGTCGAGCGGTGGGCTGCGGCTGGTCTGTCGGGGGCCACGGTGTGGTTCACCGGACTGTCCGGGTCGGGCAAGAGCACCGTCGCATCAGCGCTGGCCCAACGGCTCACGGCGCGGCGCCGAGCGCACTACCTGCTCGACGGCGACAACCTTCGTCACGGCCTGAACGGTGATCTCGGGTTTTCGGCGGCTGATCGCGTCGAAAACGTGCGCCGTGTCGCAGAAGTGGCACGGCTGTTCGCCGATGCTGGCGTCATCGCTCTGGTGCCGGTGATCAGCCCCTATCGGGAGGGCCGCGAGCAGGCGCGGGCGATCCATGTCGCCGCCGGCCTCCCCTTCCTCGAGGTCCACATGGCGACCTCGCTCGCCGAGTGCGAGGTCCGCGACCCGAAGGGCCTGTACGCCAAGGCCCGTGCCGGCGAACTGCGTGGCATGACGGGGATCGACGATCCCTACGAGGCACCCCTGCACCCCGACCTGGTCTTCGATCAGGGCACGGCGCCGGGTGATGCCGCGACGACGATCCTCGCCGCCCTCGCCTGACCACTCACTGACGCGGTCCTGTCCCGGGCCTGACCGTCAGGTTTACGACAGAAATCTGTTGCGCGTGCGTCATCGTGGCAACACGGGCGGGAAACGCTCGGTTCGTACGGTCCCTATCGACCACTCATCAGTTGCGCGACTCCTGCCCGACGACGTGCCCCAGCGAGCGCAACGCACTGCCAACTCACGAGGAGACCACACATGCTGCGTTC
Source organism: Acidimicrobiales bacterium (assembly GCA_038244535.1). GTDB lineage: Bacteria > Actinomycetota > Acidimicrobiia > Acidimicrobiales > Ilumatobacteraceae > JBBRTJ01. The sequence continues at coordinate 5,867 of JBBRTJ010000037.1, read as the reverse complement.
GGTCCCAGCGCCCTTGCGCCGAACGGTTGGACGCCTAGCCGTCGGGGGGGTGGTGGCAAGCGGGCTCGTTGCACTGACCGGTGGCCTCGCCTTCGCCGCCGATGCCCCCACCGCCGAGTCCGTACAGACCAACGTCGACTCGCTGAAGTTCTCGACCAACCTGCTCTGGGTGGTGATCGGCGCCGTCCTCGTGATCTTCATGCAGGCCGGCTTCGCCTTGGTGGAAACCGGCTTCTGTCGGGCCAAGCACGCCGCCCACGTCGTGAGCACGAACTTCGCCGTCTTCGGCCTCGGGTTCGTCGGCTTCTTCTTCATCGGCTTCCCACTCGCCTTCGGCGGCTTCGACAGCTCGTCGTACTTCGGCTCCGGTGCCGCGCCCGGAGGTCCCCTCCTCGGCTCGGGCAACTGGATCTTCCTGTTCAAGGGGGGCTGGGCATTGAGCGGCGACGCCATCACGCCCGGCGTCGTGGCGTTCTTCCTCTACATGGTGGCCTTCATGGACACCACGGCCACGATCCCGACCGGCTCGATGGCCGAGCGCTGGAAGTGGAAGAGCTTCATGGCGTGGGGCATCTTCTGCGGAGCGATCTACTACCCGCTGTTCGCCAGCTGGACCTGGGGTGGCGGCTGGCTGGCCAAGACCTGGGACTCGATGAGCCTCGGTGCGGGCTACGTGGACTTCGCCGGCTCCGGCGTCGTGCACATGGTGGGTGGGGCGGCCGCCTTGGCTGGTTCGCTCGTCCTCGGGCCCCGATTGGGCAAGTTCGGCAAGGACGGCAAGCCCAAGGCGATGCCCGGCCACCACATCCCGATGGCCATGCTCGGCACCTTCATCCTGCTGTTCGGCTGGTTCGGCTTCAACGCCGCATCGACCTTTGCCGCCTCCGATGTCCAGTTCGCTGTGGTGGCCACCAACACCGCCATCGCCGCGGCGTTCGGCGCCACGATGGCGATCGTGTGGATCATGTTCCGGACCGGCAAGCCAGATCCCGGCATGATGGCCAACGGCATGCTGGCCGGCCTGGTGGCCATCACTGCGCCCTGCGCCTTCGTTGCGCCCTGGGCAGCCGCGGTGATCGGCATCATCGCCGGTGTTCTGGTGATCGAGGCCGTCTTCATCGTGGAGCGGAAGTTCAAGATCGACGATCCGGTGGGCGCCATCGCCGTGCACGGCGTGAACGGTGCCTTTGGCGTGCTTGCCGTCGGCATCTTTGCCAACGGCAGCTACGGCGGCGGTTGGAACGGCTCGGGCTCCAAGGGCGTCGAGGGGATCATCAAGGGGGATTGGGGCCAACTCGGCGCCCAGGCCCTCGGTGTGCTGGTGATCGCAACGGTGATCTTCGGGGTGGCGTTCGGCTTCTTCTTCATCCAGAACAAGCTCACCAAGGGCGGCATCCGCTCGACCGAGGAGGACGAGATCGCCGGTCTCGATCTGCCTGAGATGGGTGTCCTGGCCTATCCGGAGTTCGTCGGTAGCCGCACCTGATCAGTTCGGACCACGGCGGTAGGCGTTGCCCGAGGGGGCCGCACGTTCAGCGTGCGGCCCCCTCGTCGCGTCTGGGGTCGGCCGCGGCCGGGCCCGTTGCCGAGGCGCCCAGGTCGGTCGATGGGCCTCCCGTCGCGACCTCGACCCGTCCCCAGCACGCTTTGCGTCGCGTCGTTGTCGTACAACAGCAACAACGCGACGTAAAGGCCGGCCTCAGCAACCCGGGTGCCGGGGGCGTGAGGCGCCGGGGGCGTGAGGCGTCAGGCGTCAGCTTCGGGGGCGAGCGGCGTGAGGCTTCAGGCGTCGTCGGTAGCGGGGCCACCGGCGGCGGCGAGGCCCTCCGGGGAGCTGTACTCGTCGTCGATCGACTCCCCACGGCCGACGATGCTCTTGATCGCCCGGGCGATGACCTGCTCAGCGGTGGCCAGCAAGATGACGAGGTCGAGTCCCACCGACCAGTTGTCGACGTAGAACAGGTCGAAGCGTCGGTAGGCCTTGAAGCTCGGGTTGTCACGAGCCTCGACCTGCCAGAGCCCCGTGATGCCGGGCTTGACCTTGGTTCGGGCCAGGAGTTCGTCGTCGAACGCCTCGACCTCGGCCGGCAGGGCGGGTCGGGGGCCGACGAGACTCATCTCACCCTTGATGACGTTCCAGAGCTGGGGCACCTCGTCGAGGCTGCTGTCGCGGAGGAAACGTCCCAGCCGCGTGACTCGGGGGTCGTTCTCCATCTTGAACAGCGGTCCGCCCCGCTCGTTCTGCTCCATCAGCGCGGCGAGCTTGGCCTCGGCGTCCACGACCATGGTCCGGAACTTGAAGACCGTGAACAGCTCACCGTCACGTCCGACGCGCACCTGCTTGAAGAAGACGGGACCTCGGTCGTGGGCCTTGATGAGGATCGCGAGCAGCACGGTGATCGGCAGACTCAGGATCAGGCCGAGCACGCCCATCGTGAGGTCGATGGCCCGCTTGAAGAACAACTGCCAGCGCGAGAGCACCGGCGGCTCGAGGTAGAAGAGCGGCTCGTGGGCTAGTGGGAGCGGTCGGAGGCGCCTGAAGTCGATGCCGCGCACGCCGCTGCTCAGGTGGATCTCGACCTTGGCGGATTGCAGGTCACGAACGAGCTCGTTCAACTGTCGTTGTTCGATGGCGCCCGTTGCGATCACCGCGCTGGTGGCACCAAGCTCGGCCAAGACGCCCATGGTCATGGCGGCCGTGCCGCGGTACAGGGCGGCCATGCCGCGCTCCATCGCCTCGGCCCGTTGGCCAAGGACGGCGACCACACGCATGCCGAGGTCAGGGTGGTCGGCGAGCAGGTCGAGGAGATCCGCCGCGTCCTCGTTCGTGCCGACGAGCACGACCTCTCGGATGTACTCGCCCCGCTCACGGGCCGCGGTCATCCAGGCGCGGTAGGCGCTGCGCAGCACGACGAGGAAGACGAAGCTGAAGGCGGCTCCGATGATGATCTCGCGCATGATCTCGCGTGCGGTGGACTCGATGCGGAGCAGGCTCGTGATGGCGAGCCCGGCAACGGCCAAGATGGCACACGAGCGGAACAGGCGGCTGACCTCGATCGACCGGACGCTCGATGTGCGGGCCAGGTAGAGGTCGTGGACATGCAAGATCCACAGGCCGAAGACGCTGAGGGTGAGCGTCAGTCCGAGCGACGTGCTCGTTGACTGCACCACCTGGACGGGGAACACGATGAAGGCGAGGAACCACCCTGCGAGCAGGGCACCCGCGTCGAGGCCCAACAGCACGAGCCGGAGCTTGCGCTCGCCGGTGGGACGAGCCACCGGCGTCGCCAGCTCACGCATGCGCGTCTCGGCAACCCGTGCCCGCAGCGTGTCTGCGTCGCGATGATCGTCGGCAACGCTCACAACGGATGCCTCCCTGGTGCTCTGCGTGGTCCAAGCCAATGCTCCCCCCGGCTCGGACCTGCGGTGCACGGTACGAAGCGGGTCGAGGCACGGCAAGAGCCGTTCGACTCAATGAGACGTGGTCAGGGTTACCGCGGTGGGTCCCGGAACGAACGGCTCGGCCACGAGACGCTGAACCTTGCGTGTCATGACGCAAAGGCATCACCCTGCCTGCCGGGCGACGGATTCAGCGGCGGCGACGGCTGCCTCGGCGTCGCCAAGGTAGCCCACTTCAACCGGTGCAAGCACGTGGTCGAGCCGGTAGCGCCGGGGGATGCCCGTCGGGATGTTGAGCTCGGCGATGTCGGCGTCCGAGATGTGCTCGAGGTGCTTCACGAGTGCTCGCAGCGAGTTGCCGTGAGCGACGACCAGCACGGTGTGCCCGGCGCGCAGGCCGGGCACGATCTCGTCGTACCAGTAGGGGAGCACGCGGGCGACGACGTCCTTGAGGCACTCGGTGGCGGGGAGGACGTCGGGCGCCAGATCGGCGTAGCGAGGATCGTTGCTCGGATGCTCGGGGCTGTCGACCGACACGGGTGGCGGCGGGACGTCGTAGGAGCGGCGCCAGAGGTGGGTCTGCTCGGCGCCCCAACGTTGCGCGGTCTCCTTCTTGTCGAGGCCCTGCAGGTCGCCGTAGTGGCGCTCGTTCAGGCGCCAGCTCCGGTTGACGGGTATCCACGAGCGGTCGGAGGCGCTCAGGGCGAGCTCGGCCGTGTGGATGGCGCGGCGCAGGAGACTGGTGTGCACGACGTCAGGGAGCGCTCCCGCCTCGACCAGCGCGCGGCCGCCTTGTCTGGCCTGCTCCTCGCCGAGGGCGGTGAGCGCCACGTCGTGCCAGCCCGTGAAGAGGTTGCGCTGGTTCCAGTCGCTCTCGCCGTGACGGAGGAGGATCAGGTCGCCGGTCATGGCGCCACTGTACGAAGTGGTGCCCCTCCAGGATGGATGCAGCGAGAAAGAGCCGTGACAGGCGCCACAGGATCGTGAAGTTGAGCGTAGGGCACTCAACCTTTATGCTCGACAGCACACGACATCTTGTACCTGCACCCGTCTCAAGGAGGCACCCCCATGCCCAAGGCCGTTGGAATCGACCTCGGTACCACCAACTCCGTCGTCTCGGTCCTCGAGGCCGGCGACCCCGTCGTCATCCCCAACTCCGAGGGCGGCCGCACGACGCCGTCGGTGGTGGCGTTCTCCAAGACCGGCGAGGTGCTCGTCGGTGAGGTGGCCAAGCGCCAAGCCATCACCAACCCGGATCGCACGATCCGCTCGGTCAAGCGGCACATGGGCACCAACTGGAGCATCGACATCGACGGCAAGAAGTACTCCTCGCAGGAGATCAGCGCCCGCACGCTGATGAAGCTGAAGCGCGATGCCGAGGCCTACCTCGGCGAGACCGTCACGCAGGCGGTCATCACCGTGCCCGCCTACTTCGACGACGCGCAGCGCACGGCGACCAAGGAAGCCGGCCAGATCGCCGGTCTCGAGGTCCTCCGCATCATCAACGAGCCGACGGCTGCCGCCCTCGCCTACGGCCTCGAGCGAGGCACGACCGACGAGACCGTCCTCGTGTTCGACCTCGGTGGCGGGACCTTCGATGTGTCCGTGCTCGAGATCGGCGACGGCGTCTTCGAGGTCAAGAGCACCCATGGCGACACCCACCTTGGTGGCGATGACTGGGACCAGCGCATCATCGACTGGCTCACGCAGCAGTTCAAGGCTGGGCACGGCATCGATCTGGCCAACGACAAGATGGCCGCTCAGCGCCTGAAGGAAGCGGCCGAGAAGGCCAAGATCGAGCTGTCCCAGGTGCAGCAGACCCAGATCAACCTGCCGTTCATCACGGCCACGCCCGAGGGACCGCTCCACCTCGACGAGACGCTCAGCCGGGCCAAGTTCCAGGATCTCACCTCCGATCTGCTCGAGCGGTGCAAGGGTCCTTTCGAGCAGGCCATCAAGGACGCTGGGCTCACCAAGGGCCAGGTCGACCACGTCGTGCTCGTTGGTGGCTCCACCCGGATGCCCGCCGTGCAGGAGCTCGTCCAGTCGATGACCGGCAACGAGCCGCACAAGGGCGTGAACCCCGACGAGGTGGTGGCCATCGGCGCCGCCGTGCAAGCCGGCGTGCTCAAGGGTGACGTGAAGGACATCTTGCTGCTGGATGTGACGCCGCTGTCGCTCGGCATCGAGACCAAGGGTGGCGTCATGACCAAGCTGATCGAGCGCAACACCACCATTCCCACGCGTCGCACCGAGGTGTTCACCACCGCCGAGGACATGCAGCCGAGCGTCGAGATCCACGTGCTGCAAGGCGAGCGGGAGATGGCGAGCTACAACAAGACCCTCGGCAAGTTCCAGCTCGTCGATCTGCCGCCGGCGCCTCGCGGCGTGCCGCAGATCGAGGTCACCTTCGACATCGACGCGAACGGCATCCTGCACGTGGCGGCCAAGGACCTCGGCACCGGACG
>JBBRTJ010000036.1:0-31599 GCA_038244535.1 Acidimicrobiales bacterium | reverse complement strand
CCGCGGTGGCCCACGCGCTCGCGGCCAAGGCCGCCGACGTGCCCCGGGAGCTGTCCGTGGTGACCAAGGCGACGCTCGTGGCCATGGCCGGCATCGGCGATCACGAGGAAGCGGTTCAGCGTGAGATCGACCCCCAGGTGTGGAGCACCCGCCAGCCCTGGTTCCGTGAGCGCCTCGCCGCGCTCCAGGCCAAGATCAGCAAGAAGGGCTGAGCCGTGGCCGCAGTGCGGGCCCTTGCTGATCGCTACCTCCTCGCATCGGCTGCCCTCGATCCGATGCTGGCCACGGCGCTGGGCCTGGCTGGTCACGACGGCGAGCTGCCCGATCTGTCGCCAGCCGGCATCAAAGCCCGAATCGAGCTGGCCCGGACCACCCTGGTCGAGCTCGATCGGACGCCGGCGGGCGACGAGGGCGATCGCACGTGCGCGTCGCTCCTGCGGGATCGTCTCGGACTCGCCCTCGACCTGCACGACGCCCAGGAAGACCTCCGCCCCCTGCGGGTGATCGGCTCACCGGTCGGCCACCTTCGCTCGGCGTTCGACAACATGGCCAGGGCCAATGCCGATGACTGGTCGACCATCGCGACCCGCATGGAGGCGGTGCCCGCGGCCTACGACAGCCTGGCTGCGACCCTGGCCGAAGGCCGTCGCCTCGATGTGCTCGCCCCTCGCCGCCAGGCCGAGGCGTGCGCCGAGCAGGTCGCCACCTGGGCCGGTCTGCGCACCGCCACGCCCTGGTTCGTCACGCTGGCCGGTCAGGCGCCCGTCGGCGCCGACCAGCAGCGCCTCGCCGCCGCGGCCCGTGCGGCTACCGAGGCGCTCGTCGATGTCCACGGCATCCTCAGCCGCTATGCCGCCGCAGCTCCCACCGCCGATCCCGTCGGCCGCGAACGCTACGTCCTGTTCGCCCGTCAGTTCCTTGGCGCCACACTCGATCCCGACGACGCCTACGCCTGGGGGTGGGACGAGCACCTCCGCATCGAAGCCGAGATGGTTGCTGTTGCGAACGAGGTAGTTGCAGGTGCAACCATTGAAGAGGCTCGAGCCCACCTCGAGAGGCACGGTCACGCCGTCGAAGGTGAGGACGCCCTCAGGCGGTGGCTGCAGGACCTCATGGATCGCACCGTCGACGCGCTCGACGTCACGCACTTCGACCTGGACCCCCGGGTGCGCACGGTCGAGGCGATGATCGCCCCACCGGGCACAGCGGCCGCGCAGTACTACACGGCCCCCAGCGCCGACTTCGGCCGTCCTGGCCGCACCTGGTTCCCGACCATGGGTGCGACCCGCTTCCCCACCTGGTCCGAGGTGAGCACCTGCTACCACGAGGGTGTTCCTGGCCACCACCTCCAGCTCGCGCAGTGGCGAGTCGAGGCCGAGCGCCTCTCCCTCTACCAGACGAGCACCACGGTGAGCGGCAACATCGAGGGGTGGGCGCTGTACGCCGAGCGCCTGATGGACGAGTTCGGCTACCTGTCCGACCCGGGCGATCGGCTCGGCTACCTCGTCGGCCAGCAGCTGCGGGCCGTGCGGGTCGTGATCGACATCGGCATGCACCTGGGGCTCCCGATCCCTGGTGGTCAGCCGTTCCACCCCGGCGAGCGGTGGACGCCCGAGCTCGGTCTCGAGTTCCTGCTCGCCCACGGCGGCAAGAACGAGGCCTTCCTGCGCAGCGAATGGGTTCGCTACCTCGGCTGGCCCGGCCAGGCCATCAGCTACAAGCTCGGCGAGCGCGTCTGGCTGGCTGGTCGTGATGCGGCCCGGCGGACCCAGGGCGACCGCTTCGACCTCAAGCGCTGGCACACCGCCGCACTGGCCCAAGGCAGTCTCGGCCTCGACGACCTCGCCGCCGAGCTGCCCACGCTCTGAACCCCGGGACACCGGGGACGCTCAACCATGACAAGGAGCTAGAGCCAGTCTCGGTGCAGCTCGGCGCGCCGCTTCTCCCACTCCTCCGAGGTGATGGCGTACCGGACGTGGTCCTCCCACGTCCCGTTGATCTCGAGGTAGCGCTCCGCGATGCCCTCCTCGCGGTAGCGGAGCTTCTCCATCACCCGGCGGCTGTTGCTGTTGCGGGGGATGATGGCGATCTGCAGGCGGTGCAGGCGCAGCTCCTCGAAGCCGTACTTGCACACCACCACCACGGCCTCGGGCATGTAGCTGTTGCCGGCGCGGGCCTCGTCGATCCAATACCCGACGTAGGCGTTCTGGAACGGACCGCGCTGCATCGAGTTGAGGTTGATCTCGCCGGCGAAGGCGCCGTCCACGAAGATCCCGAACCCGTAGCCAGCGCCGAGCTGGCGCTCGCGCTCGCGGGCGGCGCTGCGCACGGCGAAGGCATCCCGATCGCGGGTTGGGTCGGGCTGGCCCGCGAGCCGCTGGGGCTCCCACTTGAGCAGCCAGCCCTCGTTGCGGACTCGCACCTCGCTCCACTGAGCGAAGTCGGCCACCACGAGCGGGCGGAGCATGATCCGCTTGCCGTGCAGCCGGATCACGGGCGGCGACCGGTCTCGGCCGAGATGGCGGCGAGCAACGTCTCGACGTTGCGGATGCGGGCGGTGTGGCCCATGCAGCCGATGCGCCACATGCGCCCGGCGTAGGCGCCGAGGCCACCACCGACCTCGATGCCGTGGCGGAGCAGGAGCGCTCGACGCACCGCCGCCTCGTCGATGCCCTCGGGCATCCACACCGTGGTCAGCTCGGGGAGGCGGTGACCCTCGGCGGCGAAGAGCTCGAAGCCCATGGCCACGAGGCCGTCCTGAAGCGCCTGGCCACAGGCAGCATGACGGGCCCACGATGCTTCGAGCCCCTCGTCGAGGACGGCCCCGAGTCCGGCGTGGAGGCCGTAGACCATCGAGATCGGAGCGGTGTGGTGGTACGTGCGCGACGCGCCACCGGCAGCCGCGGCTGACACGTAGGCGGCGATGAGGGACAGGTCGAGGTACCAGCTCTGACACAGCGGCACGAGCCGTTCGAGCGCCCGCGGCGAGATGGTGAACGGCGAGAGGCCGGGTGGGACGCCGAGGCACTTCTGCGTGCCCGAGTAGGCGATGTCGACGTCCCAGCCATCGATCTCGACCGGGATGCCACCGAGGGAGGTGACGCAGTCGACGAGGAGCAGCGCATCGCCCTTGGCCGCACCAAGGGGAGCGATGTCGTTGCGCACGCCCGTAGAGGTCTCGGCGTGGACCACGGCGATCACCTTGGGATCCGGGTGGGCGTCGAGCAGGCGCTGGGGGTCGATGGGGGTGCCCCAATCGGCCTCGACGCGCACCACCTCGGCACCGCAACGTCGCGCCACCTCGGCCATGCGGCCACCGAACACGCCGTTGACACCGACCACCGCCACGTCGCCCGGCGCCAGCACGTTGACGAAGGCGGCTTCCATGCCTGCCGACCCCGTGCCGCTGATCGGCAAGGTGAGGTCGTTGCCCGTTCGGAACACCGTGCGCAGACGGGCGCACGTCTCGTCGAGCAGGGCGACGAAGTCAGGATCGAGGTGACCGAGCACCGGCCTCGTGAAGGCGCCGATCACCTCCGGGTAGGGGTTGCCGGGGCCGGGGCCCATCAGGAGCCGGTCGGCGAAAGGGGTGGTCATCGGGGCGGGATCGTAACGACCTGGCTCGGCCCTAACCCTGCCGGAGCGGGCTTGGTCACGGGCCGAGCAGCTCGGCGGCGACCGCGTCGAGCAGGTCGCGCTCGCTCACGACGATCTCGTCGAGACCGAGGCGGCGCATCAGGGCCACGACGATGCAGCACCCACCGACGATGATGTCAGCCCGCTCGGGCTGGAGGCCGGGGTTGTGGACCCGGTCGGCGAGCGCCTCGGTGGCCAGCGTGCGAAAGACGTCTTCGGCGGCGGCGCGGCTCAGCCGGAAGCCGTCGACCGCCCTGCGGTCGTAGTGGGTCAGCCCGAGCTCGACGGCGGCGATGGTGGTGATGGTGCCACCGACGCCGATGACCGTCCGCGCCGTGGGCAGCATCGGAAGGTCGCGCAGCACGTCGGTGAGGTGCTCCTGGGCGATGCCGATCGCGTTGGTCAGCTCCTCGGCGGCAGGCGGGTCGGATGCCAGTTGCGACTCGGTCAGACGCACCGCGCCGACGTCGATCGAGGTGGCCCCGAGCAGGGCGGTGTCACCGAAGGTGAATTCGGTCGAGCCGCCGCCGATGTCGACCACTGCGAACGGGGCATCGTCGGGCGAACGACCCGCCGTCGCCCCCCGGAACGACAGCGTCGCCTCTTCGTCGCCCGACACCACGTCGACGGGACCCCCGAGCGCCTCGGCAGCTGCAGAGACGAGCTCGGCGCGGTTGGCGGCATCGCGCACCGCCGAGGTGGCGACCGCCCGAACCGACGTTGCTCCGACGCTGCGGGCCTCCGAGCCGAACGCGCGCAGGGCGACGAGCGTGCGCTCGATGGCATCGCCGGCAAGGGTCCGGTGCTGATCGACACCGGCGCCGAGCCGGGTGATGACCTGGAGCCGGGTGAGCTCCCGGTCGCCATCGCGCACGAGGAGCCGCACGGAGTTGGTGCCGATGTCGACTGCGGCGACGATCATGAGCCGGCCTCCGATTCGTCCCGAGGGGCGTCGGCCCGGAGCCGCTCGTCGACCCAGCGGCCGACCGGATCGTCGCCGCCGGCCAGGAACCACGCGTAGTGGGCGTGCAGGCACTTGACCCCGGTGCGGGTGCCGCCGACGCCACCGCTCGGCCGAGGGCCGTGGTGGTCTGCGGGGATGTCGGCGTCGCGCTCGGCCGCGTAGCGGGCGTGGGCGTCGGCGATGGCAACCGGGTCGATGGCGCGCTCGGCGGCCCGCACACCGCCGGCGGCCTCGAGGCGGCTGACCGCGAGGTGGGCATCACCGACCAGCAACCACCAGCGCGTCGGCATGGGCGTGCCGTCATCGAGGATGGGGTGGTTGCGGAGCACGACAGGACGGCCGACGGGCGTCCGCACCACCACCTTGAAGGCGCCCCGCGGCTCGCGACCGAGGAGCGCGGTGACCTGCTCGCGCTCGTGCTCGGAGCTCAGGAGCACCGCAGGGTCGCGCTCAGTCAGCCGACTGGTGGCGCCGGCGGAGGCGGCGCAGCACCAGCAGCACCACGATCAAACCGGCCACGAGGGGGATCAGTCGCTTGGCCAGTGGCGCCCCGGCGGCACTGAGAAGGTCGACGGGCTCGGTCGCGGCGTGGCTCACGATCTTGATGGCGGGCGGATCAGACGCCACAGCCGCCTCGGCTCCCGAGGCTTGGTCCGTTGGGGCTTGGTCCGTTGGGGCCTCGGCCGGGGCGACATCGGCCGGGGCGACATCGGCCGGGGCGACATCGTCGGTCGGGTGGAGCACCTTGTCGTGGAGCTGGTCGACGAACTGGCTGAGCAGCTTGCTGCTGACGTCGACCAGGGCGCCTCGGCCGAACTGGGCGACCTTGCCGGTGATGGTGAGGTCGGTGGTGACCGAGGCCTTGGTGGATGACGGTCCCTGAGGCGTGAGCTGCAGCGTGATGAGCGCAGACGCATTGCCCTTGCCCCCGGTGTCGCGGCCCTCGGCCTTCAGCACCGCCTTGTGGGCCACCGCGTCCTTCTCCTGAAAGGTGGCCTGACCCTTGAACTGCGCAGTGATGGGACCGACCTTGATCTTGACGACGCCCCGGTAGACATCACCCTCGATCTCCTGCAGCTGTGCGCCAGGCAGGCACGGGGCGATCTTTTCGACGTCGGTGAGCGTGGCCCACGCCTCGTCGATCGGCACGTTCACCTCGAAGTCGTTCACGAGCTCCATTGCTGCAGTTCCTCCAAGGTGTCGATGTCGACCGGGTCGCCGGGGCAGGGTACTTCGACTACGAGCGTTGGCTCACGGGCGATCAACGATCGGGCGCCTTCGTCGCCGGCCACGGGCAGCCGGTCCCACACCGTCGCGGCCAGGCGCACGGGGTTGCGCCGTCGGCCGCCGTAGGTCGCCACGGCGATGGGCGAGGTGGTTGCACCTGCAACCAACCGCCATGCGGCGCTGGGGATGAACGGTTGGTCGGCGAGGCCCACGACGATCGCGTCGTGCCCGGCGGCGCGGGCATGTGTCACCGCAGCCTGCACGGACAAGGCCTGCCCTTCGTGCCAGCGATCGCACACGACGATCGTGGCCGTGCGTTGCAGCCACACCAGGTCCTGACCCGGCTGCACCACCACGAGCAGCTCGTCGAGGCCCGCATCGGCGGCTGCGTCGACGGCCCACGCGGCCAGCGGTCGACCCCGTAGCGGAGCGGCGAGCTTGGGCCACTCGGCCACGAAACGGCTCCCCGCCCCTGCCGCCAGGAGCACCGCCGCGACCCCGGCTCGGGACGTCGAACCATCGGTTGCCATCGGCGCGATCGTGGCAGTCGCGCCGGGGGTGCCTTGTACCGACCCGGTCCATGGGCTAGACCGTCATGATTCCGTAACACAAACGCGGTGGTCGAGGCTTCGGCCCTCCACCGGCTCCCCGACGGATTGGGGGGCACCTACCGACCCGCCCACTTCTCGTGGGCGCCCAGGAGGAGGTGCTCATTCGTGAGTGCATTCAAAGTTCGCGCTGTTGGGCGCGTTGCCATTGCTGCCGGTTCCCTGCTGGGGATCGGTGCCACCACTGCCGTCATCACCGCTCCACCCGCCAGCGCCCTGCTGACGGTTCGGATCGCCGACCCCCTGGCCGACGCCGCCGGCGCCGCCCGCCAGTCGCTGTGGAACCTTCGAGCAGCTCAGGCGGCAGCCCCGCCCGACGTCACCGGTCGTCGTGACGGGCTCGATCCCGTCATGGCCGCCCTCGAGGGGCGCGCCATCACCGACCGCCAGGTCGTGGTCGCCCAGGTGGCGACCAGGATCGGCGTGGTCGCCGCAAGCCTCGATGCGGCGTGGGCCGGCACGACCGATGCCCGGCTGGTCGCAGTGCTGTCCGCTCTCTCCCAGGTCGGCGTCCGTTACCGCTGGTTGAGTGGATCGCCGGACTCGGGGTTCGACTGCTCCGGGCTCGTCAACTGGGCCTGGCAGCAGGCCGGGGTGTCGGTCGCCCGCAACTCCGAGATGTTGCGCGGTTCGCTGCCCGAGGTGCCTGTCGGTCAGGCCCTGCCCGGCGACGTGGGCTACTACCCCGGTCACGTCGAGCTGTACCTCGGCGTCGGCGTCGCCATGGTCGAGGCGCCCTACACCGGCGAGCGCGTGCGGGTCCGTCTGTCCGAATCGCCCAACCTCCGCCTTCTCAACGCCCTCGGCTGAACCGACCCTCGACGGGGCCTGTCAGCGCCTGTGCTCAGGCGTGGATGGGCCCCGTCGAGTCGCGCAGCGACGGAGCCTGCTTGCCGGTGTGGCGGGCGATGATCTCGGCGCAGATCGAGACGGCGGTCTCCTCGGGTGATCGGGCGCCGAGGTCGAGCCCGATCGGCGACATCAAGCGGCTCAGCGCGACCGGGTCGTCGATGCCGACCTCGGCCAGCCGTTGCAGGCGCTTGTCGTGCGTGGCGCGGCTGCCCATCACGCCGATGTAGCCGACCCTGGTGGCCAAGGCGCCTTGCACCGCGGGTACGTCGAACTTGGGGTCGTGGGTGAGGATGCACACGGCGTCGGCGGGGCCGAGCTCGGAGCCGATGCGGGCCAGGAGGCGGTTGGGCCAGTCGACGACCACCTCGTCGGCCATGGGGAAGCGGCGCTTGGTGGCAAACACCTCGCGGGCATCGCAGACCGTCACCCGATAGCCGAGGACCTTGGCCACCTTGGCCAGCGCGGCCGTGAAGTCGACGGCGCCGAAGATGACCATCTGGGGCGGGGGAGCGAAGCTCTCGACGAAGACCTCGACGCGATCGCCCATGGTCTCGTCGGGGTTGGCCTGGCCCTCGGGCCCGTAGTGACGGGTGAGGGTGCGGCCCGCCTCCAGCTCGGCCAGCACGTCACGGGTCGCGACCCGGTCGAGCTCGGGGTGCCCGAGCGTGCCGAGGGACTCGGCCCCCGGCTGAACGAGCAGGGTGGCGCCGACCTGCCCACCGCGGATGACCGTGCAGAGCGCCACGGGGCGCTCGGTGAGCAGCGCGTCCTTCAGCGCAGCGAACACCGCCCCAGCCACGGGCGCGCTCACCAGTCGAGCGGTTCGATGAACAGGTGGATCGTGCCGCCACAGGTGAGCCCCACCGAGAAGGCCTCGTCGTCGGAGTAACCGAACGACACGACTCGGCGGGCCTGCTCGCCCCGCAAGATGGCAAGGGCCTCGGATACGACAGCGCCTTCGACGCAGCCGCCGGAGACCGACCCAGCCACCTCGCCGGCATCGTTCACGACCATCGCCGCACCGGGGTCGCGCGGACCACTGCCTTCGATGTTGACGACCCGGGCCAGGGCCACGCGCTGGCCGGCACTGCGCCAGCGCTCGATGTCGTCGAGCAGCTCCTTCATCGGCCGATCACCTCCGCAAGCTCTTCCATGGCGGCCAGTGAATGGCCTTCCACGAAGTCGTCAACATAGGGCAGCGCGGCCGCCATGCCGCGGGCCAGTGGCGCATAACCAGGCGTGACCTTCAGCGGGTTGACCCACACCACCCTGTGAGCGACTCGCGACAGGCGGGCCATCTGCTCGGCCAGCACCGCCGGGTCGCCCCGATCCCACCCGTCCGACAAGATCACGACGGTGGCCCCGCGCGCCATGCCTCGCACGCCCCACTCGTCGTTGAAGGCCCGCAGCCCGTCGCCGAGACGCGTGCCTCCGCTCCAGTCGAGGACCCGACCGGTCGCCTGGCGCAGGGCCCGGTCAGGATCGCGGCTGGACAGCTCACGAGTGACCCGCGTGAGGCGGGTGCCGAGAGCGAACGCCTCGACCCGCTGCCGGCTGACCACGGCGGCGTGGACGAAGCGCAGCAGCGCCCGCGCATATGGCTCCATCGACCCGCTGACGTCGACCAGCAGGACCAGGCGTCGTGGTCGCTGCCCGGGATCGAGGTAGCGGCGGTTGACCGGCTCGCCACCGGAGCGCAGCGCGGCGCGCACCGTCCGACGCAGGTCAGGGCGGCGACCGCGTCGACCCCGGGCCGGCACCTGGCGCCGGGAGCGCCGGAGGGCACCCGCCAGGCGCAGGTCGGCCATGAGGCGCTGGGCCTCGTGGAGCTCGTCGAGGCTGTACGCGGCGAAGTCCTTGTGGCGCAAGACCTCGTGGGCGCTGAAGCGCAGCGTGATGGTGGGATCATCGCTCGGGCGAGCGTCGTCGGCATCGCTCTCGCCCTCAGGGCCGTCGTCGACCGCGATGGTGATGTGGATGGTCTCCTTCGGCGGGAGTGCCTCGCCGCTCGGCTGCCACTGGTCCCAGAACGCGGCGAAGGCCCGATCGAAGGTGGGGAGGTCCTCGGGACGGCGGACCAGCGTTGCTCGCCCCGACCAGTACACGTCGTCGCGGCGGGCCAGCCCGACGGCGCCCAGGGCGTCGGTGAACCCGAGCACCGAGCCCAGCGGGACGGTCAGCCCCGAGGCGCGCAGCAGGCGGCCGAAGGCGACAGCCAGTCGGGCTGCGTCGGTGACCTCGGCGGTGTCGCCGGGACGGGCTCCCGCCGTGGTCTCGATCGTCTCCATCGTCTCAAGGGGCGCCGGCGCCGGTCGTTGCATCACACGGGGACGGTGGCTCGCTCGAACGCGTGCTTGACCAGCATGCCGACGCCGTTCTGGCGCACCCGCTCCTGGTCTTCGCGGTACTTGAGCACCGTGCCGAGCGTGGCGTCGACGCTGCGCTCGTCGAGCGTGCTGCGCCCGAGCGTGGCCAGGCTCACGGCCCAGTCGATCGTCTCGGCCACCCCCGGCGGCTTGTAGAGGCCCTGAGCCCGTAGCGCTTCGACGGCGGCGGCCACCTGGCGGGCGAGCTCGTCGGCCACCTCCGGTGCCCGCAGCCGCACGATGGCGACCTCCCGCTCGAAGCCAGGATGCTCGACCCAGTGGTAGAGGCATCGACGCTTGAGCGCGTCGTGCACGTCACGGGTCCGGTTCGAGGTGACGATCACGATCGGCGGTTCGTTGGCGTGGAACGTCCCGAGCTCAGGGACGGTGATCGACCAGTCGCTCAGCACTTCGAGCAGGAACGCTTCGAACTCGTCGTCGGCCCGATCGACCTCGTCGATGAGCAGCACCGGCGGTGGTCCCTCCCGGTGGTCGATGGCCCGCAGCAGGGGCCGCTTCACCAGGAAGCGCTCGGAGTAGAGCGAGTCTTCGAGCACTGCGGCGCTGGCCCCCGTCGCCTCACCGGCGGCCTCGGCGGCCCGCAGGTGGAGCAGTTGGCGGCTGTAGTCCCACTCGTAGACGGCCTGGGCGGCGTCGATGCCCTCGTAGCACTGGAGGCGGATCAGCTCGCCCCCTGTCCACCGGCTGAGGACCTTGGCCACCTCGGTCTTGCCGACCCCAGCCTCGCCTTCGAGCAGCAGTGGGCGGTGCAGCCGCAGTGCCAGGAACACCGCGGTGGCTAGGCCCTCGTCGGGTAGGTACTGGTGCTCGGTGAGGGCGGCCGACACCTCGTCGACACTGGTGGGAGGAGCAGTGGGCATCACGGGGCAGCCTACGAGCAGGCCGTGCCGGTGCTGCGGTCCGAAGCGGTCGGCGCCCGGCGCTCAGCTGTCGAAGCCGAGGCCCATCTTGTCGAGGGTGCGCAGCCAGAGGTTGCGCTGGCCGCCCTTGTGGTCGGCGCGGTCGAGCGACCACCGCGTCAGCTGGATGCCGGCATATCGGAGCGGTTCGGGGGGGAACGGAATCGGTCGCTTCTGCACGAACTCGAGTTGTGTCCGAGGGGTGTTGCGCCCGTCGAGCAGGTCGAGGAGGGCCTCGGCGCCAAAGCGGCTGGAGCCGACGCCGAGGCCCGTGTACCCGGCGGCGTAGGCGACCTTGCCGCCCATGGCGGTGCCCCAGAACACGCAGAACCGGGTGCAGGTGTCGATGGCGCCACCCCACGCGTGGGTGAAGGAGATCCCTTCGAGCTGCGGGAAGGTCGTGAAGAAGTGCTCGCTCAGCTTGAGCCAGGTCTCGGGCCGCTGCTCGAGGCGGGGGTCGACCTTGCCGCCGAAGTAGTAAAGGGCGTCGTACCCGCCCCACAGGATCCGGTTGTCCTCGGTGAGCCGGTAGTAGTGGAACTGATTGGTGTTGTCCGACAGGCCCTGGCGCTGCAGCCAGCCCACCGACGCGAGCTGCGTCGGCGTGAGCGGCTCGGTCACCAGCACGTAGTCGTAGACCGGCACGATGAAGTGCTTCATCGACTTGACCAGCGGCGGATAGGCGTTGGTGCCGAGGGCGACCCGTCCGCTGCGAACATGACCGAGCCCAGTGCTGACCTTGATGCCGACGCCGTCGCGCTCGAGGTCGGTGGCCCTGCTGTGCTCGTAGATGCGCACGCCGAGCTGTTCGGCCACCGCCTTCATGCCCCAGACGAGCCGGGCAGGATCGACGAGCGCGGCACGGCCCTTGCGCCACAGGCCAGCCTCGTAGGTGGGGGAGTGGATCTCGGCCTGCATCGCGTCCCGGTCGAGGAACGTGATCTCTTGGCCGAGGATGCGGAGGTGCTCGGCGTCCTCCTCGAGGTCGGCCACGAGGTGGGGCTGCGTGGCCACGTCGATGACGCCCGTGCGCTCCCAATCGCAGTCGATGCCATATCGCGCGATGGTGGCTTCGATGGCGTCGAGCGAGGCGAGGCCCATCGCCTCGAGGGCGGGAAGCTCCTTCCGGAAGCGTTCTTGGCCGTTGGCGACGCCGTGGGTGAGGCTGGCCTCGACGAAGCCGCCGTTGCGGCCGCTGGCCCCCCAGCCGACCGTGTCGCCTTCGAGCAGCACGACGTCTCGGCTCGGGTCGCGCTCCTTCGCGCAGATGGCGGTCCACAGCCCTGTGTAGCCCCCACCGACGACCGTGAGATCGGCGTTCTCGGCCCCGACCAACGTGTCGTTCGACTCGGGCTCGTCGACATCGTCGAACCAGTACGGGTACGGCTCGGCGGCGGCGAGCGCTTTGAGGTGCGCGTCGTTGGTCATGGGTTCCCACCCCCGCTTCCGGTGCGTGGCGGCTGGACCCGACGCGAGCCCCGGCCACCGGGTCTGCGGCAGCCTACGGTCTGACCCGTAGGCACGACGACGATGGGGATGACCGATGGATCTGGGGATTGCAGGCAAGCGCGCCGCTGTCGCGGCCGGCTCGGCCGGGCTCGGGCTGGGCTCTGCGCGGGCGCTCGTCGAGGCCGGTGCCGCGGTTGTGCTGTGCGGGCGGGGGGCCGACCGGGTCGAGGCGGCAGCCGCCTCACTTGGCCCGTTGGCGACCGGGATCGTGGCCGATGTCGGCACTGCGGCCGGGGGCACGGCTTTCGTCACGGCGGCCACCGAGCTGCTCGGCGGCATCGACATCCTGGTGACCAACGCCGGCGGCCCCCCACCGGGCACCTTCGCCAGCACCAGCCTCGATGCCTACCCGCCCGCTCTCGAGCTCAGCCTGCTCTCGGTCGTGGCGATGTGCATGGCCGCGGTGCCGGCGATGCAGGCCGCCGGTTGGGGCCGGGTGGTGGCGATCACGTCCATCTCGGTTCGCCAGCCGATCCCCAACCTGATCCTGTCCAACACGGCGCGCGCCGGTGTGACCGGCTTCCTCAAGACCCTGGCCCGCGAGATCGCCGCTGACGGCGTGACGGTCAACTCCGTACAGCCCGGTCTGCACGCGACCGAGCGGATCCTGGGGTTGTACGGGGGCACCGCGCCCGAGGGCTTGGCCGCCAGCGTGCCTACCGGCTTCCTCGGTGATGCCGACGACTTCGGGGCCGTGGTGGCCTTCTTGTGCAGCCAGCAGGCGAGGTTCATCACCGGCGCCCACGTCCCGGTCGACGGCGGTTCGTACGCGGGGCTCCAGTAGCCGAACCTCGCCGCCTGGCCGCCTGGCCGCCTGGCCGCCCACCCGGCTACCCCGCCTCGCTGGTCCGCTGGTCACCGCCCCGCTGCCCTGCAACGATCTTTGCGTCGCGACGTTGCTGCTGTACGTCAACGTCGCGACCGAGAGCGAACAAGTAGGGCGACGTCGGTGATGGAGGCGTCGAGGGCTTGGCGAACGTCGGTGTCGGTGACCCGGCGCGGTTCTACGCCGACGGCCCGCAGCATGCGGTCCCGCTGCCGGTCGTAAGCGCCCGAGAGCTGACCGCCGTGCCACGTCTCGTGGTCGACCTCGAGGGCGACGCGCTCGTCGGGCCAGTAGAAGTCGGGGTGCACGACGGAGCCGTCCAGAAGGCGGACGGGGTGCTGCCGCCGCGGTCGGGGCAGACCGGCCTTGAGCAGGGCCCGCTCAACGACCAGTTCGAGCCGGGAGCCGGTGGGCTTGAGCCACGACGGCCTGGACGACGTGACCCGAGCGAATCGGCCGCTGCCAGGCCGGCCGGGCGCACACAACCGTCGCCCCACGGCCAGCAGCGTCGGCATGGTGCACCGGCGCTCTCGCAGCACTTGCTCGATCAAGGCGGTGAGCTGCTCGTCGTCGAGCTGAGCGGCGAGGTCAAACACGGTGCGGGGTGGACTGGTGAGTCGGATGCCGTCGGTGCGTTCGACGACGTCGCCAACGGGGAGCGAGTCGCACCGATGGAGCGAGACGCCGGGCAACCGCAGCTGGTGGCCGGCGCTTGTGGCATCGATCAGGCTCCCGAGGCGCATGCCGTGGTAGCCCCAGAAGAGTCCCGCGGTGACCCGGGCGATCGCGACATGCGTGCTCGACGCGCAGGTGAGCGCCGCCCGTTGCTCGATGCTCGTCGGCGCGCTCCGCAGGACGAGCACGCCGCGCTGGTGGCGCAGCAGCACGTCCGCATCGACCAGGTAGCGGAGCTGGCCTCGGGTCATGCCGAGCTTCATGAGTGCGGGGACGTTGGCCACGCCATGGTGGGCCGCGAACCAGTCGAGCACCAACGGTGTAAGAGCAGGCACGCGCTTCCTCCGGGTCGAGAGACGCGGGGGAAGCCTCGGGGACCGTAGCCGACGTGTCCTGCCACGCTTTGCGTCGCGACGTTGTCGTGGAGCAGCAACAACGCGACGCAAAGCGGGTCGGGGAGGCAACCAGCCGGTGGCGGTGGGGCCGGTGGCGGTGGGGCCGGTGGCGGTGGGGCCGGGAGCGGTGGGGATCAGCTCACGCGGCGGCCGTCCTCGACGAGGTTGATCTCGTACAGCACTTCGTCGAGTCGGTCGCTGGCCGGCATGGCGCCGTAGCGCTGCGGGCGCTCGGCGGTGATGCACGAGGCGACCGGCTGCAGGATCGTCCACGGCGTGGGGTGGCAGAACTGCACGACCGAGTAGCGCTCGCCCTCGTAGCCGGGAGCAGCCACGACCCGATGGATGCCGGTCGGGATCAACCCGTTGGTGATGTGCTCGAGCATCATCCCGGTGTTGATGATGGCCTGCCCGGCGGGGGCGACCGCATCGACCCAGGTTGCGTCGTGGAGCTTCACCTGCAGGCCGGGAGCGCTGGCCCGGGGCAGTGCCGTGATGAGGTTGATGTCGCCGTGCTCGGCCGCCCACACGTGCTGCGTGCTGGGGGCCAAGCCGATCGCCGGGTAGCGGATCGCCCGCGTGAGCGTGGTGCCGTCTTTCACCTGGCGGTCGAAGAACGTCTCGTCGCAGCCGATGCCGAGGGCGATGATGCGCAGGAAGCGACGGTTGAGCTCGGCCAGGCGATCGTGGAACGTGAGCAGCAGGTACTCGCTGCCGGGCGGGAGCACGGGATCCATGTATCGCTGCGGGAAGCGCCGTCGCAGCGGATGGCCATCGGGCACCGAGCGGCCCCAGTTGAGCATCTCCTTCCAGTCCGGCACGTCGCTGGTGGCGGCCGTCTCGACCAGGAGACCCGTGTAGCCCGCCTGCCCGTTCGATCCCGCCGCCACCACCTTGCGCTTGTCCTCGATCGGCTGCGAGAAGAACGCGGCCAAGGTCGCGTAGACGTCGTCGAGGAAACCCTCACCGAGGTCGTGGCTCGTGTAGACGAAGCCGCTGGCCAGGCTGCGGCGCACACCGTCGACCACGGCCCGGCGGGTGGCGGCGTCGCCGCGCTCGAAAGCCAACAGGTCGACGTCGAGGATGTCGTTGCTCACAGGCCCCGACGCTACCCAGCCCGCCCCGCCCCGACCCCGGTTACGGTGGTTTCATGCTGCGTCACATCGTGCTGTTGAAGTGGGTCGAGGGTGTCACCGACGAGCAGGAGGCCGCAGTGTCGGCTGCGCTCGACACCCTGCCACCGGCGATCGCGTCGATCCGCAGCTACACGCACGGCCCCGATCTGGCCCTCGACGAGGGCCGTTACGACTACGCCATCGTGGCCGACTTCGACGATGCCGACGGCTGGCGGGCCTACGACGTCGACGCGCTCCACAACGAGGTGCGAGCGACGGTCATTCGTCCCCTGATCGCCACCCGGGCAACGGTTCAGTTCGCCCTCTGACCGGGTCGGCCCGGTCAGAAGAAGAATCGTCGGTTCGAGTGATCCGCGCGGAGGAGCGGCGACGAACAGGTCGTGCCAGTGCTCAGGGACGATGCTGACGCGACGGTGCCCGCCCTACGGAGGGAGCGGGCACCGTTCGCGTGGACGGGTTGATGGGCTCAGGCTGACGCGGCCTCGAGCGCCCGGCGCACCAGCACCTTGGCGAGGTGGGTGCGGTACTCGATCGAGGCGTTGAGGTCGGCTTGCGGCTCGGCGTCGTCGGCGGCCAGCTCGGCGGCCTCGGCCACCGAGGCACCGCTGGCGAGGGCGGTGACCACCGAGGTGGCCAGCACCGGGGTGGACCCCATGTTGACGAGCGCGACGCCCGCGTTGCCGTTCTGGCGCCAGGCGGCCACGCCGACGATGGCCCAGTCCTGGGCCCGTCGGTTGAACTTCTGGAACCCCCAGCCGGCGCCGGCCAGCTTGGGCACCCGCACCTCGGTGAGGAGCTCGTCGGGGGCCAACGTCGACTCGAGGAAGCCGACGAAGAACTCCGACGCCGGGATGACCCGCTCGCCCCGAGACGACCGGGCCACCAGCGATCCGCCCAGGGCGAGCACCGTGGCGGGCAGGTCGGAGGCGGGGTCGGCGTGGGCGATCGACCCGCCGATGGTGCCCCGGTGGCGGACCTGGGGATCGCCGACGTGCGACGCCGCGTGAGCGAGCAGCGGGTTGAGCTGCGCGAGCAGCTCGGAGTGCTCGACGTCGTGATGGCGGGTGAGGGCACCGATGGCGACGTGGTCGCCGGCGTCGCGGATGTACGACAAGTCGGTGATGCGGGCCACGTCGATCAGCACCGACGGCGATGCCAGTCGCAGCTTCATCAGCGGCAGCAGGCTGTGGCCACCGGCGAGGAACTTGGCGTCTTCGCCGTGCTCGCCGATGAGAGCCACGGCCTCGTCGGCCGAACCGGCCCTCACGTAGTCGAACGCTGCAGGGATCACTTCATGCCTCCGTTGGCGGCTTGGATGGCTGACCAGACCCGCTGAGGCGAGGCCGGCATGGCGATGTTGTGGACGCCGAGCTCGCTCAGCGCGTCGCACACGGCATTGATGACTGCGGGGGCGGCACCGATGGTGCCGGCCTCGCCGATGCCCTTGACCCCGAGGGGGTTGGTGGGCGACGGGGTGATGGTGTGGCCCGTGGTGATCGAGGGCACATCGGCGGCCGATGGCACCAGGTACTCGGCCAAGGTCGACGATCGCAGGTTGCCGTCGGCGTCGTACACGGCCTCTTCGAACAGCGCTTGAGCCAGGCCCTGGATGACGCCGCCGTGCACTTGACCATCGACGATCAGCGGGTTGATCTGGTTGCCGCAGTCGTCGACGGCGACGTACTTGAGGACCTCGACCTGGCCGGTCTCCTCGTCGATCTCGACCACGCAGATGTGCGTGCCGAACGGCCACGAGAAGTTGGGCGGGTCGTAGGTGGTGTGGGCCTCGAGGTTGGGCTCCATGCCGTCGGGCAAGTTGTGGGCGCTGAACGCCTCCCAGGCCACCGCGGCCAGCGCCATCGACTGCGAGGGGCTGCCCCTGACCGAGAAGACGCCGCCGACGAAGTCGAGGTCCTCCTCGGCGCACTCGAGCTGGTGAGCCACGATCTTGCGGGCCTTGTCGACCACCTTGTCGCACGCCATGTCGATGGCGACACCGCCGACGGCCAGCGAGCGACTGCCGTAGGTGTCGAGCCCGAGGGGGCTGATGGCCGTGTCGGAGTGCAGGACGTCGACGTCCTCGGGAGCCACACCGAGCTTGTCGGCCACGATCATCGACCACGAGGTCTCGTGGCCCTGGCCGTGCGGCGAGGCACCGGTGACGACCTGCACCTTGTTGGTCGCGAGCACGCGCACCGTGGCGGCCTCCCAGCCGCCGGCGGGGTAGTTGAGCGAGGCCAGCACGCGCGACGGTGCGAGGCCGCACATCTCGAAGTAGCTGCTCATGCCGATGCCGAGGTGCTTGGTGCTGCCGGCGGCTCGGCGGGCCGACTGCTCGGCTCGCACGCCGGCATAGTCGGCCATCTCGATCGCCTTGGCAGCCGCAGTGGCGTGGTCGCCGGAGTCGTAGGTGAGCCCGGTCATGGCCGTGTAGGGGAACTGCTCCTTGCCGATGAAGTTCCTCTTGCGCAGCTCGTAGGGGTCGACCCCGACCTTGCGGGCGAGCGCGTCCATGGCCCGCTCGATCGCGTAGGTGGCCTCGGGACGGCCGGCGCCGCGATACGCGTCGGTCGGCGTCAAGGTGGTCATCACACCCGTGCAGCTGAACGAGTACGCCGCGGGCAGGTCGTACACGCCGGCGTACAGGAAGGCGCCCAGGATCGGGATGGACTGCGTGAGCAGCTGCAAGTAGCCGCCCATGTCGGCCAGGAGGTTGACCCGGACGGCCAGGAGCTTGCCGTCGGCATCGGCCGCCAGCTCGACGTCTTGGATCTGCCCGCGGCCGTGGATGGTGGCCTGGGCGTTCTCGGTGCGCTCCTCGACCCAGCGCACGGGCGAGGCGTGCTTGCGGGCCAGCGCCACGCACAGCAGCTCCTCGGCATACACGTTGAGCTTCGAGCCGAACCCGCCACCGACGCTCGGCGCCACGACCCGCACGCTCTGCTCGGGCAGGCCGAGCGTGAGCGCGACGAACAGCTTCAGGAGGTGGGGGATCTGGGTGGCCGAGTAGAGCGTGATGTCGCCTCCGAAGGGCTGCGGAACCACGAGCACCGCCCGAGGCTCCATCGCCATCGGGATGAGGCGCTGCTGGATGTAGCGCTCCTTGACGGTGTGGGCTGCCGATGCGAAGGCGGCGGCGACGGCCTCTTCGCCGATCTTGAGCTCCCAGGTGTAGATCTTGTTGGTGCCGAGCTCGTCGTGGACGAGCACGGCATCACTGGCCGCCGCTTCGAGGTCGACGACGGCAGGCAGTGCCTCGTACACGACGTCGATCGCCTCGAGCGCATCGCGCGCTTCGGTGTTGGAACGAGCCAGCACCACTGCCACGCCGTCGCCGACGTAGCGGGCCTTGTCGACGGTGATCGGGTAGTGCGGCGGCTGCAGCATGTCGGGGGTGAGCACCCAGGGCGACGGCATGGGGCCGGGCCACAGTGCCATCAGGTCGGCGCCGGAGTAGGCGGCCACCACCCCGGGCAGGGCCAGCGCGCCGGACACGTCAACGCTGACGATGCGGGCATGGGCGTAGGGCGAGCGCAGCACGGCGAGGTGGAGGGCGCCGGCGACGACGAGGTCGTCGGTGAACTTGGCCTCCCCGGTGAGCAGGGCGGCATCTTCACGGCGCAGCAGCCGGGTGCCGATGACCTTCGACGGTGCCGTGTCGGTGACAGTCACGCCGACACCGTCCTCGCATCGGCACAGGCCAGCACGGCCTTGACGATGTTGTGGTACCCGGTGCAGCGGCACAGGTTGCCCTCGAGCCCGAGGCGCACCTGCTGCTCGGTCGGGTTGGGGATCTCGTCGAGCAAGGACACGGCGGCCATGACCATGCCGGGCGTGCAGTAGCCGCACTGAAGGCCGTGCTGCTCGTGGAAGGCCTGCTGCATGGGATGCAGGACACCGTCGTGGGCCAGGCCCTCGATGGTGGTGACCGCTTGGCCGTCGGCTTGCACGGCCAGGACCGTGCAGCTCTTGGCCGACTCGCCGTTCAGGTGGACCGTGCAGGCGCCACACGACGACGTGTCACAGCCGACGTTCGTACCCGTGAGTCCGATGTCCTCACGGAGGAAGTGCACCAGCAACGTGCGAGGTTCGACCTCGCGCTCGTATGCAGTGCCGTTGACCGAGACCGAGATCCTCAACGGATGACCCCCCAGGTGTCATCGTTCCCCCCGGGAACGAGAGGCTCATCATGCCTCAGGTCGACCCGCCGTCGCACAGGGGCGTACCCGCCTGCCCCCGCGGGGCGTTGGACACTCTGCGGGCACACGCTTCGCCCTCTTTGCCATGGACGGCTGGGCCTTCTTTCGACCCCCGAACCTTCGAAGTGAGATGGGAGCCCCATGTTTCGTTCGTCCTCATCGGCGCGCCGCGTCACCGCCGCCGCCGTCCTGGTCGCCGGCTTCGCCGCGATCGTTCCGTCCGCCCTCCCCGCCGGTGCCGGCACCGCCGCCGCCGTCCAGCCGAGCGCCACGGTGCCCCCCGGGTTCAGTGCGTACTTCAAGGCCCAGTGCCAGTACGTCACCACTGCGCCCAACGATCCGATCGTCTTCCCCGGTCAGGTCGGGGTCAGCCACAGCCACGACTTCGGTGGCAACCTCACGATCAACGCGAGCAGCACGCCGAGCCAGCTCCGCCGGGGCGCCAGCAACTGCGACGACCCTGGTGACAGGTCGGCGTACTGGATGCCGACGCTGTACAAGAACGGCGTTGCGATCAACCCGGATCGGGTGGACGCGTATTACACGAACGGCGCGAAGTTGGGCACGATCCAGTCCTTCCCCGCCGGCCTGCGGATGATCTCGGGTGACCGGCTGGCCACGACAGCACAGGGAAGCAACGTCACGAGCTACGGCTGCATCATCGGGGGCCAGGCCGCCATGCAGAGCGTGTCGGTGCCGACCTGTCCGGCCGGCTCGGCGCTGCTGTTGCGCGTCCACTTCCCTGACTGCTGGAACGGTACGCAGAGCGACAGTGCCGACCACAAGAGCCACCTGGCCCGCTCGTTGGGCGATGGCAGCTGCCCCGCCGGGTACCCGGTGATGGTGCCCGAGCTCGTGCTCGCCTACCGCTACCCGTTCCTCGGCGGCAGTGGCGTGACCTTGGCGTCGGGCAACCAGTACAGCGCCCACGCGGACTTCATGAACGGCTGGGACACGACGGTGTTCACCGAGCACGTCAACCGCTGCGTCAACGGCGGCATCGTGTGCGTGCTCCCGCCGACGCCCCGGGCTGCGATCGGCAACACGAGCGCCCTCGAGCACCTGAAGGCCATATCCTTCCCGGTGTCCATCACCTACCCGAACGCGTACGCGCCGATCTCGGTCGACTGGACGACTCGTGACGGATGGGCCAAGTCGGGCACGGACTTCGTGGCCGCCAGCGGCACGCTCACGTTTGCGCCCGGCCAGTCGACGGGCACCATCACCGTGGTGGTCATCGACGACAAGATCAAAGAGGCCGACGAGGGCTTCAGCGTGGTCATCACCGGCAACGCCGGGGTCATCGTCGTCAAGCCGACCGGCAACGGCATCATCGTCAACGACGACTGACGTGTCGGCCATCTCGCATCGGCGAGACCCCGTGCCCTCCGGGTCTCGCCGATGCGGTTCAATGGTCGTGCGGTAGGGCCAGCGTCAGTTAGAAGCGGCGGCGATTGCCCGCCACACCCGCTCGGGTGTCGTCGGCATGTCGATGTGGCGCACCCCGAGGTGCACCAGCGCATCGATCACCGCGGACTGCACGGCGGGCGTCGAGCCGATCGTGCCGGACTCGCCGATGCCCTTGGCGCCGAGGGGGTTCAGGGGCGTCGGCGTCTCCATGTGGACGATGTCGAAGCTGGGCAGCTCAGCCGCCGACGGGAACGCGTACTCGGCCAGGTTCGACGTGACGGGGTTGCCGTCGGTGTCGTAGCGGACTTCTTCGAGGAGGGCCTGCGCTGCGCCCTGGGCGATGCCGCCATGGATCTGGCCCTCGAGGATGAGTGGGTTGAGCACCCGGCCGGCGTCGTCGCACGCGATGTGGCGCACGAGGCGGACTTGGCCGGTGTCGGTGTCGACCTCGACGACGGCGACGTGGGACCCGAACGGGAACGTGGCCCCCGGTGCGGTGAACGTGCTCTCGATGTCGAGCGGCTCGCCCTCGACGACCGCGGCAGCCGACAGCTCGGACCAGCTCTTTGACACCGCCGGGGTACCAGCGACGTGGAACGCCCCTGCCGCCTTGTCGAGAACGACGTCCTCGACGCTGGCCTCGAGCAGCTTGGCCGCCAGCTCACGGGCTTTGTCGACCACCTGCTGACTGGTCTGGTGCACGGCGGCGCCGCCCTGCTGCAGCGAGCGACTGCCCATCGTGCCGCCACCCACGGGCACGAGGTCGGTGTCGCCGTGGATCACGCTGATCTGGTCGAAGGGGATGCCGAGCTGGTCGCTGGCGATCATCGACCAGCTCGTGACGTGGCCTTGCCCGTGCGGTGAGGTGCCCGTGTAGACGGTGGCCGAGCCGTCGTCGTTGATGACGATGCGCGCGACCTCGGAGGGAGGCGGCGCTCCCCCGGTGATCTCGACGTAGACGCTGACGCCGATGCCGAGCTGCTTGGGGGTGCCGCTGGCCCGCCGCGCGCCCTGCTCGGCGCGGAGGTCGTCGATGCCGGCCCGTTCGAGGACGAGGTCGAGCGAACGCTCGTAGTCGCCGACGTCGTAGGTGGCACCCATGATCGTGGTGTGGGGCTCGTCGAACTTGGCCACGAGGTTCATGCGCCGCACCTCGATCGGGTCCTTGCCGATCTCGTGGGCGAACAGGTCCATGGCTCGCTCGAGGCCGGCGGTGGCCTCGGGCCGCCCGGCGCCCCGGTAGGCCACGACCGGCGTGGTGTTGGTGACGACGCTCTGCGACCAGCACTCGATCCGATCGATCGTGTACACGCCCGCCGCCATCGTGCGGGTCATGAAGGCCGGGAGCACAGCACCGATGTCGGGGTAGGCGCCGCAGTCCTGGATGATGCCGAGGCGATAGGCGATGACCTTGCCCTCGCGCGTGCCGCCGATGGTGATGTCCTGGAGCTGGGCCCGGCCGTGGCCGAGGGCCATCATCGACTCGGTGCGGGTCTCGGTCCAGGTGACGGGCCGGTTGAGCGCCTTGGCGAGCCCGGCGAGCAGCAGCTCTTCGGTGTACAGGCCGATCTTGGCGCCGAACCCGCCGCCGACGTCGGGTGAGATCACGTGCACCTGGGCGGGCTCGAGCGAGTAGATCATCGCCAGCGCGTCGCGCACCTGTTGCGGGGTCTGGGTGCTGGCCCAGTGGGTGAGGCGCCCGTCGGGCGTCCAGACCGCAGCGGCGGCGCGGGTCTCGAGCGGGCAGGGGGCCACCCGCTGGTTCATGACTCGCTGGGTGACCACGACCTCGCAGCCGTCGAAGAAGCCGTCGGCGCCGACGCCGGGGATACCCATGACAGCGGTGTCGAAGGCGATGTTGGTGCCGGCCTCGGGGAACAGCAGGGTGGTGCCGGCGAGGGACTCGTCGAGATCGATCACCGCGTGGAGCGGCTCGTAGTCGATCACCACGAGCTCGGCGGCGTCCTCGCCCTGGTAGCGCTCCTCGGTCACGACGACGGCGACGGCCTCGCCGACGTAGCGGACGGTGTCGGAGGCCAGCGCGGTCCGGGTCATCTGCTGGTTGTTGAACGGCATGGCCGGTGGCGTCGGGGGCAGGCCGAGATCGGCCGCGGTGAACACGCCGACGACTCCCGGTGCCGCCTTGGCGTCGCTCGCGTCGATGCTGACGATGCGAGCGTGCGCCATCGTCGAGCGGACGTAGGTGACGTGCAGCGCTCCGGTCAGGAGCTCGTCGCGGAGGTCGGACACGTAGGTGCCGCCGACCGTCAGGAACTTCGGGTCCTCTTTGCGCAGGACGCGGTTGCCCAGGATGCTCATGTCGGTCCTTCCCCCGTAGAGAGCGTGACCGGCGGACCCTACCCGGCCCTGTTCGCTGACCGAGCGGTCGGGCTCAGGGCTTCTGGTCGAGCAGTCCGGGCAGGAGGTTGAAGGGAAACCCGGCGGGGAGCACCGACGCCGCCGGAGCAGGAAGGATGGCGAAGGCGGTCTCGCCCGGCTTCACCAGGCCGTACTTCTCGCGGGCCACGCGCTCGATCTCGGCGGGGTCCTGCAGTGCGGTGATGCGGGCGTCGAGGCGGGCGTTCTCGGTCTCGATGACGGCCAGCTTGCGCTCGGCCTCGGTCACCGCACTGCGCTGCTGCAGCCAGGAGCGGGTCGGGAACACGGCCACGACGAGCACGCCGATCGTCACCACCACGATGAGTGCGAACCACATGCCGTAGGCGATCGGATGACGCTTACGACCTCGCCCTTCGCCACCGCCCTTGCCGCTCTTGGCGTCCTTGGCGTCGCGCTCGGCGCGCTCGGCGCGCTCGCGCTTGAGCTGGGCCGACAGGCTGCCCGGGGCGGCCGTCGCGGTGGGCATCAGGCGACGCCCCGGGGGAGCGCACCCCGTCCGCGGTAGGCGGCGGCCTCGCCGAGGTCGGCCTCGATGCGCAGGAGCTGGTTGTACTTGGCCACGCGGTCCGAGCGGGCGGGGGCGCCGGTCTTGATCTGGCCGCAGTTGGTGGCCACGGCGAGGTCGGCGATGGTCGAGTCCTCGGTCTCGCCCGAGCGGTGGCTCATCACGCTCGTGTAGCCGTTGCGGGTGGCCAGCTCGACGGTGTTCAGGGTCTCGGTGAGCGTTCCGATCTGGTTGACCTTGATCAGCACCGAGTTGGCCGTACCGGCGTCGATGCCGCGCTGGAGGCGCTCGACGTTGGTGACGAACAGGTCGTCGCCGACGAGCTGGACCCGGCTGCCGAGGGCTGTGGTGAGGCCGGCCCAGCCGTCCCAGTCGTCCTGAGCCATGCCGTCCTCGAGCGACACGAGGGGGTAGCGATCGGCGATGCCGACCCAGTAGGCGACGAGCTCGTCGGGCGAGAGCGTGCGGCCCTCACCCTCGAGCCGGTAGGCGGTCCCGTCGAACAGCTCGGAGGTCGCCGGGTCCATCGCCAAGGCGATGTCGATGCCGGGGCGGAGGCCCGCGGCGGCGATCGCCTCCATCAGCAGCTCGAGCGGCTCTTCGTTGCTCTTCAGGTCGGGGGCGAAGCCTCCTTCGTCGCCGACCCCGGTGGCGTAGCCCTTCTTCTTGAGCACCGCTTTGAGCGCGTGGTACGTCTCGACTCCCCAGCGCAGCCCCTCGGCGAAGCTGGCGGCGCCGACGGGCATGACCATGAACTCCTGGAAGTCGACGTTGTTGTCGGCGTGAACGCCCCCGTTGAGCACGTTCATCATCGGCACGGGGAGCACGTGCGCGTTG
This sequence comes from Acidimicrobiales bacterium, assembly GCA_038244535.1. Classification (GTDB taxonomy): domain Bacteria; phylum Actinomycetota; class Acidimicrobiia; order Acidimicrobiales; family Ilumatobacteraceae; genus JBBRTJ01. The sequence goes on along the minus strand of JBBRTJ010000036.1, from coordinate 7,134 downwards.
GGGCCGCCAACGTAGCGATACAGCGGCAGGTCGAGCTCGGCCGCCGACGCCCTGGCGACGGCCAGGCTGACGCCGAGGATGGCGTTGGCGCCGAGGCGAGCCTTGTTCGGCGTGCCGTCGAGCGCGATCAGCTCGAGGTCGACGATGCGCTGCTCGAGGGCGTCGAGCCCCACCACGCAGTCGGCGATCTCGCCGTTGACGTTGTCGACGGCGTCGAGCACGCCCTTGCCTCCGAAGCGGTCGCCGCCGTCTCGCAGCTCGACGGCCTCGTGCTCGCCCGTCGACGCGCCCGACGGGACGATGGCCCGGCCCCGTGCGCCGCTGTCGAGTCCGACCTCGACCTCGACGGTCGGGTTGCCGCGAGAGTCCAAGACCTCGCGGCCGATGACCATCTCGATCTCGCTCAAGGCGCGCTCCTCATCCGTTGGGGGGCTCCGCCCTGGACCGAACTGTACTGAGGCTCGTCCGCCCGATCAGGCACCCGCCAGCGGCGTCGTGCAGAGGGGAACGATGGGCCGCCTGCCGCGGCGGGCCTGGCGGCGTCGACTTGTCTGCTCCAGCGGCACGCATGGAGCGGTCGACACCAGCTTCGGGACGACGACGCGGAGCTACTCTCGGCCGTGAGTGGTCGACGCAGACGTACGGGGTGACACGCGCATGGGGGAACTGGCCGGCAAGGTCGCCATCGTCACGGGGGCCGGGCGGGGGATCGGCAAGGCCGTCGCCACCGTGTTCGCCAGGGAGGGCGCCAAGGTCGTCGTGGCCAGCCGCACGCCCTCCACGGTCGAGGCGGTCACCGCCGACATCGTCGCCGAAGGCGGCATCGCCATCGGGGTGCCGACGGACGTGAGTCGCAAGGACGACATCATCGCGATGGTTCAGGCCTGCGTCGCCGAGTTCGGCACCGTCGACATCCTGGTGAACAACGCGCAGGGCTTCGGCACCGCCGCTCAGCCCCGCGTCTCCACCATCCCGACGCCCCTCGAGGACACCGACGACGAGGAGTGGGAGTACACCTTCCGCACGGGCGCCACGGCCACGCTGTGGGGGATGCAGGCGGTGTTCCCCTTCATGAGGGACCACGGCGGCCGCATCATCAACCTCTCGTCGGGCTCCGGAATGGAGGGGTTCCCCGGCAACACGCCCTACAACGCCACGAAGGAGGCCATCAGGGCGCTCACGCGCACGGCCGCCCGCGAGTGGGGCAAGTACGGGATCTCCGTCAACACCATCAACCCGTCGCTCAAGACCGACGCCTGGGACAACTGGCTGGCCAACAACACCGACTACGTCGAGGGCCTGAAGGCCAAGATGCCCCTGGGGTTCCTGGGCGATGCCGAGGAGCACGGCGCGCCGTGGTTCGTGTGGCTGGCCGGCAAGGGGGGCGAGTACGTCACCGGCATGACGCTGTTCCTCAACGGTGGGCGGATGATGCACTGACGCGGCCATGCCTCCGGCACGAAGCTGGGCTCCTGTGACGCTCCCGGGTGGGTGAGGTCCTCGCTGTGATGGGCCTGATTGCCCACGACGGGCCGCCAGTGGCGCATGGCCCGTAGCCTCGCTCGGTGATGCGGCGGATGAGGGTGGCGGTGGTGATGGCCTTGCTGGCGGCAGGGCTGGCGATCGGTGGCACCACCGCAGATGCCCGAGGGGTGTCGCAGTCGGCGGCCGTCGCCGATGGAGGGCCCGACCTGTCGTTCGGGGGAGGCTCGGGGGCGACCGGGTTCGTGACCCCACCGAACCGGTCGCTGCCCGATGGCTTCGTTCCGAACCCCCGAGTGTCCAGCGCGATCGACGCCGACGGGCGGATCGTCCTCGTCGCCACCAACATCAACTCGGCGGCAGGCATGGTCGGGATGGTCCAACGGTTCATGCCTGACGGCTCGCCCGACCCGCTGTGGAACCACGGGTTACCGGTTCAGCGCAACCAGGCGTGGTTCGAGGGTGTCGCCGTCACCAGTGGCGGCCGAACCGTGATCGCCGGAGCGGACGCCTCGGCCGGCATCAAACGGGCCACGATCTTCGCCTTCGACGCCTTTGGCGCGCCGGATCCGAGCTTCGGCTCCGGTGGCATGGTGTCGATCACCCCACCACCGTGGCTGTGGAAGGGCTTCGACCATGCGCTGCGCATCGCGGCTGGTGGTGGGTACGTCGTCGCCTCCCTCGCCGCGATGCCGACGGGCGCCGTCGCGGGGCAGCCTGATGCCACGGCCTTCGTCCAGCTCGACGACACGGGCACGGTCGTTCCGCCACTTGCCAACTTCTTGACCACGAGCGGTCAGGGCGTCGCCGTCGACGCTGCGGACCGCTTCTACCTTCAAGACACGCAGATGTCGGTGACGCGGATCGGACCGGTTCCGGGCACCTTCGACTTCAACGTGAACGTCGGCGCGCTGGTGCAGGACTTCGCCATCGACGCGAGCTCACGGCTCGTGGTCGTCGACAACCTCTTCGTCGTCCATCGCTACCTGCCCACCGGCGCAGTCGATCCCTCGTTCGGCACGCTCGGATCCCAGTCGATCGCTACGACCTGCGGCCCCTCGGGCACGGCCTCGGTCAAGACCGAGCCGGACCTCAGCGTGGTGGTCGCCCTCTTTGGCGGCTCGGGCGGCTGGTGTCAGGATCTGGTCCGACTCGGCCCCTCCGGTGCCCTCGTGCCCACGTTCCAGCGAACGACGCTCACCAGGGTGACCTCTGCGCCGCCGAGCCTGGCCGTCGGCGCGGGTCGCATCCTCCTGGTGGACATGCCCGCCGTGTACGCCGCACCGATCGCGGCCCGGGCCTTCAACGACGCCACGGTGGCGCGACCGCCCCTGCCCGCCCCGCCCGTCCCGCACGACGCCGTGCGCGGCCAGATCGAGCGTCTCTACCGGGTTGCCCTCGGTCGCCGCCCCGACTACTTCGGGCTCGCCGGATGGGAGACCCTCCGCTACCAGGGCGCGAGCTTGATCACGCTGGCCGCAGCCTTCGTGAGCTCGCCCGAGTACCTGGCTCGCTACGGGCCGAGCCTCACTGACACCGAGTTCATCACCGCGCTGTACGTGAATGCACTGGGGAGGGCCCCTGACCCTGCCGGCTTGGCCGCCTGGGTCGATCTGCTGGCAACCGGTCGCCTAACCAGACCCTGGGCGGTGCTCGGGTTCTCGGAGTCGGCGGAGATGGCCGCCCTCTCGGGCACGGTCAGCCAGTCAGGCGCCGACGGGATGGTCGAGCGGCTGTACCGCGCCTACTTCACGCGACCTCCAGACCCTGCAGGACGCCAGTTCTGGCTGGATCATCTCGCCGCTGGTACGCCGCTGTGGATCATCTCCGAGGCGTTCGCGCAGTCGGTGGAGTTCGCGGCGCTGTACGGATCGCTGTCGGACGCGTCGTTCGTCTCGCTCCTGTATCGCAACGTCCTGGGTCGTCCGCCTGACGCCGATGGCGCCGCTTTCTGGCTCTCGCTGCTGAGCCGCCACGTCGTCGGCCGGGGCGGGGTGATGCTCGGCTTCTCGGAGTCAGCCGAGTTCGTGCAGCTGACGGGGACGAGCCTGCCGTGGTGACCACCGGTCACTGACCGGGAACATCGCTCACGCCGGGCGCTCGGTGGCCTTGGCTTCGTCCCAGAGGGCGTCGAGGCCGGCCAGGTCGAGGCTGCGTACGTCGAGGCCGCGCTCGGCGGCCAGGCGCTCGACCTTGCGGAAGCGGCCGGTGAACGACGCGCTGGCCCGGCGCAGCGCGGACTCGGGGTCGACGTCGAGCTGGCGGGCCACGTTGACGACGCTGAACAGCAGGTCGCCCAGTTCGTCGAGCACGGCCTCGGGGTCGGCTGAGCGCGGATCGGGACCGATCGCCTCGACCAGCTCGGCCAGCTCCTCGGCCACCTTGGCGATGGGCCCGTCGATCGACGGCCAGTCGAACCCGACCGAGGCAGCCCGCCCCTGCACCTTCCACGCCAGCAGCAGTCCGGGGAGCGCGGTGGGGATGCCGTCGAGGATCGAGTCGCGACCCTTTTCGACCTGCTTGCGCTGCTCCCAGCCGGCCACGACCTCACTCGCCGAGTGCGCCACCTCGCCGCCGAACACGTGCGGGTGGCGGGCCACCAGCTTGTCGTGGACGTTGCGGGCCACGTCGGCCATGGTGAACCGGCCCTGCTCGGCGGCCAGCAGCGCGTGGAACTCGATCTGGTACAGCAGATCGCCGAGCTCCTCTTCGAGGTGCTCGTAACCCTCTCCCGACTCGACGTCGAGGGCGTCGATGGCCTCGAGCACCTCGTAGGACTCCTCCAACAGGTGCCGGGTGAGGCTGGCGTGGGTCTGCTCCTGGTCCCACGGGCAGCGGGCCCGCAGCGTGCGGACCAGCTCGTGGAGGCGGATCATCTCGCTGGCGATGGGCTCGGCCAGCTCGGGGATCCACAGCGTGGTCAGGTGGTCGGGGATGACGACACGATCGAGGTCGTCCCAGGCCACCGTGTGCACCGAGGCGTCGGGCAGACCCAGGCGCTGCAGCACCGTCACCGAGGCTGGCGACTCGCCCTCGACGGACAGCTTCACCTCGCTCAGCACCGTGATCGAGTCGCATTGCGCCACGAGGAGCGGGCCTCGTTGCCCGGCGGCCTCGACGGTGAACCGGTGACCGTCGACCAGGCGCACACCGGCCGCCAACGGGTCGACGCCGAGGGCTGCCCACGCCAGGTCGAGGTACGACAGCGCAGGGTGCACCTCTACCTTAACGCGGTCGTCGCCGCGCAGGAGGTCGACGGTGCGCTCGGCCACCAGTGGCGAGCCGGGCACGGCATAGAGCACCTCGCCGTGCTCGGCGGCGGCGGCGACGAGTCGCTCGACGATCTCGGGGTAGACCGCGTCGAGGATGGTGGCCCCCTCGTACACCCCGTCGAAGGTGGTTGCATCGGCAACCAACCCGGCCGACGGGTGGCGGGCCGTGCGGAGGAACCGGTGAGGGATGTCCTCGATGGCGGCGAGGGTGGCCGCGGTGACCAGCTCGGGTCCCGCGGGACCAAGGCCGACCACGACCACCCGGGCCACGAGCGTCAGCCGTTCGTGGTCGCGCTGCCACCCGGAACCGTGGTAGCGGTGTCACCACCAGCGGGGCCTGTGGTGGTGGGGCCGCTCGCGGCGCCGGCAGGGGGAACGACGGCGCTCGTGGCCGGGTCCCACGAGCCGTAGCGCTTGTCGATCTTGATCGTTCCGGCGCGATAGGCGGTGTTCAAGAAGTCCTGAAAGGCCTTCGTCGCGTCGCCCTGCAGCTGCTTGGTGATGTCGGCCTTCACCTGGTCGAACGGCAGCACTTTGATGCTGTCGACGAGCAGGATGTGGTAGCCGAACTGCGTCTTGACCGGCTCGGTGGGCTTGCCCGGGGTGGCCTGTGAGGCCGCCGCCGCGAACTCGGCGACGTACTGGCCGCCTCGCAGGCACGTGCCGTCGGTGTTCTTGAGCGAGCCGCCGTTGGGCGCCGAACCGGTGTCGGTCGACAGCTCCTTGGCCAGCGCCGCGAAGTTCTCCCCCTTCGCCAGGCGGGCCTGCACGCCTTCGGCCGTGATGTCGTCGGCCACCAAGATGTGGCTGAGGCACTGCTCGCCCCACTGCTTGGGGTTCTTGTCGTAGGCGGTCTGGAGCACGGCGTCACTCGGCACGGGGGACAGCACGTCACGCAGGGCCATGTCGTTGGCGAGGCGAGTCACGATCCTGTCGCGGAAGTCCTGAGGGAAGGCGGCCCAGAGCTCGGGGTCGGCGTTCTGCGTGAAGGCCGACGGCGCCTGGTCGGCGGACTGCTTGAGCATGTCGGCCGTCGGCGTGATGCCCCGCTTCTTCAGCTCCTGCTCGACGATGGCCCAGCGGATGTTGAGCTTGAGCCACGAGTCGGTGCGGTTCATGTCGAGCGTGTTGAGCTTGCTGCCACCCATGAGCTTGGCGTTGCCGGCCAGGGCGCTGACCTCGGACTGGAAGTCGGCCCGCTTGATGTCGGTGCCATTCACCGTGGCGGCCGGCGGGTTGGTGGACGAGCATGAGGCGGCGCCGATGCCGATCAGGAGCGCGCCAGCAGCAGCAAGAAGAAGACGATTCACGACAGGGAAGCTACCGGCTCGTCTGGAACGAGTTCCTTCAGCAAGCGGACCAGTTGCGTGGCGGCATCGACGCCCTTTTGGAGGGGCCAGACGATCTGTCCGCTGTCTTCCTTGTAGAGCGACCCCCGCGACAGGCGCTTCAGTCGCATCTCCTGGCTGGCGCGCAGCTTGAGCGGTGCGATCCGGGCCTGGGTGCCCGTGATGGCGATGTCGCGGACCCCGGTGCGGTGGCACTCGGCGCGCAGGTGGCCCACACCGAGCAGGGCTTCGGCGGGGGCAGGCACCGGCCCGTAACGGTCCTCCCACTCGGCGCGGATGTCGTTGACCTCGGCGTGGTCGGTGACCGCGGCGAGCCGGCGGTACGCCTCGAGGCGCAGCTCCTCCTTGGCCACGTAGTCGGGCGGGAGGTAGGCGTCGACAGGCACGTCGAGCTTCACCTCGGCCGGCTCCTTGACGGGCTCGCCCTTCATCTCGGCCACCGCTTCGGTCACCATCTGGCAGTAGAGGTCGTAGCCCACGGCGGCGATGTGGCCGCTCTGGTCGGCGCTCAGGAGGTTGCCCGCTCCGCGGATCTCGAGGTCACGCATGGCGATCTTGAAGCCACTGCCCAGCTCGGTGGCCTCGCCGATGGTCCGCAGGCGCTCGTAGGCCTCCTCGGTCAGGACGCGGTCGCGGGGGTGGAACAGGTAGGCGTAGGCCCGCTGCCCGGCCCGGCCGACGCGGCCCCGCAGCTGGTGGAGCTGGCCGAGCCCGAGCAGGTCGGCTCGGTCGACCACCAGCGTGTTCACGGTCGGCATGTCGATGCCGCTCTCGATGATCGTGGTGCACACGAGCACGTCGAACTCGCCCTGCCAGAACTCGAACACCACCTGCTCGAGGCTGCCCTCGTCCATCTGCCCATGGGCGATGGCGACGCGGGCCTCGGGCACGAGCATCCGCAGCTCGTCGGCGACCTTCTCGATGTCCTGCACCCTGTTGTGCACGAAGAAGACCTGGCCCTCTCGCAGCAGCTCGCGCCGGATCGACTCGCCCACGGCCCGCTCGTCGTACTCGCCGACGTAGGTGAGGAT
>JBBRTJ010000035.1:0-32605 GCA_038244535.1 Acidimicrobiales bacterium | reverse complement strand
GGCGCCACGACATCTGGTCCGACGACCAGCCGTTCACGAAGGCCGCGCTCCGCGGCGTCGTCGGCCATCGCCAGGTCACCGACGCCTACATCGCCCACCTCGCTCGCAGCCGCGGCGGTTCCGTCGTCACCCTCGACCGAGGCCTGGCCGACCTGCATCCCGACGTCACCGACCTCCTCGAACCCTGACGTCGTGGCGCACTGATGGGGCCGTCGAGCGAACTGGGGCTGTCAGCGGCCAGAGCTGGCCGGATCCAGCCCCAGACCTCCTCGATCGCTGACGTCGTGGCGCACTGATGGGGCCGTCGGGCGAACTGGGGCTGTCAGCGGCCAGAGCTGGCCGGATCCAGCCCCAGTCCTCCTCGAACCCTGACGTCGTGGCGCACTGATGGGGCCGTCGGGCGAACTGGGGCTGTCAGCGGCCAGAGCTGGCCGGATCCAGCCCCAGACCTCCTCGATCCCTGACGTCGATCAGACCGTCACCATCGGGCCGGACGCGGCGAGACGGGCCGTGGCCGAGGCGTAGGCCTGCTGAGCGACGCTCGCCATCCTCGACGGGTCCATGCTGTTGAGCCCGATGACGGAGACGTCGTCCGGGGTTGGTTCGAACACCACGACGCGCGTGCCGGATCGGCGGATGGTGGTCAGCTCACGCCCGAGCACGCGGTGGTGGAACTGGCGGGCGAGGGTGTTGACCTCGCGGCCAGGCTTCCAGGCCGACATCGGTGACACCACCACGACGACGTCGAGGCCGAGATCGGCCAGCAGGTCGGCGTTGGTGGCCGAGTGGACAGCGCCGTCGACGTAGCGCTCGCCGTCGATCACGACAGGGGCGAAGAAGCCAGGGATGGCCGAGCTGGCCTCGACGGCCGTGACGACGTCGGGTTCGGGCGCTTCGTCACGACCGATGACGACCCGGTTGCCGTCGCCGAGCCGCACGGTGCAAAGCCACAGCGGCTGGTCCGGCCAGTCCTCGCCGTGGAGGTGGCGCATCCGGTCACCGATCTCGGTGGTCGGGCGCCGGCCTTCCGGCATGAGGCCGGCGGCGACGTGGCCAGCGCGGAAGCGCCACGGCTGGACCATGCCCCGCAGCAGCAGGCCCAGGTTGGCCGGCCGGGGGATCGTGGTGCCGAGGTCTGGGTCGACGGCGGGAAGGCCGGAGGCCGGCTGCATGCCGCTCAGCAGCGCCGCCCCCTCGGCCGACACCGGTGACTTGGTGAGTCGAGCCATGAGGTCGGGTGCGCTCAGCCCCGCCCGTAGGAGGGCTGCCACGCCGGATCCGGCTGAGGTCCCGACGATCACCTCGGCGTCGCGTGGGTCCCATCCCTGCTCGACCACCGCCCGCAGGACGCCCGCGTGGAAGGCGTGACCGGCGAGACCGCCGGCGCCGAGGACGAGACCGATTGATGGCACCCGCGCATGTTCTCATGGCCGCCGGTTGCGGCGCGGTTGCCGGGCCGGGCGGCACGCCCTTCGCCAGGTGATGTCTAGGGGCGGGGGCCGCGCTGGTCGGCGCGACGGGAGCGGGCTTGTCGCTGGAGGGCGCGGTGGTAGTCGGCTTGGGCCCGAGCGTCGGCCCGGCGGCGGATGGCGTCGAGCTCGCGCTGCAGCTTCAGCCAGGCCGTGAGTCGTTCGGGGGCGAGGCTGCCGTCGCGAATGGCAGCCTTGACCGAGCAGCCAGGCTCGCTTTGGTGCCCGCAGTCGGCGAAGCGGCATCGGGCGGCCAGCGCTTCGACGTCGGCGAACGTCTGGGCCAGCCCTTCGGTCGCATCCCACAAACCCACCTCGCGCAGTCCTGGCGTGTCGAGCAGCACCCCGCCGCCGGGCACCGGAACGAGATCGCGGGTCACCGTCGTGTGCCGGCCGCGGCCGTCGACCATGCGCACCCGGCCCGTGTCCTGATGGTCCTCGTGCAGCAGGGCGTTGGCCAGGCTCGACTTGCCGGCGCCCGACGCCCCGAACAGCACCAGGGTTCGGTCGGGCCGGAGCCGCACTGCGAGGTCGGCGATGCCGCGCCCATCGACTGCCGACGACACGATCACGTCGACCCCGAGCGCGTGGTGGGCGACGTCGTCGACGACCTCGTCGATGCGCCCCTCGGGGAAGGCATCGGCCTTGCACAGCACCACGACGGGCGTGGCGCCGCTCTCCCAGGCCAGCACCAGCTCGCGGTCGAGGCGCGACGGGTTCGGCCGGTCGAGGCCCATGACGATGGCGACCACGTCGACATCGGCGGCCAGCACCTGCTCGAGGGCGCCTCGGCCGGCGGCCTTGCGCACGAGCGACGACCAGCGGGGGAGGACGGCCCGCACGGCCAATGGCGGGTCGTGTTCGCCGAGCGGTTCGACGAGCACCCAGTCACCGACGGCGGGCAGGGCCGGGGCCGATGCGGTGCGGTGGCCGCCTGCCGTCACGACGTGGGCCCGGTCTCGGTCGATGCGGGTCACGCGGGCGACCTCGCAACTGCCGTCGAGCTTGTGGTGGGCGACGGCGTCGGCCGCCAGTGCGGCGACGCGCTCGCTCCAACCATGCGCCAGCAGCTCAGGATGCGGGGGACCGTGCACCACGAGCGGACCGTACGAGTCACCCTGACCCGCCGGCGAGCGATATTCGGCCCAGGGGCGTTCGCGTTTGGGCCAGGTGCGGCCGGTAAGGTGATCGGCCTTCCCCAGACGGAGCGCACCCCCTGGATGACGACGCACCACCCAGATCTCGTCGCTGAGCAGGCCTACCTCGACCACGCGTACGCCTGCTTGGAGCGCAGCCGCGAGGCGGCTTGGCGCCTCCGCACCCTCACCGAGACGGGCCGGGGCGGGACCCACCAGGCCCGCTACGAGACCGAGGTGCTCGAGGAGAACCTCCGAACGCGCCTGACGCAGCTCGATCTGCGCGACGCCGCGCTCGTGTTCGGCCGCATCGACCGCCATCCGCAGCTGGAAGGCAGTGCGGTCCCTGCGGCCGAGCTCGGCAACGGCAACGGCCACGACACCGAGTCGGTGCCGGTCGAGACCTTCCACATCGGGCGGCTGGCCGTGTCTGACGACCAGCGCGATCCGGTGGTGGTCGACTGGCGGGCGCCGGTGGCCGAGCCGTTCTACCGAGCCACTGGGCGCGAGCCCATGGGCCTGGTGCGCCGGCGGCACTTCATGGTCAAGGGCCGCGAGCTGCTGGGCATCGAGGACGAGCTGTTCGGCGAGGGCCACATCGGGGTCAGTGGCGAGGCCCCCGAGGGCATCCGCGGGTACTCGACGCTGCTCGCCGCCCTCGAGGCCAACCGCACCGGCACCCTTGGCGACATCGTGGCCACCATCCAGGCCGAGCAGGACCAGATCATCCGCAGCCCCCAGGCCGGGGTCCTGGTGGTCCAGGGCGGGCCGGGCACGGGCAAGACCGTGGTCGCCCTCCACCGCGCTGCCTACCTGCTCTACACGTTCCGCTTCCCGCTCGAAGACCAGGGCGTGCTGGTCATCGGGCCCAACCGCGTGTTCCTGCGCTACATCGACCAGGTGCTGCCGAGCCTGGGCGAGGCCGGGGTCGAGCAGGTCGTGCTGGCCGACCTCGTGCCTGACGTGCGCTTCGGGGCCGTCGACTCGCCCCTCGGGGCCCGGGTCAAGGGCGACGTGCGCACCGCCCGGGTCATCGACAAGGCGATCCGGGACCGCCAGCGAGCCCTCAAGACCGATCTCGTCGTGCCGTTCGGGCTCCAGAGCCTGCGCCTGCGCGTCGCCGAGAGCGAGCGCATCGTGCACGCCGCCCGCCGCCGCTATCGCCGCCACAACGCCGGGCGCCGCTTCGTCGAAGCCGAGCTGTGGGCGGCCCTGGCGGCCTCCAGCCGTGACGAGATCTCGGCCGACGTGGTGCGCGAGCGTCTGCGCCACGACGACCAGGTGCGCGTCGCCCTCGAGCGGATGTGGCCGGTCCTCACGCCGGCGCAGCTCCTCCACGACCTCTACGGGTCGATGGCCCTCCTGCGCCTGGCCGGGTCGCGCTGGCTGTCCGAGGACGAGCTGACCGCCCTGCACCGGCCCCGCACGGCCGAGCTGGGCGAGGTGCGCTTCAGCGACGGCGACATCGCGCTGCTCGACGAGGCCCGCTACGAGCTCGGCCCCAAGCCGGTCAAGGGCGGCAAGCTCAACGAGGAAGAGGAGATCCGCACCTACGGCCACATCGTGGTCGACGAGGTGCAGGACCTCACGCCCATGCAGCTGAGGATGACGGCCCGTCGTTCGCTCAACGGGTCGATGACCGTGGTCGGCGACATCGCTCAGGCCACCGGCCCCCACGCCCCCCGCCACTGGGACGACGTGCTCGCCCACCTGCCCGACCGCAAGCCGGCCCGGGTGACCGAGCTCACCGTCGGCTATCGCATCCCGGCCCAGTCGATGGAGCTGGCCGCCCGAGTGCTGCGCGAGGCGATGCCGGGCATGGAGCCGCCCACCTCGGTGCGCCAAGGCGAGTCGCCCCGGGTGGTGGCCGTCTCCGGCGGTGCGGCGGGCTTGGCGGCCGCGGTCGTTGCTGCGGTCGAGGAAGTCGATGCCTCCGTGGGCGGAAACGTCGCCGTGGTCGTGCCCAACTCGCTGGCCGGTCTGCTCGCCGCCGAGCTGGTCGGCCGTGGGCTCGACATCGCTGAAGCGAGCCGGGTCGGGCTCGATCACCCCGTCACGTTGGTGCCGGTGTCGCTGGTCAAGGGCCTCGAGCTCGACGGCGTGGTCGTGGTCGAGCCGGGCCGCATCGTGGCCGAGGAGCCCCAGGGCCTGCGAGCGCTCTACGTCGCGCTCACCCGGGCCACCAAGCGCCTGACCGTCGTGCACGCCGAGCCGCTGCCATCGGCGCTGAACGACTGAACGTGCCGGCCGGGTCGACGTCGTGCTTGCCAGCCCAGGGTGTGCTGGCGACGTGCTCTCCAACGCTTCGAGCGGTCGTCTGTGACCAGGACATGGCTACGTGCTCGTAGGGCCGCTGCCGCAGTCGCTTTGCGTCGCGACGTTGTCGTAGAGCAGCAACGTCGCGACACAAAGCTCGGGCGGACCATCCAGCGATGATGGTCGTTGGCGCGTCCTGCAGGTCACCTGCGACCCACACCGAATGGGGTCAGGTGTCGATGACGGTGAGCTGCGGGGCCGAACGAGCTGGGACATGGACGTCGCCGATCGGCCAGCCCAGGTAGACGAGCGCCACCACGTCGTCGGCCGGCGCCCAGCCGGCCAGGACCTTGACCTCGCCCAACGCGGCGGGGTGCGCGCTCGACCAGAACGACGCCAGGCCCATGGCGGTCGCACCGAGCAAGAGGGTCTGCACCGCGGCGGCGACGGCGTCGCGGTCTTCGGCATGGCGGTGGGGGTCGTCGACGTTGCCGACGCACGCCACGACCAGCACCGCCGGCGCCCGCAGGTACTTGGTTCGGGCCTTGGCCAGCTTGGCCTCGTCGGTCATGCCGGCGGCCACCATCCCGTCGGCCAGGGCCGCTCCGAGGCGAGCCCGACCGGCACCGGTGAACAGGGCGAAGCGCCACGGCTCGGTGCCCTTGTGGTTGGGGGCCCACACCGCGAGCGCGCACAGCTCATCGACCACCTCGACGGGTACCAATCGCTGGGGGTCCACGCGCAGGTTGGTGCGGCGCCCGGTGATGACCTGCTCGACCGCCGACCGCTCATCCATGCCGCGGAGCCTACGGGTGATGGTGCGCCCGACGAACCTGGTCCGGTGGGGTTGCCGTCCGAAGTTCGGCCTGCCTAACATCGTGTCCATGGCGCTTCTGTGTCACTGCCACGAGGTGACTGACCGGGCGATCCGCGCCGCCGTGCACGAGGGGGCCCGCTCGCTGGCTGACGTGTCCGAGGTGAACCTGGCCACTACGAGCTGCGGCGGTTGCACCGACAGCGTGTGCCGGGTGATCGAGACGGCGCTCGACGGCTTGCTCACGGGAGCCTCGGCTCGGCAGTAGGTTCACCCCATGCAAGGCGACCCCAGCATCATTGAGCTGCTCAACGAGGTCCTCACGGGCGAGTTGACGGCGATCAACCAGTACTTCCTCCACGCCAAGCTGTGTGGCCACTGGGGCTTCGATCGACTGGCCGACTACGTGCGGGGCGAGTCGATCGACGAGATGAAGCACGCCGAGGCGCTCATCGAGCGGATCTTGTACCTCGACGGCCTCCCCAACCTGCAGCGCATGAGCGGGATCACGATCGGCGAGGACGTGGTCGAGCAGTTCGCGCTCGACCTGGCCCTCGAAGTCGTGGCCCTCGAGCGGCTGCGCCGAGGCGTGGCGCTGTGCCTCGAACTGGGCGACTACGGCAGCCGCGACCTGCTCGAGCGCATCTTGGTGAGCGAGGAGGAGCACGTCGACTGGCTGGAGACCCAGCAGGAGGCGATCGCTCGCGTCGGCATCGAGAACTACCTGAGCCAGCAGCTCCACGACTGAGCAGGCTGCTACGTGGGTCAGGGTCAGGCGGTGACGAGGATCCGCGTGCTGGCGAACGAGCCGACGCCGATGTGGCGCCCGTCGATCTCGACCGTGATGGTGCCGTCGGGCGAGGCGGCGGTCACCGTGCCCGAGCGCCCCGGCAGGATCGCCGAGTCTTCGAGGAACTCGAGCAGGCCGGGGGCGAACTCGAGCTCTTCGGGGATGCGGCTGACCGTGAAGTGCTTCCCGACGCCGAGGTCGGACAGGCGATGCGCGTCCGGCGCCACGTACTCGGAGCCGGGGATGGGGTTGCCGTGCGGGCAGGTCGTAGGCGAACCGAGCACCCGGTCCATGGCGGCCTCGACGGCGTCGCTCAGGACGTGCTCCCACTTGCCCGCTTCGCGGTGGGCGTCGGCCCACGACAGGCCGAGGATGTCGGTCAGGAAGCGCTCGGCCAGCCGGTGGCGCCGCACGATGCTCTCGGCCAACGACCGCCCTGTGGTGGTGAGCTTGATGGCGGTGCGGGTCGCGGTGACCAGCCCTTCGCCCTCCATCCGCTTGATCATCTCGGACACGGCCGGCCGCGAGACGCCCATGCGCTCGGCGATGCGGGCCTGGATGACGTCGATGTCGTCCTCGCGCAGCTCAAAGATCGTCTCGCAGTACTCCTCGAACGCGGGGTGGTACTCGCCGACGACCATCGGGGCAGCGTACCGGCGGGGCGCGCGGGTGGGTCAGCCGTGAGCCGGTTGCGACGCTTCGCCCTGGTGGGCGTGCTTGCCGCTGCGGTGACAGGGGCGGCCGCGTGTGGTGGATCGGGCGGTTCGGCCACGCCGACGACACCGATCTCGGTGCCCACCCGGCTCGTCGACTACGACATCCTGACCTCCGGTCAGGTCAAGCCGGGGATCGTCACGTTCCAGATGACGAACCGGGGCAAGGCCAGCCATTCGATGCTCGTGTCACGCACCGACCTGGCGATCAACCAACTTCCCAAGAACGCCAAGGGCCAGTTCGACACTGCCGGCGCCGGGCAGACGACCCTTAGCGAGAGCGCCACGATCGCGCCCGGGGGCACCGGCCAGCTGACCGTCACGCTGCCCAAGGGCCGCTACGTGCTGGTGTGCAACCTCGACGACCACTTCGCACGGGCGATGGTGCAGCCGCTGGTGGTGGGCTGAGGCTCTCCTGGCGGCCGGTCCACGGCCCGGCGGAAACCCTCGCGCGCCCCGTCGGTAGCGTGCACCCATGGTGCTCGACCGCTTCTCGCCCGCCGTGCGGGCCTGGTTCGCGGCCAGCTTCCCTGAGCCCACCGCGGCGCAGGCCATGGGCTGGCCGGCGATCTCGGCCGGCGAGCACACCTTGATCCTGGCCCCCACCGGTTCGGGCAAGACGCTGGCCGCCTTCCTGTGGGGGATCGACCGGCTCGTCACCTCGCCGACGCCCGACGACAAGCACCATCGCACCCGCCTTCTGTACCTGTCGCCACTGCGGGCACTGGCCTTCGACGTCGAGAAGAACCTGCGCTCGCCGATCATGGGCATCAAGCTGGCGGCCGAGCGCCTCGGCGAGCCGTTCGTCGAGCCGGTGGTCGGGCTGCGCACTGGCGACACGTCGAGCCGAGACCGCGGCCACCTCGTGCGCCATCCGCCCGACCTGCTCATCACCACGCCCGAGAGCCTCTACCTGATGCTCACGTCGGCGGCCCGCGAGACGCTGCGGGGGGTCGAGGCGGTCATCATCGACGAGATCCACGCGCTGGCGCCGACCAAGCGGGGTGCCCACCTGGCGCTGTCGCTCGAACGGCTCGACGAGCTGTGTGACCGGCCGCCCCAGCGGATCGGTCTATCGGCCACGCAGCGCCCCCTCGAAGAGGTGGCCCGGTTCCTCGGGGGCTTCGCCGCCCCCGGCGAAGCGAGGCCGGTGGCCATCGTCGATGCCGGGGTGCGCAAGCCGCTCGAGGTCGAGGTCATCGTGCCGATCGAGGACATGGGCACCGTCGGCCAGGCCGTCGAGGGGCCGGTCAGCGGCCCGGCATCGGCCGGCGGGCAGGCCCGCACCTCGATCTGGCCGAGCGTCTACCCCCGCATCCTCGAACAGGTGCTGGCCCATCGCAGCACGATCATCTTCTGCAACGCCCGACGGCTGGCCGAGCGCATCGCGGCCAAGCTCAACGAGCTGGCCGAGAGCGAGGGGCTGGTCGAGCCCGGCGGCCCCGATCTGGTGCGGGCCCACCACGGCTCGTTGGCCCGTGAGCAGCGCGTGCTGATCGAGGACCAGCTGAAGCGGGGCGAGCTGCGGGGGCTGGTCGCCACCAGCAGCCTCGAGCTCGGCATCGACATGGGTGCCGTCGACCTCGTGATCCAGGTCGAGTCGCCCGGTGCGGTGAGCCGGGGGTTGCAGCGCATCGGGCGGGCGGGCCACTCGGTGGGCGAGGCGAGCAAGGGCAGCATCTACCCGAAGCACCGGGGCGACCTGCTCGAAGCAGCCGTGGTCGTGCAGCGCATGCGCGACGGCCTCATCGAGTCGACTCGCTACCTGCGCAACCCGCTCGACGTGCTCGCCCAGCAGATCGTGGCCATGACCGCGGTCGACGAGTGGGACGTGGCCGAGCTGACGGCGGTGGTGCGGCGGTGCGCGTGCTTCGCCGAACTGTCCGACGAGGTGCTCGGCGCCGTGCTCGACCTGCTGGCCGGGCGTTACCCGAGCGAGGAGTTCGGCGAGCTGCGGGCTCGCATCGTGTGGGACCGGGTCGGCGGGCGGGTGCGGGCCCGGGAGGGATCGAAGCGGCTGGCGGTCACCAGCGGCGGCACCATCCCCGACCGCGGCCTCTTCGGCGTGTTCCTGCCCGACGGCACTCGGGTGGGCGAGCTCGACGAGGAGATGGTCTACGAGAGCCGTGCGGGCGAGACGTTCCTGCTGGGGGCCAGCACCTGGCGGATCGAGGACATCACGTTCGAGCGAGTCGTGGTCACGCCCGCTCCCGGCCAGCCCGGCAAGATGCCGTTCTGGCACGGCGACCGGCCCGGACGGCCGCTCGAGCTGGGCCGCGCCCTCGGCGCGTTCGTGCGCGAGATCCGGGCCCTCGACGAGCCCGCGGCCCTCGCCCGGCTCATGGAGGGGCACGGGCTCGATGCCTTCGCCGCCGGCAACGTCGTGCGCTACCTGGCCGACCAGGCCGACGCCGCCGGGGCGGTGCCCGACGATCGCACGGTCGTGGTCGAGCGCTTCAGAGACGAGATCGGCGACTGGCGAGTGTGCGTGCTGACCCCGTTCGGCTCGCCGGTCCATGCGCCGTGGGCGATGGCGCTGCAGGTGCGGCTCCTCGAACGTCACGACCTGCCGATCGAGGTCATGTGGAGCGACGACGGCATCGTGATCCGCTTGCCCGAGGCCGTCGACGACCTCCCCACGCAGGAGCTGATGATCGAGCCCGAGGACATCGAGGAGCTGGTGCTGTCGGCTCTGCCGTCCACCGCGCTGTTCTCGTCGCGCTTTCGCGAGTGCGCGGCCCGGGCCCTGCTGCTGCCCCGTCGGCGACCCGACCGGCGCACACCGCTGTGGCAGCAGCGGCAGCGGGCGGCCGACCTGCTCAACGTGGCGGCCAAGTACCCGAGCTTCCCGATCCTGCTCGAAGCATCGCGTGAGTGCCTGCAAGACGTGTTCGACGTCCCGGCGCTGCGCAGCGTGTTGGAGGACCTGCGCAGCCGGCGCATCCGCATGGTCGCCGTCGACACGCCGCGCCCGTCGCCGTTCGCGCAGAGCCTGCTGTTCGGCTGGATCGCGGCCTACATGTACGAAGGCGACGCGCCGCTGGCCGAGCGGCGGGCGGCTGCGTTGGCCCTCGACCGTGACCTGCTGCGCGACCTGCTGGGGGCCGAGGAGCTGCGCGAGCTGCTCGACGCCGATGTGCTGGCCGACCTCGAGCTCGAGCTGCAGTGCCTCGTCGACGGGCGCGGGGCCCGCTCCGCCGACGAGCTCCACGACCTGCTGCGTCGCCTCGGCGACCTGTCGTTGGCCGACCTCGATGTGCGGGTGGCCGATGGTGCCCCGCCGGGATCGGCTTCGGTGTGGGCCGATCAGCTGGTGGCCGAGCGCCGGGCCGTGGCCGTGCGGGTGGCCGGCGACGATCGTGTGGCGGCCGCCGAGGACGCCGCTCGCTATCGCGACGCGCTGGGCACGGCACTGCCACTGGGGTTGCCCCGGGCCTTCACCGAGCCGGTCGAACGCCCACTCGAGCAGCTCGTGCTGCGCTACGCCCGCACCCATGGGCCGTTCCACGCCGTCGACGTGGCCCGCCGGTTCGGCACCACCGTCGAGCGCGTGGCCGGGGCGCTCGTCGCGCTCGAGGGCGACGGCCACGTGGTGCGGGGCGAGTTTCGCCCCGGGGGCGTCGAGCGCGAGTGGTGCGCCGACGACGTGCTGCGCCAGCTCCGGCGGCGGTCACTGGCCTCGCTGCGCCGCGAGGTCGAGCCGGTCGAGCCCGCCGCGTTTGCCCGCTTCCTGCCGCAGTGGCAAGGGGTCGGAGCCGATCGGCGTGGTCTCGATGCGCTGGTCGAGGCCATCGGCGTGCTGCAGGGCGCCGCGCTCCCAGCGTCGACGCTCGACACCGAGGTGCTGCCGGCACGGGTGAACGGCTACCGGCCGGCCGACCTCGATGCGCTGTGCACCTCGGGTGACCTGGTGTGGGTCGGGGCCGGTGGGCTCGGATCGAGCGACGGCAAGGTGCGCCTGTACTTCCGCGATCAGGTGCACCTGCTGGCCGTAGGTTCGGCCCCGGCCGCCGGTGACGACGACCGGCCGAGTGCGCCGCTGCACGAGGCGCTGCGGGCGCACCTGCGCGACCGGGGGGCCTCGTTCTGGAGCGGGCTGCTGGCCGCCGCCCCCGGCGCCACCGAGGCCGAGGTGCTGGCGTCGCTGTGGGACCTCGTGTGGGCGGGCGAGGTCACCAACGACTCGCTGGCCCCGCTGCGGGCCATCGTCAGCGGTGGTGGCAGCAGCGGTGGTGGCGCGGGCGCCCGGGCCCGAACCGCCGCCCGTCCCCGCTCGCGCCCGAGACCCGGGCGGCTCACCCGCATCGGTCCTCCCGCGGGGGCGGGCCGGTGGTCGCTGGTGGCTCCGCTGCTCGATCCGCCTCCGACGGCGACCGAGGCCGCCCATGCGCGGGCCTTGCAGCTGCTCGAACGGCACGGGGTCGTGACCCGTGAGGCGGTTCTCGCCGAAGGGGTCGAGGGCGGCTTCACCGCGGTGTATGGCGTGCTGAAGGTGCTCGAAGAGCGCGGCCAGGTCCGCCGTGGCTACTTCGTGGCCGGCCTCGGCGCGGCCCAGTTCGCGCTGCCTGGCTCGGTCGACCGGCTGCGCACCGCCCGCGAGCCCATCAAGGACGATCCGCCGATCGCGTTGGCCGCCACCGACCCCGCCCAGCCGTACGGGGCTGCGCTGTCGTGGCCGGCCACTGACGGCCGCCCGGCCCGCTCGGCGGCGGCCCTTGTCGTGCTGCATCACGGCGAGCCGGTGGCCTGGCTCGATCGCCGGGGCCACCACCTCGTCACCTTCCCCCGCTCGAGTGACGACCTGGCCTGGGCTGAGCTGCTGGTGGGCCTGGTGAAGGACGGCCGCTTCCGCAGCCTCGAGATCCGCAAGGCCGACGGGCTGCCGATCGCCGACAGTCGATGGCTCGAACCCCTTCGCCGAGTCGGCTTCGTCGATGGCTACAAGGGCCTGGTGCGGAGGGGCTGAGCCATCGGGCGACGCGGCTGCTCCTAACCTGGCCGCTGTGCCTGAAGGAGACACGATCCACCGAACGGCAGCAGCGCTGCGCGCCTCGGTGCTCGGCAAGCCGGTGACGGCCTTCGACGCGCCACGACTGGCGGGCCGGCGGCCGGCGGTGGGCTCGACGATCGAGCGAGTCGAGGCCCGAGGCAAGCACCTCGAGATCGGCTTCGACGACGGTGTGGTCCTTCACACCCACATGCGCATGAGTGGCTCGTGGCACCTCTACCGCGAAGGCGAACAGTGGCGGAAGAGCTCGAAGCACGCCCGCGTGGTGATGGAGGTGCCGGGCTGGGTTGCGGTGTGCTTCTCGGCCCCGGTGGTCGAGACCTACCTGGCCGCCGATCATCGTCGCCACCCGGGGCTCGGCTCGCTCGGCCCGGACCTCTGCGTCGAGGGCGTCGACCTCGACCAGTGCGTCGCCCGCATGGCCCGCCTGGCCGACCCTGCCACCACGCTCGACGAGGTGCTGCTCGACCAGCGCCTCTGCTGCGGGGTGGGCAACGTCTACAAGAGCGAGGTGCTGTGGGCTTGCGCCGTGCACCCGTTCACCCCGCTCGGCGCGATCGGGCTCGACCTGCGCCACGAGCTGGTCGAGACCGCCGCCCGCCTGCTTCAGGCCAACCTCCAGCGCGCCGACCGCGCCACGGTGCCCGGTGGCGGTCTGGCGGTGTATGGCCGCACCGGCAAGCCCTGCCTGCGCTGCGCCACGCCCATCGAGGTCCACCGCCACGGTGAGCAGGCCCGGGTCACCTACTGGTGTCCCGAGTGCCAGGAGCTGTTCGCCGTCCCCGCGCCCGAGCCGATGGAGGTCGAGGATGTCGACGATGTCGACGATGTCGAGGATGTCGAGGATGTCGAGGATGTCGAGGATGTCGAGGATGTCGAGGATGTCGAGGATGTCCAGGATGTCCTGGAGCCGGTCGGCACCGAAGCCGCTCGTCCAGCGCTGGCCGCCGGGCCGCCGGAGCGCGAGCGGCCCCAACCCAGAGTGATCGAACCGCCCGCCCCCTCGTTCACCGATCCGCTGCTCACTCGTTAGCTCGCCGCTCGGGCGGCCCGTTGCGGTCGCCTTGGCGCTTTGCGTCGCGATGTTGCTGCTCTACGACTACGTCGCGACGCAAAGGCTGAGCGACCTCACCCCACCTGATCCGCCTGAACACTGTGGGTGAGGTGTCAGCGGGCCGGCCGGTAGGTGCAGTCCACGGTTTGACCGTCGGATTCCCCGCCTGGTGGTGAAGTCCACGGTTTGACCGTCGGATTCCCCGCCTGGTGGTGAAGGCCACACTTTGACCGTCGGATTCCCCGCCTGGTGGTGAAGTCCACGGTTTGACCGTCGGATTCCCCGCCTGGTGGTGAAGTCCACGGTTTGACCGTGAGATTCCCCGCCTAGAGTCCGCGGCCATGCGCGTTGGTGAGCTCGAGATCCTGCCGGTCATCGACGGGGTGGCCCACCTCCCCATCAGCGAGCCGTTCATCGGCATGCCGGCCGAGGCCTGGGCGCCCCACCGCCAGTTCCTCGACGCCGACGGGATGTTGGAGCTCGCGATCGGCGGGTTCCTGCTGCGCGGCAACAGCCGGGTGGTCCTGATCGATACGGGGGTGGGCCAGGGCGGGGGCGCCTTCGTCGGGGGCGCGTTCCTCGACAACCTGGCCTCGTACGGCGTGGCGCCCGAGGACGTGACCGACGTGCTGTTCACCCACCTGCACTTCGACCACGTCGGATGGGCGACCCAGCAGGGCCGCGTGGTGTTCGAGCAGGCCACCTACCGCTGCGATGAGCGGGACTGGGCTCACTTCGTCGGCCCCGACCCGGCCGCCACCCGCAAGTTGTCCCCGATCGAGAGCCGCATGGCCTTCTGGTCGTCCGGCGGGCCGCTGCTGCCCGGGCTCGATGCGATGATCACTCCGGGGCACACGCCGGGATCGACCGTGTTCGTCGTGTCCGACGGCGTCGAGCGGGCGATGTTGCTGGGCGATGTCGTGCACTGCCCGATCGAGCTGGTCGACGAGGAGTGGGCCGGCATGGGCGATGTCGACCCGGCGATGGCGTTGCGCACCCGCAATGCGCTGGCCCGTGAGCTCGAAGGCACCGACACGCCGGTGGCGGCCGGGCACTTCCCCGGCCTGCAGTTCGGGCGCCTGCTGGGTGGCGCGCAGGGCAAGCGCCAGTGGGTCGTGCCGTAGGCAGCTCGGTCGGCGGCTTGGCTCACGTACCGTGGCTGGGTGGCCACCGTGGGCGTCGTCGTTCGCCCCATCGAAGCTGGCGACGACGTGGGGCGCTTCGGCCCACAGCACGGCCCGGACGTCGAGGAACCTCGACGCCGACGGACCGTGGTCGCCTGTGTCGGGGCCGACCTCGTAGGAGCGGCTTCGGTGCTGTGGAGCCGCCGTCACCCCGACTTCGTGCCGGCCCTTGGCGCCGTCGATCTGGCGCAGCGTCGCCAGGGGATCGGCTCGGCGCTGCTTCGAGCCCTCCACGATCTGGCCGACCGGCCCCTGCTGCTGAACGTGGACAGCAGCGAGCCCGGGGCCGAGCCCTTTCTGACCGCCCTCGGCGGTCGGAAGCTGACCGAGAGCACCACCGTGCGACTCGGTGTGCGAGGAGCGCTCGCCGGCACGCTCGCTGGCGGGGCGGCTCCCGGCGGCATCTACATCGAGCAGGCGCCGATGTCGGCCGAGATCGAGGACCTCTACGACGCCCTCTACGCGGAGCGCCATCGTTGGGCCGGTCGCTCTGTGTCGCCGCCCGGTGCGCCATGGATCTCGCTGGCCGGATCGGTGATCGAGCCGACGCTGTTCGTGGCCCGCACCGCCGGCGCCGACGATCCCGTCGCGGTGACGAGCCTGCTGACCGGGACGTTCGCCTCCGGAGCCGACGCGTTCCTGGCCCCGACTGGTGTGCTCGGCTACTCCTCCGGAGCCGATGGGTTCCTGGCCCCGACTGGTGTGCTCGGCTACTCCTCCCGAGCCGACGGGTTCCTGGCCCCGACTGGTGTGCACGGCTACTCCTCCCGAGCCGACGGGTTCCTGGCCCCGACTGGTGTGCTCGGCTACGCCTCCGGACCCGACGGGTTCGTGGCCCCGACTGGTGTGCTCGGCTACGCCTCCGGAGCCGACGGGTTCGTGGCCCCGACTGGTGTGCACGGCTACGCCTCCGGGCCCGATCGGGCCCGACCCGGTGCCGCTCGAAGCCACGCCGTCGAGATCGTGCGAGCCCTGTTGGGCTGCACCCTCATGGCCGGTCTGGCTGCTGGCCTCGAGACCATCAACCTCGAGTACGACACCGACTACGTCGAACTGGCGGCCCTTGCGGCTGGCTTGGTGACGGAACCCGTCGAGCGCCGGTCAGCCTGGTCGTCCGACCGACCCGACCGCGGACGTCCGCGGGTCTGGGGCCTCGGCGCAGCCTACGAGGACGCTTGGGCGACCAGGTCCGCCCGCGCTGACGGTGAGGGCTGGGAGTCGGCCACCGGCGACGGGCTGGGATGAGTCTTTCCGTCAGCCTGGCGCCCGCCACAGCTCTTCGCCGGGTGGCATCAGCGAGCTCCCGATGGCTCAGGGTCGGGGGCGCAGCTCCTTGCGCAGCACGAGCTTGAGGCCCGACCACGTCGCGTCGATGGCGCAGACCTTCACGTCGACCCACCCAGTGGGAAGGAGCTCGGCCCGCACGACGTCCTCGGTGATGTCCGTAGCCACCTTCGACGCCTTCTTCGGCCACGCCACCCACACCGCGCCGCCCGGCCCGACCGAGTCGGTGAGCGCCGGCCACCACTGCGCCAGCTCGATTCGACGAGAGGCGAACAGGACGGCGATCTCGCACTGGCCGCCGAGCACACCGGTCGAAGGCCCCGCGACCACTCGCACGCTGGCACCATCGGGCAACGGCTCCAGCAGCAGCGCAAAGCCCGCCGGCACGTCACCGACGGCGACCAGGTGGACGCCGGCCCTCACGCCGAGCTTGCTGACGAGCGGGGTGCCCGAGTAGCCGGCCATCACCGCCTTCAGGCTCGGCCGAGGATGCGATCGGCGGGATCGAGGTGCATGTCGAGGATCCCCCTGAGATGATCGGCGAACAGCGAGGTGTCGGCGTCGAAGGTGCTGACTGTACGGAGGAACGGACCCTGGGTGACGTCGTCGACGACGAGCCGCCCGTCCCGGGAGCACACGAGCGCGACGGTGATGACACCGGTGGCATCGAGGCCATCGACGATCGCTGTCGCGATGGATCTGGCGCGGGTCTCAGTCGCCGCGTCCATGAGAAGCGATGCGCCGCCGTCAGGCGTGGTCGCGATCACCGGATAGACGATCCGCTGGCCGGAGGGGCGCCGGACCACGGTCACCGTCAGTTCCGGAGCTGTTGGTTCGCATGCCTCGATCAGCCATCGCCGTTCAGTGCTGCTCGCCCAGACGTGGTCGAGAACGGTGAAGGGCCGAACGATGTGGACGTTGGAGCTCGTCTGCTCCCGACGGGCCGTGCTCAGACGGACGGGCCAGCCGTGGCGCTGTGCGAAGCGAACCACGGCGCGTGCGTCGCGTGCGTCGATCTCCTTGAAGGGCGCAAGGTCGAAGCCGCACTCGCTGAGAAGGCGCCGCGCCGCGAGCGGGTCGGTGGTGACGCGCCGCGTGGCCGCGTTCGGCCGCACCGTTCGCCCGGCAACTGCCGCAGCTTCGAGGTAGGCATGGCGAAGGCTGTCGTCACCGAGCGTGACCACCGCGTTCGGCGCAGTGAGGGCGAGGAGGTCGTCGAGGATGCCTGCGGTCGAGACCCGAGGCCGGTCGAGCCCCCCGTGATCGGTTCCTCGCTCGTAGGGAGTGATGACGACGAGGTCGATGCCGAGGTCGATGGCTGCCTGTTGAAACCTGCGCGCCTGTTCGCCCCCGCCGACGAACGCGACTTGCGCCGCCGGCGGGGACGAACCGGTCGGTCCATCCGGCACGGGACCGTGCTCTAAGGAGATCGTGGGCTGAGGCGGGGTCATCGGTTGCACCAGTGGGTCCCATCGCGGAGCTCGTCGGCGGCCACGAGCGGTCAGTCTTCGCCTTGGGCCTTGGTGAAGCTGGGCTGGCCGTCGAAGTGCTGGAGCAGCTCGACGTGGCACCACGTCAGCTCAGCCTCGACGCGGCCCAACAGGTCACGGACGTCCGCCAGGGCGAGCGCAGCATCTCCATCCCGCCGGATGAACCGGCAGCGGTGCTGGTCGACGATGTCGATGTTGCGGTTGCCGTCCGGATACACCTTGGTGCCACGATTGGAGATCATCTTCAGCTTGAGTGGCGTGCCCTAGGCGAGGCGCTCGAGCACCGGTCCGAGCTGCTCGGGGTGCTGGCCCGATTCGACGAAGATGTCGGTGCCGACGATTTCGCGGGTGTCCGGTCTCACGGTGACGGGGTCACGGGGCGCGGGCGGGATCTGGATCGGTCGGGCCCGGCGCACGGTGTAGCCGTCCACCCGGGCGCCGAGATTGCCGATGATGGCCTTGGTGTAGTCGCTGGTCGACACGCCGTGGTCGTAGCCCACGACGTCACCGGTCAGGGTGCCCTGCTGGAGCGTGGAGAGCACGGCGTGCTCGACGGTCTCGGCTGCTTCGAACTCGCCGAGGTACTTGAGCATCATCACCGCCGACAGCACCACGGCCGACGGGTTGATCACGTTGCGGCCCGCGTACTTCGGCGCGGAGCCGTGCACGGCTTCGAAGATGGCGACGTCGCTGCCGAGGTTGGCCGACGGCGCGAACCCCAGACCGCCGACGAGGGCCGAGGTCAGGTCCGAGATGATGTCGCCGTTCATGTTCGTGGTGACGATCACGTCGAACTGCTCGGGCTTCTTGACGAGCTGGTGGGCGCAGTTGTCGATGATCACGTGCCAGGCCTCGATCTCGGGGTACTCCGGCGCGATTCGCTCGAAGGACCGCTTCATCTCGCCCTCGGTCAGCTTCATGATGTTCGACTTCGTGGCGCAGGCCACCGACTTGCGCTCCTCGCTGCGGGCGAATTCGAAGGCGAGGCGGACGATCTTGTCGCACCCCTTGCGGGAGATGAGCTTCAGGCACTGGGCGACCCCGGGGGTCTGCATGTGCTCGATCCCGGCGTAGAGGTCCTCGACGTTCTCGCGGACCACGACCAGATCAATGCCACTCCCGGTGTAGCGGGTCTTCACCCCGGGGAGCTCGCGGACCGGGCGGATGTTGCCGTAGGTCTCGAACAGCTTTCGCAGGGTGACGTTGGCCGACTTCTCGCCGTAGCCGACCGGCGTGCCGAGCGGGCCTTTCAGGACGACCCGGGTGCGGTTGATGGACTCGATCGTGTCCTCGGGCACGCCCGAGGCGACGCCGGCCTCGAAGATCCGCTCGCCGGCGTGGCGCTCCTCCCAGGTGATGTCGACGCCGGCGGCCTCGAGGATGTCGATGGCGGCGTTGACGCACTCGGGGCCGATGCCGTCACCGGGGATGACGGTGACGGTCGGGCGGCTGGCAGTGGCGGTCATGAGAGCACGGGCTCCTTGGTCGTGAAGTGGGTGGCGTGGTGGTCGACGCTGATGATGTCGAACTCGCGGTCGATGCGGTGCTGGAGCTCGATGACGCTGCGGTACCCGACGGCCAGCTCGGGCCGGACGAGGTCGAAGTGGCACCGATGCCGGCCCGGGCGGACGTGCTCGATCCCCGTCACCGTGAACGGCCCTCCGGCCGTCAGGCTCCGAAGGGCGGCGGCGAGGTCGTCGCCATTCGCGTCGGACTCGATCTGTATGCACGCTGCTTGGACGAACATGAGCATCTCCTGACGTTTGAACCATGTTCAGTAAAACATGGTTTAGAGAGGATGTCAACCATGCCCGGTGATTGACGACGGGCTCCAGTAGGCTGGGACACGTGGCAGCACGATTCGCCGAACGTCCCGTCGAGCAGCCGTCCTGGACGTTCCTCACGAACCACGCGCACGTGATGGTGTGCATCGCCCAGGATCCCGAGGTTCGCCTCGCCGAGATCGCCCGCAAGGTCGGCATCGGCGAGCGCGCCGTGCACAGCATCGTGCAGGACCTGGTCGACGCGGGCTACGTCCTGCGCAGCCGCAACGGCCGCCACAACGTGTACGAGGTGTGCCTCGACCAGCCCCTGCGCCACCCGCTCGAAGCCGGCCACCAGATCATCGAGGTCTTCGGTCCGCTGACTCGCTGAGACCTTCGCTCAGGCTCTCCCCATCACCTTGTCCACGGTGATCTCGAGCACCACCCGGTCGGCCCGCACCTTCGGAGGTCGGTAGCGCACTTCATAGGCCGCCACCGCCACGGCCACCCGCTCCGGCTCGGCCGTGACCACCACCGACCCCTCCAACGTGAGCCAGCGCCCGCCATCCACCTGGCTCACCGCCGCCCGGCTGCCGGACCGGGCGGCGTTCAGGGCCTTTCGCGACGAGGCGAACGTGATCACCCGCACCAGCCCGGCCGCCGGGTCGAACGTGAACCCCACGGGTACCACGTGCGGCGATCCGTCCGGGCGAAGGGTGGTGAGCGTGGCCAGGTGGCGCTCGGCCAGGAAGCCGAGCGCCACCGCAGGCAGGTCGTGCGGGTCGAGGGCCATCGGCGTCACTCCGTGGCGATCGCTAGGAGCACGTCCTGGCGAGCGGCCCGCCGGGCTGGGAACACCGACATGGCCACCGCCGCCAGGGCCGCGAACACGGCGATGAACAGCAGCTGCACGAGCGGCAACGAGTACACGGTGAAGCCCTGGCTCTTCAAGGCTCGCACCACGGCCCAGCTGAAGAACACACCGACCACCAACCCGAGCGCGGTGCCCTGGAGAGCGATGATGACCGACTCCCACCGGATGGACGCACGCACCTGGGCCCTGGTCATGCCCACGGCCCGCAGCACCCCGAGCTCCCGCTTGCGCTCGATGATGGACAGCGCCAGCGTGTTCCAGATCCCGAAGAACGAGATGATCACGGCGAACGCCAGCATCACGGTGATGAGCCCGAGGAACTGGTTGATCTGGTCGGCTTGCGCTTGCTTGAACTCGGCTCGATCTTCTACCTGAGCCCCGGGGTAGGCGCTGACCACCTTGGTGATGGCGGCCTTGGCGTCGGCGTCGGAGCCGCCGGCCTTCCTGGCCACGTACACCTGGAAGTCGTACACGTCGGCGAAGTTGGCGTCGTAGGCGGCGTGGCCGATCACGTAAGGCCCGGCGAGCTGGTCGGCCGTGTACACCGCCGCGATCGTGAAGGTCTTGGCCCCGGTGTCGGCGAACTCGACGGGCACCGTGTCACCGAGCTTCCAGCCCTTGTCCTCCATTCGCTGCTTGGACACGGCGATCTGCTCGGTGTCGAGGTCGCTCACCTTGCCGCCGACGATGCCGATGTCGAACAAGGGGGTCACGGTGACCGGGTCGACGCCGAGCACCTGTGTGGCGCCGCCGTCCACCTTCATGAAGTTGAACCGGATGCCGGTGGCCACCTCGACCTCGGGGGTCTGGTTGAGCTGCGCGGTCAGCTTCGGGCTCACGCCGCCCTGCCCGGGGGGTCCGCCACCGGAGCTGGCCCGCACGACGAAGTCACCCTTGAAGTTCTCGTCCACGATCTGGCCCACCGAGGCCTTGGCCGAGGCGCCGAAGATGACGATGAACGCAACGAGGCCAAGCCCGATCATGAGAGCCGACGCGGTGGAGGCAGTGCGCTTCGGGTTGCGGGCTGCGTTGTTGCGGGCCAGCTGGCCCGTGACCCCGCGCAGGCGGGCGACGGGCCGTCCGATGAGCTTGCTCAGCGGCCGGGCGATCAGCGGGCCGAGTACGGCGAGACCGACGAACGTCAGCAGCACCCCCAGACCGACGTAGCTGATCTCGCCTCGGCTGAGCCCCCCGACGAGCGCAGCAGCCCCGAGCACCGCCACCACCACGCCGATCACGAGTCGCACCCTGGAGGTGCCCGAACTGTCGACGGCGACGTCGCGCATGGCGGCCACCGGGGGGACACGGCTGGCCTTGCGGGCCGGGAAGAAGGCTGAGGCCAGCGTGATCCCCACTCCGACCACGAACGACGTGATGACCGTGCCGCTGGTCACGACGATCGACCCGCTGGGCAGGTCGATGCCGAAGGCGGACAGTGCGCTCTTGAGCCCGATCGAGAGCGCGATGCCGGTGACGAGGCCGACGGCCCCGGCGATCAAGCCGACGACCGCAGCTTCGAGGAGGATCGACCTCAGCACCTGCCCGCGGCTGGCACCGATCGCTCGCAGCAGCGCCATCTCCTTGCCCCGTTGGGCCACGATGATCGAGAACGTGTTGTAGATGATGAAGGAGCCGACGAACAGGGCGATGGCGGCGAACACCAGCAAGAAGGTGTTGAAGAAGGCCAGGCTCTTTTGGATGTCGCTCTGGTTCTCCTTGGTCAGGGCCTTGCCGGTCAGGGCTTCCGTGCCGGCCGGGAGCGCCTTGGCGATGTTGGCGGTGACCTGCTCCTGGCTCACACCAGGGCCCGCGACCACGGCGATCCCGTCGAGCTGACCGGGCTGCGCCACCAGCCGCTGGGCCTCCGGCAACGTGAAGATGGCCACCGAGGCACCAGCAGGACTGTCGGCCGTGCCGAAGCGGGCGATGCCCACGATGGTGAACTGACCCGGCGCGTCCTTGGTGAGCACGGTGGCCTTGGTGCCGAGCGTCAGCTTGCCGACGTCCGCACTGCGCTTGTCGATGACGATCTCGCCGGCCTGGGCCGGAGCGCGACCCTCGGTCAGGCGCCACGGGCTGAGGGTCGGGCTCGGGTCCCACGCCATGCCCATGTTGGGTGAGCCCTGGCCGTCGTTGATCGGCTTGCCGTTCGAACCGATGACAGAGGCGTAGCCCTGCACGTTGCCCTGGGCCTCGGCCACCCCGTCGACCTGGCGCACGATGGGCAACAGGGACTCATCGACGCGACCACGGACCTTTTGCCCGAAGACCTCGACGGTGGCCTCACGCCGGACGTAGCCGTCGGTGCCCTTGTTGATGTCGGCGAAGAGCGAGTTGAAGGTCTGGTTGAGCGTGTCGCCCAGGACCTGCACGCCCGACATGAACGCCACGCCGAGCAGCACCGCGACCGCGGTGAGGACCATGCGGCCCTTGTGGGCCAGCAACCCCTTGATGGTGACCTTCCACATGGCTCAGGCCTCGAGCCGGCGCAGGCGCGACAGCACCCTGTCGGCGGTTGGGTCAGCCATCTCGCCGTCGATCCGGCCGTCCGCTAGGAACACCACCCGGTCGCTGTAGGACGCCGCCATCGGGTCGTGGGTGACCATGACGATGGTCTGGTCGAGCTCGCGCACCGCGTGGCGCATGAACGACAAGATGTCGGCGCCGGACTTGGAGTCGAGGTTGCCCGTCGGCTCGTCGGCGAAGATGATCGTCGGTCGGCTCGCCAGCGCGCGGGCCACGGCGACGCGCTGCTGCTGCCCGCCGGACAGCTCGCTCGGGCGGTGGTGCAGGCGGCTGCGCAGGCCCACGGTGTCGATCACGTGGTCGACCCACGCCTGGTCTGGCTTGCGGCCGGCCAGGGCGACGGGGAGCAGGATGTTCTCCTCGGCGTTGAGCGTGGGGACCAGGTTGAAGGCCTGAAAGATGAAGCCGACCGAGTCGCGCCGCAGCGTGGTGAGCTGCTTGTCGTTCAGGGTCGACAGCACGGTGTCGCCGATGAACACCTCGCCCGAGGTGAGGTGGTCGAGGCCGGCGACGCAGTGCATGAGCGTGGACTTGCCTGACCCGGATGGGCCCATGATCGCCGTGAAGGCCCGTGCCGCGAACGAGACGGTGACCCCGTCGAGGGCGCGTACCTCGTTCTCGCCCGAGCCGTAGACCTTGGTCGCCACGGTGGCGCCGGCCGCGGCCGCGGCGGCCGGAGGCGGCGGCAGGAGAGGGGTGGAGGATGCTGACGACACGGAAGAGTCCTTTCGAACGGTCCCCAAGAGTGTGCCCTACGATGCGCGCCGTGCAGTGCCCGTCGTGTGGTCACGAGGCCCCGGCCGCTTCGCGCTTCTGTCCCGACTGCGGTCACGCGCTGACCCAGCGCGGTGACGAGCGACGGGTCGTGACCGTCGTGTTCGCTGATCTCGTCGGGTTCACATCGTTGTCCGAGTCGCTCGACCCCGAGCAGGTGAAGAACCTGGTGGACGGGTGCTTTGCCAAGTTGGCCGACGACGTCGTCAGCTTCGGGGGCCGGGTCGACAAGGTCGTGGGCGACGCCCTGGTCGCCCTGTTCGGCGCCCCGATCGCCCACGAGGACGATGCGGAGCGTGCGGTGCGCGCCGGCCTGCGGATGCAGGCCACCCTGGCCGACCACGCGGCGATCGCCGGCATCGACGTGCGCATGCGGGTCGGCATCAACACCGGCGAGGTGCTCGTCGGCGCACTGCGCGCCGGTGGCGACTACACGGCCATGGGTGACGTGGTGAACCTCGCCTCGCGGTTGCAGGCCCTCGCGCCCCCGGGTCGGGTCCTGGTGGGAGCGGCCACCCACTTCGCGACCGAGGCCGTCATCCGCTACGAGCCGCTCGGGCCGACCCAGACCCGCGGTCGTGAGGCAATCGAGGAGGCTTGGCTGGCCCTGGCTCCCATCGCTCCGCCGGGCCGGCGGCCACGACGCGGTGCCAACACGATGGTCGGCAGGCAGCACGAGCTCGACGTGCTGCTCGGTGCCTGTCGCCTCGCCTTCGATCGGCACCGGGCCCTGGTCGTGGTGATCAACGGTGAAGGGGGCGTCGGCAAGAGCCGCCTCGCCGAGGAGCTCGCGTCGACCACGGAGCGCACCCTGGGTGCGATCGTGCTCGAAGGTCACTGCGTGCCTTACGGCGAGTCAAACGCGTGGTTCCCGCTGGCGCTGGCGCTCAGGCGGCACCTCGGCATCGAGCCGCACGCAACCACCGCCGAGGCGCGCAGCAAGACGACGGCCGGGCTTGCTGCCGTGATCGGGACCGTCGAACGGGCCGACGTCACCAGGACCGTCGACGGCCTGCTGTTCCTCATGGGGTTCGACTCGCCGCTGGCCGGCATCGACCCGACCCGCGCACGCGACGAGCTCACTCGCAGCGTGCTCGCGTTCTTCGACGCGCTCGCCCGAACCGAGCCGGTGCTGTTGCTGATCGCCGATGTCCAGTCCGCCGACCCCCTCATGCTCGACCTGCTCGAGTGGGTGGTGGGCCACCTCGGTGCCCTTCCGTTCGCGCTCGTCACCACGGCTCGCGACGGCGAGGGCTCCACCTGGGTGCCCAAGTGGGGCCGGCACACCACGATCCAGATCCGCCTCGACCCGCTCGATCGCGAGGCGGCGTCGCAGCTCCTCGACGAGGTGCTGGGCGAAGGGGCCGACCCGGCGCTCGTCGGCGAGCTGCTCGATCGCAGTGGTGGCAACCCCTTCTTCCTCGAGGAGCTGGCCCGTCTCGTGCGCACCGAGGGTGAGGTCGCCGAGCTGCCGGGCACCTTGCGGGGCCTCGTGTCGGCCCGGCTCGACGGGCTGACCCACGACGAGCGCTCGATGCTCGACAACGCGGCAGTGTTCGGCGCAACGGGGAACTGGCAGGGTCTCGTGAGCTTCGGAGTCGCTCTGGGGCAGAGCCCGAAGCGTGAGACCCTCGTGTCGCTGGCGGCCAAGGATGTGCTCGACATCGACGGCGACGAGTGGACGTTTCGATCCGATGCCGTCCGTGACGTCGCTTACCAGACCCTCACCAAGTCGGCCCGCGCCCAGCGCCACGCCGGAATCGGCACGGCGATGGTGCGCGTCGGCGACGAGCACCCGGGCTACGCCGAGAGGGCGGCCTGGCACTACGCCGCGGCAGCCGAGCTGGTGGCCGAGCTCGGTCCGGTCCGGGGCGTGCCTCGTGACGTCGCGCCACGCGCGGTCGACTGGCTGCTGACGGCATCCGAGCATGCGCAGCGCGGCGCCACCGATGCCCTGGCCGTGCGCTTGGCCACCCGGGGCCTGGCGGTGCTCGATGCGCTCGGCCCGCACGGCTACCGGCGCAGCGAGCTCCTGCTGCTGAGGGCTCGCGGGTTGGCCGGGTTGCACCGGCTCGATGAAGCCCGCCTCGATGCTGACGATGCGCTCGAACGGGGCCGTGGCGACCACGACGACGCGATGGTTGCCGCGGCGCTGGTCGTGCTCGGCACGGTCGAGGTGAGCCGGGGTGAGTTCCTGACGGCTACGACCCACCTCGACGAGGCGACGGCGATGTTCGCCACGCTCGGCGACCTGCAGGGGAGGGCGTCGGCGCTGCGCCAGCTCGGCATGGCGAGCCTCTTGGTCAACGAGTACCACCGCGCCGAAGGGCTCGTGGCCGAGGCGCGCCAGCTCTTCATCGAGACCGGCGATCGGGTCGGCGAGGGGTGGGCCGATCAGAACCTGGCCTGGATCGCCTTCGCTCGCGGTGACATCGAGCAGTCCGAGCGCCAGCTCGACCGCGCCGCGGCGACGTTCGGCGAGCTGGGCGATCGCCTGGGGCTCGGTTGGGTGCACGGGCTCCTCGCCTTCGTCCGCTTCCAGCAGGGCCGGCTCGACGAGGCGGAGTCGCTGGCCGTCCAGGTGGCCGCCGACGCCACCGAGCTGGGGGAGCGTTGGGCCCCGGCGATGATGGGCGTGCTGCTGTCGGGGCTGCGTCTCTGGGCGGGGCGAACGTCCGAGGCGCTCGCGCTGGCCGAGCAATCTCGCAAGGTGATGCACGAGCTGGGGGATCCGCATGGCGAGACGCAGGCCCTCGTGCCTCTGGCCCGCGCCCTCGTCGCCCTCGGTCGCCTCGCCGATGCCTCACGCGCCGTCGAGGAGGCCCACGCCGCCGCGGCGGCCAGCGGGGTCGATCGCCTGGCTTCCGCGCTTGCTGCCGGTGCCGCCGTGCACGTCGGCGACGGCCGTCGGGCCGTGGCCGAGGCCGTGGTGGTCACCGAGGACGGCCCGAGCTTCTTTGACGCCGAGGTGAACCTGGCGCTCGGCCTGCTGCAGAGCGGCGAGGTCGAGGCGGCTCAGATCGCGCTCGACAAGGCCGTCGACGGCGTCACCGACGGTGAGCGCACGATCGGCACACCGTTGCCCCGGCGCCCCTTTGGATCCGCGGCCTCGGCCCTGGTGCTGGCCGCCGCCGGTCGTCCCGTCGAGGCGCGCGCCGCAGCCTTCGAAGTCACCGCCGAGCCGGGGGCCAGCTACTTCGACGAGGTGCTGGCCAACATCGGACTGGCGTGCGCGGCAGCCCAGCAGGGTGCGGCGGACGAGGCGCTCGATGCGCTGCGAAGCGCCCGCGCTGCTGCTGACGGCTCGGAGGACCGGGTGATGCGCGCCGTGGCTCACCTCGCGGAGGCCGAGGTCCTGACCGTCCTCGACGACCCTCGGGCCGAGGGAGCCGAGCAGGTGGCGTGGGCCCGGCTCGCCGACCTCGGCTTGCGCCGGTCGGGCTGGGTGACAGCGGTGCGTCTGGCCGCCCGCGGTGGGCGTACGGACGACGTGGGCATCGACGGGCTGCTCGCGCCCGCAGGCTGAACTGCGCTCGGTCTTGGCGTCAGGGACCGCCGAGGACGGGGCCGGAGACACCGCCCGCGAACTCGGGGCCGGGCTCGTCGCCGAGGAAGATCTTGCCGAGCTCGCCGTACAAGGGCCGGGAGACCCAGCGGTGGGAGGCGGCGCCGTGGGCGTCACGCAGCTTGCGTTCCAGCGGGCTGTCCATGCGAGCGGCGCTGGTGCCGGCCAGGGTGTGGATCTCGTCGACCACCTTGCGCGAGCTGTCGGCGGCGAACACGCACGCCAGGCGAGCGTCCTGGGTGGCCGCCGCCGACGGCAGGTCACGGCCGGCGCGCAGTTCGGCCTCCACGGCGTCCATCGCCTCGAACATGAAGGCCCGCGCCGCTCGCAGGAGCGCCTCGCACTCGCCGACCGATTGCTGCACGCCCGGCCGATCCTTCAGCGGGGCCACCGACAGCAGCGGCTTCTTCACGTGGGCCAGCTCGGCGAAGGCGTCGAGCGCACCGCGGGCGATGCCGGTGGCAATGGCTGCCTTGTTGTAGGCGAGGCGCAGCGGCACCGGGATCCGGAACACCGGGTTCGGGTAGCGGGCCGGCAGGGCCATCAGCTCCACGTCGACGAAACGGGGCGCCACGTAGGCGCCCTCGGCCCGGACGTCGTGGCTGCCCGAGCCGCGCAGCGCCGCCATGTCCCAGGTGTCGACGATCTCCCACTCGCTGCGATGCAGGAACCAGGTGCGCACGACCGGCTTGCCGTCGACGAGGCGGATCTCGTCGCCGTCGAAGATGGGGGCGGGCATGAAGCACCACTCGGAGTTGTGGCAGCCGCTGATGAAGGTGGACTGCCCCCACACCCGAAAGCCGCCGTCGGGTTGGGCGACGGCGCGCCCGAAGGCCGACCCTGGGCCACCGCCCCCGCACATCACGACCCGTGGGTTGTCGAGGTAGACCTCCTTGGCCAGCTCGGCCGACATGCCGCCGGCAGCCATCGCGTTGATCTCCGAGCCGAGCATCACGTTCCATCCGATCGAGGCGTCGATGGCCGAGATGGCCTCGAGCACCTCGATGGTCTCGCGCACGCCGGCGTCGTCGCCGCCGAGCTCGAGCGGCAACGTGAAGCGGAACAGGCCGGCGTCGATGAGGGCATCGATGGTCTCGGCGGGCGCGCGGCGCAGGTGCTGGGCCTCGTCGCCGCCGGCGCGGATGACCGCGGCCAGCTCGGCCACTCGCTCGAGCGGCGTGCCCGTGACCGTGGGGCGAGCGGCATCGGTCGGGCGAGCGGCGTCGGTGATGACGCTCATGGCTTGTCGATCCACTCCTGGAGGAGCTTGTGGAAGTGGCGGATCTTGGTCTCGCCGTAGTCGCCGAACATCACGTAGGGCTGCTTCATGGCCTTCAGGCCGGCCTGCACCTCGGGCATGTTGTGCACGTCCTGGTTGAACACCTTGGCCAGCATCCCGAGCTCGGGGGCCTCCACCCAGTCGTCGTCGACGCCGAGCCAGTGGATCGGCGCCGCTGGCGGCCGAGGCCCGTCGACGGGAGCTGCCGAGAAGTACATGCACTCGTGGATGCACATGTTCGGGTCGTCGCCGTAGGGGCGGAAGCGGTACACGATCTGGTTGAACGAGCCCCACGGGTGGAAGTTCGGGAACACCGTCAGGTAGATCGCGTCGCACAGCTCGGCGTCGCTGACCTGCTCGACGACGTCGCCGATGATCGGGCGCAGCCGAGTCCGGTTCAGGTCGCCCACGATCTTGCGCACGGTGGCCGGGTCGGTCGCCCCTCCACTGAGCCAGGGGGGCAGGGGTGCCTGGTCGGCGTCGGGCAGCTGCATGCCGCCGATCCAGTCGCACATGTTCGGGTCCACCTGGCCGAGGTCGCCGTCGATGCGGGTGCCGTGGTCGGTGAAGCGACCGGAGCGGCCGTCGCGGGCGGTGACGTGGACGTAGCCGTCATCGCAGCGCTCGTACAGCGCGCCACTCAGCGGGTGGATGAGCTTCTTGTAGAGATGGGCGTCGGTGAGCGATCCGTAGTCGGGCATGCCCTGCAGGTGCGGGCTGGGCACGGCCTGGGGGGAGATGGCGCGCGAGTAGTTGCCGAACACGTCGTACTTGGTGTTGGCGTCACCGATGCCACCGAGGATCTGGGGGTGGGTGGCGACGACGTGGTAGGCCTCGGAGAAGGCCTCCTGGGCCACCTTCCAGTTGCAGCGCAGCAGCTTGGCCACATGCGCGCTCTTGTAGCGGCGCTCGTAGGGCAGCAGCGTGAAGTGCTCCGACAGCGAGCCGAGGTGGTCCTCGAGGGGGCCGGCGTCGGGGTCGGGGTTGATGAAGATGAACCCACCCCAGCGCCCCACCTTCACCTCGGGCAGCGACAGGCAAGCGTCGTCGGCCTCTGGGTACTGGAAGTCCCAGCGGCAGGGGATCTGGCGCAGCGACCCGTCCAGGTTCCAGCTCCAGCCGTGGAACGAGCAGCGCAGCTCGCGGGCCCACTTGCCGTCCTCGGCGCGCAGCAGCTTGCCGCGGTGCAGGCAGGCGTTGTGGTACGCCTTGAACGAGTCGGGGCCTTCGCGCACGACGAGGAACGACTTGTGGGCGATGTCGTAGACGAGGTAGTCGCCCACGTCGGGGATGTCATCCTCGTGGCAGGCCATCTGCCACACCCGCATCCACACCTTGTCGACCTCGAGGTCGTGGAACTCCTTCGAGAAGTAGCGCTCGACGGGCACGAGCGTGGGCCCGGGCTCCATCGGGCAGTCGGCCCGCAAGATGTCGCGCACCGGATGGCTGTCGGAGTCCAGGATCTCTCCGTAGGTCGGTCCGGCCGAGCGGCGGGTCCCGGTCAGGGTCTCGGTCATCTGTGGTCTCCTCGTGTGCCGCTCGTCAGCTGCCCCAGGTGGCAACGCTGACGAAGTCCCCTCATCGGACGATCAATTCCGATCGATGGACAGGGTCACCCGAGCGATCCCCAACGAGGAAGGGTCCAAGGTCCCGACCTGCGCAGTGCTGCGCCCGGGAGCGTGAAATGTCTTCACGTCATGACCAAGACATCGGTGGAGGTGGATCGAGATGTTGCTGCGAGGGCTGCCGCCATCCTCGGCACGACCAGCCTTGGCGACACGATCGGTCGTCGAACGGGGTTCGGCCGACTGAGCGGGACTCGCGTCAGTCGAGGGTGAGGCCCTCCAGCGCACCGGCGGCCCGCCAGTCGGCCAGCAACTGGAAGAACGCCACCGGACCGAGGCCGTACGGACCGTTCTGCGAGGCGAGCTGATCGGGCTTGCCCTCGTTGTTGTAGTAGCCCGGCGTGCACTGCTCGAGGAAGTCGAGCCGCATCCGCGCCTGCCCGATGATGGTCTGCACCCACGCCGACTCGGCTTCGGGGGTCGTTTCCACCAGCGTGGCGTCCTTGGCCTCGGCCTGCTCGACGATGTACGCGACGTGGGTGTTGACCTCGTTGAGCAGGTGGGGGTAGTTCGCGGTGAACCCGCCTTGCATGTGGCTCACGATGAACAGGTTGGGGAAGCCGTGCGTGTGGATGCCGTGCAGCGTGGCCACGCCCTCGGCCCACTTGTGGCTGAGGGCGCGTCCGTCGCGGCCGTACGCCTCGTAGCCGGCCCGGCGCGTGTAGCCGGTGCCCACCTCGAAGCCGGTGGCGTAGATGATGCAGTCGAGCTCGTGCTCGACGCCGTCCACCACCACGCCCCGCTCGGTGATGCGCTCGACGCCAAGGGCCTTGGTGTCGACCAGGGTGACGTTGGGCCGGTTGAACGTGGGCAGGTAGTCGTCATGGAAGCAGGGCCGCTTGCAGAACTGGCGATACCAGGGCTTGAGCGCCTCGGCGGTGGCCGGGTCGTCGACCAGCTCGTCGACCCGGGAGCGGATCTGGTCCATCTTTTCGAAGTCGACCAGCTCGAGCGTGCGGGCCATCCCCTCCGGGGTCAGGTCCTCGGCCTCGAGGGTGGTGGCGAACAGCAGCTTGCGGATGATGTCGGTCCAGCCGTCGGCCACGAGGTCCTCGGGCTGGTAGCCGCCGGAGACCAGCACGTTGAAGTTCTCCATGCGTCGCTGCTGCCAGCCTGGCTCGAGCGAGGCGGCCCACTCGGGGTCGGTGGGTCGGTTGCCCCGCACGTCGATCGAGCTGGGGGTGCGCTGGAACACCAGGAGGTGCTCGGCGTACTGGGCCAGGTGCGGGACGCACTGCACGGCGGTGGCGCCGGTGCCGATGATGCCCACCCGCTTGCCGGCCAGGCCGACCAGGCCGCCGTCGGCATCGCCACCGGTGTAGGCGTAGTCCCAGCGGCTCGTGTGGAACGAGTGGCCCCGGTACGACTCGATGCCGGGGATGCCGGGCAGCTTCGGCCGGTGCAGCGGCCCGTTGGCCATGACCACGAACCGGGCCCGCATCCGGTCGCCCCGGTTGGTGGTCACGATCCAGCGGCGGTCGTTGTCGTCCCAGTGCAGGTCGGTGATCTCGGTCTGGAAGCAGGCGTTGCGGTAGAGGTCGTAGTGGCGGGCGATGGCCTGGCTGTGGGCCAGGATCTCGGGGGCGTGCGCGTACTTCTCGGTGGGGAGGTAGCCGACCTCCTCCAACAAGGGCAGGTAGACGTAGGACTCGATGTCGCACTGCGCGCCGGGGTATCGGTTCCAGTACCAGGTGCCCCCGACGTCGCCGCCCTTCTCGACCAGACGGATGTCCTCGATGCCGGCCTCGCGAAGGCGCGCTCCCGCCAAGAGGCCACCGAAGCCGCCACCGATCACGAGCACCTCGACCTCATCGGTCAGCGGGGCCCGCTGGAACCCAGGCTCGACGTAGGGGTCCTCGGCGTAGTGGGCGAACTGGCCGGCCACCTCGACGTACTCCTCGTTGCCGTCGGCCCGCTTGCGCCGCTCGCGCTCGGTGTCGTAGCGCCGGCGGAGCTCGTCGGGGTCGAAGTCGCGACCCTCGGGCTTGGTCGTGGTGCCAGCGTTGGTCACGCCTGATCCCCTTCTGATGCCGGCCCCCGGCTCGTCCGGTGCCCCCTGGCCGGAGGGTAACCGAGCCGATGTGGCGCGGGCATGGTCACCACCGATCCTGGTGCACCACCTCGGCGACGTCCTTGCGCGCCACCGGCCCGAACGGACGGTCGGGCCATCCGAGCGGGATGGTCGTGCCGATGAACACCTCGTCGGGCACCCCGAGGATCTCGCGAACCGCAGGTTCGGCCACCGCATGCAGCGTGGTGAAGGCCGCCCCCAGGCCGAGGGCGCGAGCAGCCACGACGAGGTTCTGGGATGCCGCATAGACCGCGGAGTGCATGAAGGTCTCGCGCGGGGCCTGGGCGGGGTAGATGTTGCGGCCGCACACGAACACGATCACCGGCACGTGGCGGAGCTGGGCCGAGAGGTTCTGGGCTCCCGCCAGGGTCCGCTGGTCGACCGGCGCCTCGGGACGCGGCATCTTGGCCACGACGTGGGCGAAGGGCTCGATGGCGTCACCGATGAGTGCGCGCTGGTCAGGGTCACGGACCACGATGAAGTCCCAGCCCTGGGTGTTGTTCGGGCTCGAGGCCCGGGTGGCGGCCCACAGCACCTGGTCGACGAGCTCGTCGGGGACCGGATCACTCGTGAACCAGCGCATCGCCCGAGCTGTTCCCATCGCCTCGAACACGTCCATGACGTCGCTCCTCGTTGGTGGTGGCAGCAGGCTCATGACCGGCTGGTGCTGCTGTCTTGGTTGCGATCGTGACCGGGCGAGCCGTGCTCGGGCAAGACTGCGCCGATGACCTCTGAGGCGACCTTTGTGGCAACACGGCACTCGCTGCACGCCGTGGCCGAGCACGTGCTGGCCGGACCCTGCCATCGGGCGTCGGGAACCATCAGGCTCCAGGTCAGCCCCGGAGGCTTCGCCACGCCATCGTTCGGTGAGCGCGGCATGGTGATCGCCGTGGCCGGGACCGAGCTCGTCGTGCGCGAGCGGGGCGGGTT
>JBBRTJ010000034.1:0-32709 GCA_038244535.1 Acidimicrobiales bacterium | reverse complement strand
GGTTGCCGGTGACGGCGTCGTCTGGCGGTCATCGGGGGTTCACGTTGCCTGAGTAGGTTGCGCGCCATGACGAGCCACCCGCCGACCGGTCGACTGCCCTCGGTCCTCGACCGGGCCTTCCTGACCGACGTCGAGGGGGTGACCGAGCTGATCCTCGTGCGCCACGGTCAGCAGGACATCGCCGATCCTCGTCGGGGGCCGGTGGGCGACCTGATCGACCCGCCGCTGTCCGAGGTCGGCCGTCAGCAGGCCGAGCTGGTCGGGGCCCGTTTCGCCGAGCAGCGCATCGACGTGGTCTACAGCTCGAACCTCGAACGGGCACACCACACCGGCCAGCAGATCGCCCGCCACCACGACCTCGAGGTGATCGTCGACGACGACCTGCGCGAGGTCGAGATCTTCCGTGACATCCCCCCGGAGCAGAGCGCCGTCGACTTCATCGGGCGGCCCCTGCTGCTCGGCATCCGCGAGCGCATGGCCAGCGAGCGGCGCTGGGACGTCTACCCGCACTCAGAGAGCAGCTTCGAGTTCCGCAAGCGCACCGTCAACGCCATCGAGGCCATCGCCGCCACCAACGAGGGGCGCCGTGTCGTCATCGCCTGCCACGGCGGCGTGATCAACGCCTACGTCGCCCACACCCTCGGGATCGCCGAGGACATGTTCTTTCGGCCTGCGCACACCTCGGTGAACGTGGTGCTGAGCTGGCACTACGGCATGCGGGCACTGCAGTCGCTCGGTGACGTCCATCACCTGACGAGCCAGGACGCATCCCTGGTCACGTACTGAGCGCAGCCTGACGAAGGACGCCATCGGCCCGGGTGACCGGCGGGCGGCGCCGCGGCTCCGTAGTGTTTCGAGTCGATGACAAACCTTCGCCGCTCGGCTGCCCTTCCTGTGGTCCTAGCCGCGCTCGTCGGTCTCACCGGCTGCGGCGTGTTCAGCTCGTCGACCGGTTCGAAGGCGACGGGGACGACGCCGCCGCCGACGGTGTTTCGCACCATCCCGACCACCCCGGGATTCGGGGCCACGACGACGGTGGCCGCAGCCGTGACTAGCGGCTCATCGCTGCCGACGGGGCCGGTGACCGATAGCGGGACGACCTACACGGTCAAGGCCGGCGATGCCCTCGGTCTGATCGCCGCGAAGACGGGCGTCTCGTACGCCGAGCTGCTCGCGCTCAACGGGTTCGTCGAGGGCAAGGTCGTCATCCATCCCGGCCAGGTCATCAAGCTGCCGCCCAAGCTGCCGACGACGACCACCACGACCTTCCCCCTGGGCACGCTCGGGACCTACACGGTCAAGGCGGGTGACGCGCTGTCGTCGATCGCCGCCAGGCTCAAGGTCAACTTCGCTGATCTGCTCACGGTCAACAAGATGCCGGCGGGAGGCTCGCCGATCTCGCCCGGGCAGAAGCTGGCCATCCCGTGCCGCTGCAAGGGCGCCACGCCCTTCAACGGGTGACCGTGCGGTGACGATCACGCGAACGTGATCGTCACCCCTGCGACCTCGTGGCGCTCACCGGCGCGGCGTCGATCGGTGGCCCTCACCTCGAAGCCGTCGAAGCCCTCGCCTCGCGGCCCCGCCGGGACGACCTCGATGCGGCTTCCGTCAAGGGCAACCACCGGCTCGTCTGGCCGTGGCAGGTCGAACGCCTCTGCCCACCGACGGGCCAGGGCCAGCGGGTCATCGGCGGCGATGGTGATGGCGGTGATGGCCTCGGTCACGTCCGTATGTACCTGCTGCTGCCACTCGAGCCCGGCCCACGA
The DNA here is from genome assembly GCA_038244535.1 of Acidimicrobiales bacterium. Lineage (GTDB taxonomy): Bacteria > Actinomycetota > Acidimicrobiia > Acidimicrobiales > Ilumatobacteraceae > JBBRTJ01. The sequence goes on along the minus strand of JBBRTJ010000034.1, from coordinate 30,943 downwards.
CCACGACTCTGGCGGATCCATCCAGTCGATGGACACGATGGCCCCACCGACGTCACGAGGGTGGAGGTGGGCCCCGCGCGCCCGTCCACCGTCGTGGCGCCAAACGCAGCGCACACCGATGGTGCCGAGGCGGTCGACGAGGCGGGCCTGCTCGTCGGCTTGCACGATGACCATGTAGCCACCGTCGCCGCCACGCTTGTCGAGGAGGCGACCGGCCGTCGTCCCCGCCTGGACAGGGCTGACGATCTCGACGAACTGGTCGCCGACGACCGTCAGCGCGTTGACGAGACCAAACTCGGCGACCCCCGGATCGCGGAAGCAGATGGACGTGCCGAGTGTGGCGCACAGCGCCTCCATCGCCGGCTCGAGGTCGGCAGCGACGAGGGCGATCTGGCGAAGGCGGATGCTCATCGGCGGCACGGTACGACCTCGAGCGCCACCGTCGCTCGACGGTGGCGCGTTCAGGTCACGGGCGCCTTGGTGATGGTGGCGGTGTGGCCGTCGGTGGTGATGGACGACAGCTGGCGGCCGTTGGCGGCCAGGTGCGTGTTGACGTCGCGCACCCAGCGCTCGATCGCATCGCGCAGGCCGAAGCTCCGCTGGCCCTCGACCGTGGCCACGAGGGCGCCGTTGACCACTTCGGCGCGCAGCTTGAGCGAGAGGAACCCGAAGCGCACGGTCACGATCACTGCGGTGCCGGCGCGGGCGAACGCGGCGCGTGGGTGGCCGAGGAAGGACGGCACGGCCGGCGGCATCGGGAGCCACGACACCGAGCCACCGGCCAACGAGAGCTGCTCGGTGCGGCACCCCACGAACTCGACGAGGGCTGGATCAGCGTTGGCCGGCAGCGGCGGTGGGCCCGGTCGGGGCGGGGTCGGGCTCACAGAGGCAGCACCGTAGCAACGGCCTTCCGCCATCTAAGGGAGCCCCGCGCAGCAGGTCAGTCGAGCTTGGGCCACGCCCGCTGCTGGCGGCGCCGCTGACCGGCCTTGCCTCGGGCCCGGTGGTCGGCCAGGGCCCAGGCCCGCCGCCAGCTCGAGCCCTCGGGGCCCGTCAGGGGAGGGCTGGTGCCGGCTGCGGCTCGCTGACGGGCCGACCACCAGTCACTGGTGGCCTCATCAGCCAGCGCGGTGACGGCGAGCTCGATCCGCTCGGCGAACGTGCGGGCGTCGTCATCGGCGGTCGGGACGAGTGGCGTGCCGAACGTGACCTTCGTGACGCCGGGCTTCGGGCGCTTCATGCCCTTGCCGAGGATCGTGCCCGTCCCGTCGAGGTGCACGGGGACCACCGGCGCACCGGTGCGCACCGACAGGAACGCGGCGCCGCCACGGAACGGCTGGCCCCAACCGTCTGGTGACCGGCCACCCTCGGGGAAGATGAGCAACGACCAGCCCTCGTTGATCAGCGAGGCGGCCAGATCGGCGGAGCGTCGGTTGACCCGTGACCGGTCGAGCGGGATGGCACCGAGCACGAGCGCCGACAACGCACCGGTCACGCGGGTCGTGAAGAAGTAGTCGGCCGCACCGGCCACGACGAGCTTGTGGCGCCACGGTTCGGGGATCGAGGTGATCATGAGCGGGGCGTCGACGTGGCTGTGGTGGTTGGCGGCAAAGATCACCGGGCCGGGGTGCCGGGCCGATCGCAGGTCGGCGAGGCGATCCTGGCCGACGCGTTCGGGATCGGCGGCCATGCTGACCATGGCCCGCATCGGGCCTTCGACGAGCAGCGCCCGTCCGGCGCGAGCCACCGGCGTGCGGGCCCACTCCGTCTCGAAGTCCGCGCCGGTGCGCCCCTTCTTCGCCTGCACCTCGACGCCCCGAGGAGCCGTCGGCGCCGTCCACGGGAAGCCGGTTCGGGCGCGCACGGTCCGCACCCGAGATCGAGCGGTGCCGACGCCCTCGACGGCGCGAGCAGCGACGCGCATCGCCTGCAGCTCGAACGGTTCCCTGCGCTCGCCGTCGACGCTCATCGTGGCTGGTCCGGCCCGCTCAGCTCACGTCCGCCATGAGCAGCGGCGGCGTGTGCAGGTGGGTGATGGTGGGGTGGCGGCCGACCACATCGGAGGCGATCTCGAACGCATCGTCCATGGTCGAGGCAGGGTGGAAGCCCAGGCGGCGCACGGCCCGAGGGTCGCCGCCGACGACGATCACTCGGCCGAGGTGCTGCAGCGCATGGCTGCCCCAGTACCACATGTAGAACGGGTGGACGCCGTGGTAGGCGTAGCTGGTGCGGTACAGATGCCGATACCACTCGTCCTCAGCGAAGCTCTTTTCGTACTTCGCCTCGATCTCGAGCGGATCGGTCGTGTCGGCCAGCACCTGCTCGAAGAAGTCGATGTAGCTCGGGTGGTGCACCGGGTGGAACTCCCACGGGGTCGGGTGGGTCATGATCAGCACACCCCCCTCGCGCACGAGCGGCTTACCCCGGTACATGTTGAAGAAGTAGCCGAGCCCGGTGCACATGACGAGGATCGGGTTCATGATCGAGTTGACGTTGTAGGGGCAGATGTAGGGGATGCCGAGGGTGACGATGTCGGTCTGCCCCTCGACGGCCACGAGCTGCTGGCGGTAGACGTGCTCGGTCGTGACCCGGTGGACGGCCTCGACCTCGCCCGCCTGCACGCTGGTCATCTGGTGGGGCGACTCGATTCCCGCGAACAGCTCACGGGCCCGGCGTGCCGGGAAGCGGTTGAGCGCCTTGCTGGCGCCGAGGAACAGGCCGCGGTCACGGCCGGTCCACTCCCACTCGCGCTTGGCCAGGAACTCGAACGGCTTCGGGAAGGTGTCGTTGTTGAGCGTGGTCTCGATCTGAAAGACGCGTGGCCCGTTGGCTTTGATCACGGCGCCCATGCGCCAGTTCGACGAGTGCAGCTCGGAGCGATGCTGGTCCATGAAGCTGCGACTGGCCCGCATCGTTGCGACGTTGTGATGGTGGCGCAAGGACTGGTAGTTCGTGAGACCGGTGGCCGTCGACTTCCAGCCTCCGTCCATGGCGACGAGGTTGATGTTGACGTAGACGAGCAGGTCGCTCTCGGCGGCCCGAGAGTTCATGACGACGTCCTCGCCCTGCGGCGTCTGCCCCAGCACGGTCATGCCATCGGGGTCCTCGGCGTCGTGGTTGTAGAGCAGGCCTCGGGGTGCGAACGCGTCGTACACGCGGTCACCGACCGCGTGGCGCAGCTCGGCTTCGGTCATGCGCCGGTGCAGCGCGAGCGCCGCGATCAGGTGCACGTCGTCGACGCCGGCATCGGCGGCGAGATCGAGCACGGCTTCGATCACTCGTTGGCGGATGTCGGGTCGGCGCATCTTGGGCAGCGGGAGGCTCACGTCGTCAAAGGCGATGGTGAGCTTCATGCCCGGGAACAGCAGTGCCGGCAGGGGATCGCTGTCGATGGGGTGCAGCAGAGCGTCGCGGATCGAGCCGTCGACGTCCTTGAGCGCGGGCAGGGCCTCGGCCGGGTAGATCACCCGGGTCCGGCCGGCCGGCAGCTTCTCGAGGCTGAACCCCTCACCGCGCCAGAACAGGATCGGCGGGGTGGATCGGTCGACGTCGAGGACGAACCCGGGGCGGGGCATCAGCGGTTGCGCTCCTTTTCCTGGCGGAGGTCGAAGACCACCTTCACGGCACCACGGCGTCCAGCGGTGGCGGCGTGCTCGATGGCCTGGCGGTGGTCCCGCAGGGGGTAGTGGGCCGACACCAGGCGACCAAGATCGGCGGCTCGGACCAGCTCGAAGGCGAGGTCGAAGGTGCGCCGGGACGTGCCGTCGACGAGGTGCTCGGTGCCGTAGGCATACGCGCCCCGCAGCTCGGTCTCGCGGTGCCACAAGGTGGTCAGGTTGAGCCTCACGGACGCCGGCATGCCGACCACCGTGACGGTGCCCCGGGGCCGCACCATCGCCAGCGACTGGGCCAGCGACTCCTCGCTGCCCACGCAGTCGATCACCGAGTCAGCGCCGCCGGTGAGCTGGTTGCCGTAGGCAAGCGAACCGGAGAGGCGGCGCACGAGGCGGGCCTCCTGGCCCGGGTCGGCGACGTGGTCGGCGCCGAGGGCAAGCGCCCAGCGACGCTGCTCGGGGTGCTTGGCGACCGCCACGATCGTGCCCGCCGCGGTGACGTGCCGCAACGCGGCGATGGTGAGCAAGCCGAGCGTGCCGGACCCGAGCACCACGACGAGCGCACAGGGCCGAACCGCGGCGCGCAGCGCGCCGTGGAGGGCACAGGCTGTGGGCTCGACCATGACCGCGGCCTCGTCGGAGAAGTCGTCGGGCACGGCATGGAGCTGGCTCGGATGCGCCACCATCGCCGTGCTCCAGCCACCCCCCGTGTCGCAGCAGAAGCCGCTCTGGAGGCCGGGGGAGAGGTCGCCGAAGGCCAGTCGCTCGCACCCGCCGAGGTCGCCCCGCGCGCACGCCGCGCACACCGGCACGACGTTGCGGGCGACGCACCCGAGCACCGGCTCGAGCACCACCCGACCGCCGTCGTCGGTGTCGGCCACCACCTCGTGACCGGGCGTGAACGGAAAGCTCACGATCGGTTCGAAGTAGCGCGACGCGTGTCCGTCGACGGTGCTGAGATCGGAGCCGCAGATGCCGGCCAGGCGAGGCCTGATGCGAACCCAGTCGCGGCCTGGCAGCGTGGGACCCTCGACGTCGGCCAGGCGCAGGGGGCCCCAGGTGGCGCCCTTGCCGGGCGTGACGGAGCCGGCCACGTACGCGGCGGCGAACCGGACGGGCTTGCGTTCGATGCGCAGGGCCTTCATGCCGGGGTGCCTTCCCGGCGCAAGCGACGGCTGGTGCGGGCGCCGCGCTCGGCAGCCTCGCTCCAGCGCGGACCGATCGGCAGCATGGGCCGGGGAGCGCCGTTGGCCTTCTCCCAGTGCTCGACGAGCCAGCCCCGCTTGCGGGCGAGGGCCGCCAGCCGGGTCTCGGGGTTGACGGCCACCGGGAAGCCGACGGCCTCGAGCATCGGCAGGTCGCTCGTGGAGTCGGCGTAGGCGACGCTCTCGGCCAGCGACAGGCCGAGGCTGTCGCAGTAGTCGGACAGGATCTGGGCCCGGCTCTCGCCGGTGGGGGGCACGTCGGTCAGCTCGCCGGTCAGGCGGCCGCTGGGGCTCACGGCCATCGTGGCGGCGACGATCTCGTCGAACAGGGGTCGAAGCGGCTCGACCACGAAGCTGAGCGCGCCGGTGATGAGGATCGTCTTGTGGCCGAGGGCGCGGTGCTGGCGCACGCGGCGAAGCCCGGCGGGGAAGCTCTTGGTGAGGATCAGCGCGCTGAACAGCTCGTGGGCATCGGCCTCGATCTGGTCGAGCGGGGCATCCTCGTAGCGGCGGTAGAAGCTGCGCAGGAAGTCGCCGCGGTCCTTGCGATCGAGGGCGAGGAGCCCGGGGCCGTCACGCAGCGTCTGGAGCGTGTAGCGGACGCGGTCGCGGGTGGGGAGGCGGCGGGTGGCGAGCCATGAGTAGCTCTCGACGACGTTCGATGCGATGAGCGTGTTCTCGAGGTCGAAGGCGGCGACGTGGCGCTCGGGGGCCAGCACGTTGCGCCGGAGGCGGACCTCGCGCTTCTCGCTGGTGCTCTTGCCGGGCGTCGTCTTGACCCGGCCCTGTTGCACCACCGATGGCAGGTGGATCTCGGTCACGTACGTCGGCCAGTCGATGGCCCTCGGGTCGAAGCAGAAGCGGTCGCGGTCGACCGCGTCGAGCTCGTCCCACATGGCCAGCAGGTTGCCGACCGAGTAGATCGCCTCGCACTCGGCGTAGCTGCCGTACAGCTCGACGTAGCCGATGGCCCGCTCGACCTCGGCTTTGCGCTCCTCGAGCTTGGCCGACCACTCGGCCTGCTTGCCCCGCAGGGGAAGCGCCTGCAGCACGGCCTCGCCCTTGGTGACGAGCGACTGCGCCCGCCGGAGCTGGCGCTGCACCTCGCCCCGCCCGGGGAAGCTCCACTCAGGCACCACGATCGGCTGGCCCTCGGTGTCGTAGAGGGGGTGCTCGGTGAACCAGGCCTCGGCCAGCGCCACGAGCTGGCGGTACTTGAGCGGGTTGACCGAGCCGGATGCAACCTGGGTGATGGCAGGCGCCTGGTCGGGGCCGAGCGCGGCAACCGCGCAGATGGCGGCCACGACCATGTCGACCGGGATCACGTCGATGGTGCCCTCGGGTACGCCGGGGAACTGCTTCAGAAGCCCACGCGCGTAGCTGATGATCACGGGCTCGGCCATGCGGAAGCCCCGGATCCATCCGGGCCGGGGCTCGGCCAGGGCGGACTCGATGATGCTGGGCCGCACGATGCTGACCGGCACGGCGCCCTTGGTCTGCATGAGCGCGGCCTCGCCGAAGGACTTGGTGTAGGCGTAGGCGTCGGGCCAGCCCAGGCTGGTGGCGCGCGCTCGTCCGGCCTCGACCATCTGGTCGGTGACCCAGCGAGTGCGGCGCTGCTCGGTCTTGGCCGCCAGAGCCGGCGTGCCCGCGGCGCCAAGCTCGGCGCGGGCCTCTTTGCGGAAGCGCACGAGCATGTCGGGGGCGCGGCTGGCGGCATCGGCATCGCTGCGGGCCCGCCGCGATGCCGCCACCTCGTGGCGCCAGTCGATGCCGAGATCGAACGGGCCGTCGCTCACGAGCGCCTCGGGTGCGGTGCCGCGCCGGTTGCCGGCCACGTAGCACGTGCTCACGGCCACGAGGTGGGGGACGACGCCGAGCTCGTTGAGCAGCGTGACGATGCGAGTCGGGCCGAGCAGGTTGACCTCGACGGCGCCGTCGAGCGGCGAGTCGAAACTGACCGATGCCGCGGAGTGGATGACGATGTCGCAGCTCGCCAGCGTGGCGCGGTCGGCATCGTTCAGGCCGAGGCCGTCGCTGCTCACATCACCGGTGATCACCGTGACGCGCTCGGCGGTCATCGCCTCGAACGCCTTGACCCCACCCCGCTCGGAGCGCAGGCGGTCGAAGGCGTCGTTGCGCAGGATCTCGCGCTGGACCCGCTGCACGGCCGTCGAGCGCTTGCCCGCCCGCACGAGCAGCACCAGCGTGCAGTCCGGCGCGCTGCGCAGCAGGCGTTCGACCAGCGCCGTACCGAGGAAGCCGGTGCTCCCGGTGACGGCGATGCGCTTGCCGGCGAGCTGTTCGGCGATCATCGGTCATCTGTCTACCATGTGGTAGAGAGCAGTGCGATGACTCCGGTCGAGGTCCGCACTGACGAGCGCATCGTCGATGCCGCGCTGGCCATGTTCGGCACGCGCGGCTACGAGGCGACGTCCCTCGACGCCATCGCCGCCGAGCTGGGCATTCGCAAGCAGACGATCCTCTACTGGTTCGCCTCGAAGGACGTGCTGCTGGCCGCAGTGGTCGAGCGCACGACGGCGGCCTTGGTCGGGACGCTCGATCGCACGATGGTCGGGCTCGGGCCGGATGACGATCGCGTCGACGCGGTGGTGAGCGAGGTGTTCCGCTTCGCCGTGCGCCAGCCCGCGGTGCTCGGGCTGCTGCGCGAGGTCCACCGCCTCGGCCCAACGGCCTCCGCTGGTCTGGCCGTCGAGATCCAGCCGATGGTCGAGCGAGCCGTGGCCTTCCTGAGCGCGGAGATGGACGCGGGTCGGGTGCGCCGAGCGGATCCGCGCCTGTTGACCCTGCTGCTCTACGCCACCGTGGTCGGAGTGGCTACCGAGGTGGAAGCGCAGCGCGCCGTGGGCCTCGATCCGGGGGTCGTCACGCTCCGACGTCTCCGCCGCGAGCTGCTGGCCTACGTCAGGGCCGCGCTGCGGCCCTGACCGCCCGGCGGTGAGGGCGACGGTGACGTGACCTGACCTGACCTGACCCGACCCGACCCGACCCCCCGCCCCGCCCAGCGCCACGCAGGCTCCGCGTTGGGTCGATCAGCCACGCTGAGCGACGCCGATCGACCCAACCGCCCGGGCGAGCCACCATCGCCGCTCAGCTCGGTCGTCGTCGCCATGAAGGTGTGGGATCGTTCGCTGGGGAGCGGGGGCTGCGTCAGGCGAGCTTGGCGGCTATGGAGCCGGCCGAGCGCAGGGCGGCACCATCGGCGCCATCGCTGGTGTAGCGCCGCGTCGGGCCGGCCATGGCCTCGGCGATCATGTCCTGGAGCAGCGTGGCAAACGTGACGCCTCGCTCGACCCAGAAGTACCAGGCCAGCGCGCCGGGGATGGTGTTGATCTCGTTCACCCAGACGTCGTCGCCGTCCCACAGCACGTCGATGCGGGGCACACCGCGCACGAGGGCGATCGGCACCAGCGCCTCGGCGTGACGGCGGATCCGATCGGCCACATCGCCCGGGATCACGGCCGGCAGCTCACGGGGGGCCGAGGCCAGGCCCTCGCCGCCGCCGAGGTACTTCTCGGCATAGGTGTAGATGCGTCCCGACGCCTCACGGCGCAGCGGCCGCTCGATGGCCGACAGCTCGAGACGGGGGTGGACCCGTACGGAGATGTTGAGGTCGACGGCGTCAGGCAGGTAGGGCTCGACCACCGCGCCGGCGCGCAGGTGGGGAGACGTGCGCACCAAGGCACGCGCCACGTCGACGTCGTCGACGATCTCGATTCCGATGGAGGAGCCCCCGAACCGGGGCTTGACGATGTAGGGCCCGCCGAACTTGGGAGCAGGTCCGTCGACGGTGAGTGCCGTGCGCGGGAGCGACGGGAGCCCGGCCCCGGAAACGGTGCCGCCAAAGGCCAGCTTGTCCATGCCGAGGGCAGCGCCGGCTGCTGATGGACCCGTGTAGCGGACGCCGGCGAGGTCGAGCGCGGCTTGCAGGGTCCCGTCCTCGCCGGGACCTCCGTGGCAGCAGACCACGACGGCACTGATGTCGAGCTCGGAGCGCTTGCCGAAGCGGCTGCTCTCGCTCACGAAGCCACCACCGGGTCGGGCGATCAGGTCGAGCTTCTGAGCCTTGGCGGGGACGCCGGTGAGGTAGTCCTTCGCCTCGAGCGCGGCAGGGACCAGGAAGTGCTCACCGGTCTTGGCCCAGTAGATGGCGAGCGGGTCCTGACCGGCACCGGCAAGGGCCCGAGCGGCCTGGAGGCCGGTGAGGATGCTGATGTCGTGCTCGGGGGACGGGCCTCCGAAGAACACGGCCGGCTTGGGCACGCTGGGTCACCTCTGGCTACGGGTAGTGATCGGGGAGGTCATTCTCGTACAGCACGGCGTCGCCTTCGCGGAGGTTGTCGCGCACCCACTGCACGGCGGCGTCGCGGTTGGCGGCCAGGTGCACGGTGATCGAGCGGTGGTCGGAGCCGGCCACCAGGGCCTTGCGGTTGCTGTGGCCGACGATCACCAGGTCGTTGGCGATCTCGTCGATGGCCTTGGCGAACTCGACGTTCTCGTCGAACTGCATCCGACCAAGCTCGACCATGCCCGGGGTGACGACGGCAATGCGGGCGCCTTGGCGGGCCACCCGGTCGACGAGGGCGAGCGAGGCGCGGGTGCTGGCCGGGTTCGACGAGAACGTGTTGTCGACCACCAGCACGCCAGTCGCGCTGGTGGTGACCTCCTGGCGATGCTCGGGCTGCGGCAGGGTGGACAGCAGCGGCACCGCCAGGCTCACGTCGAGGTCGAGGGCGATGACCACGCCGAGCGCGGCTGCGACGTTGGCGGCATGGGCGGTGGTGTCGTGAAGGGTGGCGACGACGTGGCCGGCGACGGCGACCTCGAGCGTGCCGGGTGCGGCGGCGACCACCCGGACGTCGGCGGTGGTCCCACCGTTGCCCGGCTCGGTGCTCACCCGCACCACTCGCTGCCCGCGGGCGGCGGCGGCATCGGCGACTGCGGCGAGCCCATGGGCGCTGATGTTGACGACGGCGACGCGGGTGCGTTCGATGATCTCGGACTTAGCGGCCACGATGCCGTCGAGCGAGCCGACCCTTTCGAGGTGCACGGGCCCGATGTTGACGATCACCCCGACGTCGGGCTGCACCCAGTCGCACATCGAGCGGATCTCACCGAGGCCGTACATGCCCATCTCGGCGACGAACACCTCGGTGCCCGGGGTGAGGTGCTCGTTGAGCGTGCGCGACAGGCCGCCCGTGTTGTTGAACGAGGCCGGACTGGCCAGGACCGAGCGCTGGGCACCGAGGAGGTGGCGCACGTACTGCTTGGTCGTGGTCTTGCCGTACGAGCCGGTGATGGCGACGGTGGTGGGCGCGGTGGCGCGCAGCTTGGCGGTGGCCGAGCGGACGAACTTCCCGGCCGCTCGCCGTTCGAAGGGTGCACACAGCTTGAGGGCGAGGTCGACCACCGCAGGAAGGAACACGCAGGCCAGCGCGGCTAGCGACGGCCCGAGATCACTCGTCAGCGCGCCAGCGCCGAACACCACAACCAGCAGACCGGCGAGCACCGCCGCGGTGGTCCGCAGCCGTCGGGTCCACACGAGCTTGGCGGTGCGGCCCTTGACGCTCAGTCCGATCGGACCGGCGGCCACGATGAGCGCGGCGATGGGGGCGAAGACCGGCACCGCCAACGAGGTGAACGCGCTGAGCACCGCAGCGGTGAACAGCGCAGGGTTGGTCGGTCCCGACCCCCACCAGCGAGCGGCGAACCTGGTGACGGAACCAGCCAGGTAGTGCTCGCGCTGGGCCACCCGCAGCCAGCGCAGCGAGGCGAACGCCGAAGCGGCGAAGCAGAGGAGGACGACGAACAGGTTCATGGCGGGCCGCTCAGGCTAGGAGCCCGACGACGGCGCGCCGCAGCGCTTCGGGTGCTTCGAGCGGGGTGAGGTGGCCGATCCCGTCGAGCACGGTCACGTGCGCGAGGGGACCGATGAGCGCACCGGCCCGCTCGGCGGTGCGCACGGGGACGTCGGGGTCGGCGCTGCCCCACACGAGCGCGGTGGGCAGCCCGGCACCGCAGATGGCCTCGAGCTGGGCCTCGTAGGTCTCCTGCACGACGGTCACCAGCACGCCTCGCATCACCCCGCTGGCGTTGCGGTAGTCGGCCGAGCCCGACGATCGCCGACGGGCCTCCATCCTCTGGTCGCTCAAGAGACCCACCTGGTTCGCCCACCGGGCGAGGCGGTGAGCCACCGACGCGGTTGGCGCGGGGCGGTCGTCGCGGGCCAGGAGCGGCACGCCGGTCAGCACCAGGCCCCGCATCGCCGCCGGCCGCCGCTGCGCGAGGTGCACCGCGACCCGGCCCCCGAAGGAGTGGCCGAGCACGACCACCGGCCCTTCGGCGGCGAGCTGGTCGAGGACGGGCAGCACGGCGTCGGCGTACCCGGCGGCCCCCATCGCGGTGGCCGGCTCAGGGGTGGCACCGCCGAAGCCGGGGAGGTCGAGGGCGACGGCATCGAGCCCGTCGAGCACGTAGCGGAAGTCGGACCGGGTCCGCATCCAGCCCGGCAGGGCCAGCACGACGGGGCGTTCGTGACCGAAGCGCTCACCGAAGAGGTCGGCGCCGAAGGACTGCAGCACTCAGGCCTCCGCGCCGCTCGTGGTGGTGGGCACCGGCTTGGACAGCGTCAGGAGGTCGCACCACCAGGCCAGCAGGCCGGCCACCGCGGCGCCGAGCAGCAGCACGAGCCGAGCCGACGTCAGCTCCATGATCGGACCGAACACGAGTCCCGCCACCGACACCGTGCCCCCGAAGCCCATGAGCCACAGCGCCATGACCCGGCCCCGCACGTCGTCGTCGAGGTTGAGCTGCAGGACCGTCAGCATCGAGGTGGTGGTCATGAAGTACACGAAGCCCAGGACGAACACCACCGGGAACACCAGCGCGACCGTTGGCGTGAGAGCGAACGCCGCCAGCGACACGCCGAAGCCGAACAGCCCCCGGCGCACGAGCACCATCTTGTCGACGCCCGCCGCGATCGTGCCGACGGAGAGGGCACCCAAGCACGCGCCGAGGCCGAACGTCGCGTACACGAGCCCGTAGGTCGTGCTCTTGGGGACGATGTCGAGGTTTTGGCTCGCCACGACGGCGAACAGGCCGATGAAGGGCAGGCAGAAGAACGAGAACAGCGGCAGCACCACCAAGATCCGCCCCACCACGGCGTGCTGGCGCGCCACTTCGAACCCGAGCACCATTCGCCGCCAGCCGCTCTCGGTGCGTCCAGTGCGCTGCACCGGAGGGAACCGCACCACGAGGAGGGCGCCGATGACTGCGAGATAGGTGACCGCGTTGATGGCGAAGACCCACGATGCCCCCGACTGGGCGTAGATGACACTGCCGATCGCCGGGCCGATGACACGTGACCCGTTGACCATGGTCGAGTTCAGGCTGATGGCGCCGGCGAGGTCCTCTCGTCCGACGAGCGAGGGCAGCGTGGCGGTCCATGCGGGAGCGTTGAGCGCGTTGCCGATGCCGATCGCGGTGACGCAGGCGAACAGCGCCACTCGCGAGGGGTCACTCATCACGAGCACGGCCAGCAACGCAGAGAAGACGAGCTGCTGGGACTGCAGTCCGATGAGCAGCCTGCGGCGGTCGACGGCATCGGCGACGGCGCCGCCGACGAGGGACAGCAGCAGCATCGGCCCGAGGTTGGCAAAGGTGAGCAGCCCGACGAAGGTGGCCGAGCCGGTGAGGTCGTAGGCGTAGGCGCCGAGCACCACGGTCTGCATCCAGGTCCCGATGTTCGACGCGAACGAGCCGAGCCACATGACGCGGAACTCGCGGTGGCGCAGCGCGGCATGGGCGGTGCCAGGGCGCACGGAGCGGAAGATCTCGTCGCCCCCGAGGAGCGCTTCTTCTCCCTCCTCGAGCGTCGGCTGCGGCCGTAGCCCTTCGGCCGTCATCGGGGCATGAGGTGTTGGTGACGCCCGCTCAACCGGCGACGAGGTCGGCGTAGACCGACAGCACCTGCGGCGGACCGGAGACGAGGAACGTGGTGATGCACGTCTCGCGCCACTGAGCGAGCTCGGCGCGGATCTTGTCCATCGGTCCGACCAGCGCGACGTCCTCGACCATGGCGAGGGGTACCGAGGCGATGGCCTCGGCCTTGCGGCCTGCCAGGTACAGCTCCTGGATCGTGGTGGCCTCGGCCTCCCAGCCCATGCGCGCGAAGACGTCGAAGTGGAAGTTGGCTCCCTTGGCCCCCATGCCACCCGCGTACAGCGCGACGAACGGGCGGACCATGTCGGCCGCCTTCTCGACATCGTCACCGGGCACGATCAGGAGCGTCGCCGCCACCTCGAACGTCTCGGGGGTCTGGCGGGCGCCCGGGCGAGCGAAGCCGTCGGCGAGGCACCGGCGGTAGAACGCGTCCTCCTTCGGGGCGAAGAACAGCGGGAGCCAGCCATCGCAGATCTCGGCCGACAGGGCCACGTTCTTTGGTCCCTCGGCGGCGAGGTAGATGGGGATGTCGTTGCGGAACGGGTGGATCGTGCTCTTCAGGGCCTTGCCGATGCCCATGCCGTCGGGCCGGTCGTAGGGGAGCCTGTAGTGCTCGCCCTGGAACGACACCGGCTCGTCGCGGGCGACGATGCGCCGCACGATCTCGACGTACTCGCGGGTGCGGGCGAGGGGCTTCGGGTACGGCTCGCCGTACCAGCCCTCGACAACCTGCGGGCCGGATGCGCCGAGCCCGAGCAGCACCCGACCGCCGCTCAGGTGGTCGAGCGTCATCGCGGCCATCGCGGTGGCCGACGGCGTACGGGCCGACATCTGCACGATGCCGGTGCCGAGCTTGACCCGTTCGGTGTGGGCCCCCCACCACGCCAAGGGCATGAGCGCGTCGGAGCCGTAGGCCTCTGCTGTCCAAACCGAGTCGAAGCCGAGGCGCTCGGCCTCCTTGATGCCCTCGAGGGCGCCCTTGGGCGGTCCCGAACCCCAGTAGCCGGTGCTGTAGCCGAGTTTCATGCGGGCCAAGCTAGGCCGCCGACAGCGCCGCCACCGGGTCGACGCAGGGGAGGCCGAGGAACTCGGCCCCGGGGGCGTTGGTCACCTGGCCGGCCACCGTGCTGACCCCCGGCACCAGCGAGGGATCGATCCGGCAGGCGCCCAAGGCCCCGTCGAGGGCGACTTCGAGCACGTACGGCAAGGTGGCGTTGGTGAGGGCGTACGTCGACGTGTAGGGCACTGCGCCGGGCATGTTGCCGACTGCGTAGTGGATGACGCCGTGGCGCTCGTAGACCGGGTCGTTGTGCGTGGTCTCGTGCGTGGTCTCGATGCAGCCGCCTTGATCGACAGCGACGTCGACGACCACGGCGCCCTGCTTCATGCCCCGCACCATGTCCTCGGTGACGACCACCGGCGCCCGACCACCGGCGACGAGCACGGCCCCGATGACCAGGTCGGCGTCGGCCACCGCCCGCTCGACGGCGCCCCGGTTGGAGGCCAAGGTCACGATGCGCCCCTGGTGGATCTGGTCGACGAAGCGGAGGCGATCGATCGACTTGTCGAGCAGGAGCACCTCGGCCTCCATCCCGGTGGCGATCCATGCGGCGTTCCAGCCGACGTTGCCGGCGCCGAGCACGACGACCCGCGCCGGGCGCACGCCTGGAGCACCGCCGAGGAGCACGCCCCGTCCGCCGTTGTGACGTTCGAGGTAGTGCGCGCCGATCTGGGTGGCGAGGCGACCGGCGACCTCGCTCATCGGCGCGAGCAGTGGGAGCGCCCCCGACGCCAGCTGCACCGTCTCGTAGGCGACGGCGGTCGTCCCGGCCGCCAGCAGGGCTCTGGCCACCTCGGGGTAGGCGGCGAGGTGCAGGTAGGTGAACAGCGTGAGGTCGGCTCGCAGCAGCGAGAGCTCGGCGCCTTGGGGCTCCTTCACCTTGACCACCATCTGCTGGCCCCAAGCGTCCTCGGCGGTGGGCACGATGGTCGCACCGGCGGCGACGTACTCGGCATCGGTGATGGCCGAGTCGGCGCCGGCGCCGGTCTCGACGAAGACCGGCACGCCGGCCCGCTCGAGCTCGCGAACGCCGTCGGGCGTGATGGCTACCCGGTGCTCGGCGGTCTTGGTCTCCTTCGGCACACCCACGGACAACGGGGTTCGACGATCGCTCATCGCTGGATCATCCCCCGTTTTGTTCAGTGCGCGCCCCAGTTGTAGGTCTGCTTCGCGAGGCGCAGGTAGATGAAGCTCTCGGTGGTGCGCACACCCGGGATCGAGCGCAACCGCCCGATGAGGTCGAGAAGAGCCTCATCGTCGGCCACCACCACCTCGATCAGGAAGTCGAAGCTGCCGGCCGAGATCACCATGTACTCGACCTCGTCGATGGCGGCGATCTGGTCGGCGAGGTCGTTCACGTCGCCCTCGGTGCGCACGCCGATCATGGCCATGCGCCGCATGCCGAGGCTCAAGGGATCGGTCACGGCCACCACTTGCATGACGCCGCTCTCGAGCAGTCGCTGGACCCGTTGGCGCACCGCCGCCTCGGACAGCCCCACTGCGGCGCCGAGCTTCGTGTAGGGCAGGCGGCCGTCCTGCTGGAGCTGCTCGATGATGGCCCGGTCGACCTCGTCCACCACCGCTGTCGCTTTGCGCATCAGGCCGTCTTGATCATCACGTGCTTGAGCTCGGTGTAGGCCTCGATGGCGTAGACCGACATGTCCTTGCCCACGCCGCTCTGCTTGAAGCCGCCGTGTGGCATCTCGGACACGAGCGGGCCGTGATCGTTGACCCACACCGTGCCGAACTGGATGGCGTTGGCGACTCGCAGGGCGCGTCCCACGTCGCTCGTCCACACCGAGGCGGCGAGCCCGTAGTCGACGCCGTTGGCCCAGGCGATCGCCTGGGCCTCGTCGGCGAAGCGCTGCACCGTGACCACGGGACCGAAGACCTCGCGCTGGATGATCTCGCTGCCCTGAGCGGCGCCCGCCACCACGGTCGGCTGGTAGTAGAAGCCGGCCCCCGCGACGATGCCACCGCCGGTGGCGATCGAGGCGCCCTGGTCGGAGGCCCGGGCCACCATGCCTGCGACGCGCTCGCGCTGCTCGGCCGACACAAGCGGCCCGAGCTCGGTGGCGGGATCGGCCGGCGCGCCGACCACGAGCGACGCCGCCGCCTCGGCGAGCCCGGCCACGAGGTCGTCGTGGATGCCGGGCGCGGCGATCACGCGGGTGGCGGCGGTGCAGTCCTGGCCGGCGTTGTAGTAGCCGAAGAGCTTGACGCCGGCGATGACGGCCTCGAGGTCGGCATCGTCGAAGACCACGACCGGTGCCTTGCCGCCGAGCTCGAGGTGGACCCGCTTCATCGAGTCGGCCGCAGCGCGCATGATCGCCTTGCCGGTGCTGACCTCGCCGGTGAGTGACACGATCGCCACCCCGGGGTGGGCCACGAGCGAGGCGCCGCAGTGCTCGCCGTCGCCGGTGATCACGTTGAGCACCCCGGCCGGGAAGATGTCGGCGGCCAGCTCGGCGATGCGCAGCGCGGTCAGTGGCGTCAGCTCGCTCGGCTTGAGCACGACCGCGTTGCCGGCGGCCAGCGCGGGGCCGATCTTCCAGCCCGCCATCATCATCGGGTAGTTCCACGGGGCGATCAGGGCGGCCACCCCAAGCGGCTCGCGGCGCAGCAGTGACGTGTAGCCCGTCAGGTACTCGCCCGGAGCCTGGGTCGACATCGAGCGAGCAGCCCCGGCGAAGAACCGAAGGTTGTCGACGAGGAACTCGACCTCTGGTGGCGTGGCGGCCAGCGGTTTTCCGACGTTTCGGCTCTCGAGGGCGACGAGGTGGTCGGTGTCGGCCTCGATGGCGTCGGCCAGCTTCATCAGCGCGGTCGCTCGCGTGGCGGGCGACGCCGTGCCCCAACCGGACTCGAACGCCCCGCGGGCGGCCGTGACGGCGTCGTCGACATCGGCGGCGCCTGATGACGCCACCTCGGCGTAGGCCTCGCCGGTGGCGGGATCGGTCACGGGGTCCGTGCGCCCGTCGATGGCGGCTCGCCAGGTGCCCCCGATGAAGTTGGCGCGGTTCGTGGTCACGGTCGATGTCCTTCGCTCGGCGGCACTGCGCCGCTGATCATGGCGCCCGGGGCCGACGCGGGCAAGGGATTCCATTGACAATCACGTGAACAACGGCGGAATCCCTTGCCGGTCTGTGCCGGTCGTGGGAGAGTGCCGACGAGGTGGGCCATGCCCGGAGCACGTGCCTTGCGTCTCCTAGCATTGCCAGGTCCCACGACGAGGGAGGACGGACGCTGAGCGAGCAGAGCACGGACCGAGACAGCGTCATCACGCTCGACCACGTCCACAAGGCCTTTGGCACCTTCATCGCCGTCCACGATGCCAACTTCGGCATCGGTCGGGGAGAGTTCTTCTCCATGCTCGGCCCGTCCGGGTGCGGCAAGACCACGACCCTGCGAATGATCGCGGGCTTCGAGCAGCCCACTGGGGGGCGGATCCTCCTCGAGGGCCACGATGTGTCGAAGGTTCCGCCGCATCGTCGCAACGTCAACACGGTCTTCCAGCAGTACGCCCTGTTCCCGCACATGTCGGTGTTCGACAACGTGGCCTTTGGTCCTCGAAGCCGCAAGGTGGCCGAGAAGGATGTGAAGGTCAAGGTCGGCGAGATGCTCGAGATCGTGCGCCTCGGCGAGTTCGCCAGACGAAAGCCTGCGCAGCTCTCGGGCGGCCAACAACAACGCGTGGCACTTGCTCGTGCCTTGGTCAACCTGCCCAGCGCCCTCCTCCTCGATGAACCCCTTGGCGCCCTCGATCTCAAGCTGCGCCAAGCCATGCAGATCGAGCTGAAGCGCATTCAGCGCGAGGTCGAGATCACGTTCATCTTCGTGACCCACGATCAGGAGGAGGCGCTCACGATGAGCGACCGGATCGCGGTGATGAGCCAGGGCGATGTCGAGCAGATCGGCACGCCAGAGGACATCTACCACCGGCCGGCATCGACGTTCGTGGCGGGCTTCATCGGTACGGCGAACCTCCTGCCGGCCACGGTGTTGGGCATCGAAGGTGGCCACGTCCATGCCCAACTCGCATCGGGAGCACGGGTCACCGCGTCGGGCGACAGCGGTGAGTTCTTCGTGGGTGGTGGTGCCACCGCCATGGTGCGACCCGAGCGACTCAAGGTGAGCGTGGCCGAGCCCGACGCACCAACCAAGCTCAAGGTGCGGGTCAACGACTTGATCTTCCAGGGGCCAGTCCTGCGAGCCTCGTTGCGAACGATCGACGATGTCGAGATCATCGCCCACGTCGGGGCCGAGGAGGAGTTGCCGCTGCTGCGTCCCGGCGACGACCTGTGGGTCGAGTGGACCGATGACGCGACGTATCTCCTGCCCGGCGCGCCCGAGCGTGTCGGCGCGACGGGAATCGACGTTGACACCATCGAAGAATCCCTCTGATCACCCCCCGCACCTGAAGGAGCACCTGCATGACCGATGAGCGTGACGAAGCAGTCCGAGCCTGGTCCCGGCGCCAGTTCCTGGCCACGGCCGGCCTCGGTGGGGCCGCGCTGGCCTTCCTCGCGGCCTGCGGGAGCAGCGGTGGGTCCAGTGCCGGAACCACCACGACCGCGGGTGGCACGACCACCACCGGCGCCGGCACGACCACATCGACGTCGACCGGCACGACGGTGCCCGAGACCAGTGGCGACTCGATGCGGTTCCTCAACTGGCCGCTCTACATCGAAGGCGATGACGCAAGCACCTCGCCGACCCTCACGGGCTTCACCGAGGCCAACAAGATCAAGGTCGACTACCGCCCCGAGATCGACGGCAACGACAGCTTCTTCACGAAGTACGAGCCGTTACTCAAGGCCGGCAAGGGCATCGACGCAGACATCGTGGTGCTGACCTCATGGTTGTGCAGCCGGATGATCAAGGCCGGATACGTCCAGGAGCTCAACGCCACGACGTTCCCGAACAAGGCCAGCATCGTCGACCGGCTCGCCAACCCCACCTGGGATCCGGGACGCAAGTTCTCGATCCCGTGGGCGACCGGTCAGACCGGCATCGCCTACAACAAGGACAAGGTTGACGGCCCGATCACGAGCATCGCCGACATCCTCAACCCCAAGTACAAGAATCGGGTCACGCTGCTTGACGAGTGGCGTGACAGCGTCGGGCTCTTCATGCTCGAGATGGGCACCAGCCCCGAGACCGGATCGGTCGCCGATGCGTTGAAGGCCATCGAGATGATCAAGCAGTATCGCGACAAGGGCCAGTTCCGGAAGATCACCGGCAACGGCTACGCAGAGGACCTCGCGCTCGGTGATGTCTGGATTGCGTTGGCCTGGAGCGGGGACATCGCCAACCTGAAGAAGGACAACCCGAGCCTCGAGTTCATCCTGCCGCCCAAGGGCGCCATGAGCTTCACGGACAACGCCATGATCCCGATCAAGGCCGGCAACAAAAAGGGTGCCGAGCTGCTCCTCAACTACGTCTATGACCCCAAGGTCGCCGGCCCCCTCTACGAGTCGATCGTGTACGTTCCGCCCGTCAAGGGAGCCATCGAGGCGATGACTGCCGAGGGCAAGGCCAACACGTTCATCAATCCTACGGACTTGACGCTGCTTCACGACTTTCGTGACCTCACTGCGGCCGAGGACGAAGAGATCAGTCGAGCGTTCGTTGCAGCGACGCAGCAGTAGCAGGACGAGTCCTCGATGGCCGCAGCGTCCGACGCCCGTCCTGCTCGCTGGTACATCCCGTGGATCTTGCTGGCCCCGGGCCTGTTGTGGCTGATCCTGTTCTTCGTTGTCCCCCTGATCCAACTTGGGCGGCTCTCGCTCGACGGGGGGCTGTCGAACTACACGACGGTCTTCAGCGACAACGCCGAGGTGATCCTGCGGACCTTCACGTTTGCCGCGATAGCGACGGTGGCCTGCATCGCGCTCGGCTACCCCCTGGCCTACGTGATCGCCATCCGCGGCGGCCGCTACAAGAACGCGCTGCTGGCGCTGGTGGTGCTGCCGTTCTTCACCACCTACCTCATCCGCACCTTGGCGTGGAAGATCCTGCTGTACGACGGCGGCCCTGTCGTTGGGCTGCTGCGCTTCCTCCATGTTCTCGGAGCCAATGACAGCCTGCTCAGCACCAACTGGGCCGTCATCGGTGCACTCACCTACAACTTCCTGCCCTTCATGGTCCTGCCGATCTACGTGAGTCTCGAAAAGGTCGATCGGCGACTGCTCGAAGCCGGCCCTGACCTGTACGCCAGCGGGTGGCGCACCTTCCGCAAGGTGACGTTGCCGCTCAGCATCCCGGGCGTTTTTGCCGGGAGCCTGCTCACCTTCATCCCAGCCAGTGGCGACTTCGTCAATGCTGAACTGCTCGGCGGTGATGGTCAGACCATGATCGGCAACATCATCGAGCGGAACTTCGGCAAGGAGTTCTTCCGTCCCGAGCTGTCGGCGCTCAGCTTCGTGCTCATGGCGATCATCTTGGTGGGCGTGCTGATCTATGCCCGGTTGCTCGGCACCGAGGAACTCGTATGAGCACGGTCATGCTGCCTCACGGTGACGGTGACGGTGACGGTGACGGTGTCGCGATCGTCGGGCGTCGAAGCATCGTGCCCGGCTGGCTTCGACGCCTGACCCCCAAGCTCATGAACGTCTATGCCGCACTGGTGCTGCTGTACCTCTTCGTACCGATCTTTGTCATCGTGCTGTTCTCGTTCAATGCGCCGAAGGGCAAGTACAACTACATCTGGGAGAAGTTCTCCTTTGATGCCTGGACCGATCCCTTCAAGTACCCCGAGTTGAAGGAGTCGTTCCTGGTCAGCTTGAAGGTCGCGTTCTTGGCCACGATCATCGCCACGATGATCGGCACGGCGATGGCGTTGGCCCTCGTCAAGTACGGCTTCAAGGGCAAGGGTGGCATCAACACGCTGCTGGTGCTGCCGTTGACGATGCCTGAGGTCGTCCTCGGCTTCTCGCTGCTGACCCTGTTCGTTGCGGTCAACTTCAACACGGGCTTCCTCACCGTGCTCATTGCCCACGTCATGTTCTGCGTCAGCTACGTGGCCACCACGGTCAAGGCGCGCATCCGTGGGTTCGCGTGGAGTCTGGAAGAGGCTTCGGCTGACCTCGGTGCGGGACCCGTGCGCACCTTCGTGAAGGTCACGTTCCCGATCATCGCCCCCGGTGTGTTCGCGGCGGCGCTGCTCACGTTTGCTTTGTCGCTCGACGACTTCATCATCACCTATCTCAATGCCGGCACCCTGCGCACCGTCCCGATCGAGGTGTGGACCCAGAAGAAGGCCCGGATTCCCCCGCAGATCAACGTGTTCGGAACCGCAGTGCTCGTCGCGAGCGCGGCGATCGCCTTGCTCGGTATCGCCATCCAGCGGCGTCGGGCGCGCCTCGACGGCTGAGCGTCAGCCCCCGTCGTCCGGACTAGCCTCGCCGTCGCATGCCAAGTACCAGCACTCCTCGTGTCGCGGTCGCTCCCGACGGTCCCCGTACCGGATGGATGGCTGAGGCGGTTGCCGCAGGTGGCGGTCACGTGGTCGGCCTCGACGAGGCCGAGGCGCTCATCTGGGCTGATCCTCGAGATGTCGCGGGGCTCGGGCACCTGCTCGACGACTCGGAGCAGATCCAGTGGGTGCAACTGCCCTGGGCCGGCATCGAGGCCTTCGTCGACCTCGTCGACGACCGTCGCATCTGGACCTGCGGCAAGGGCGTCTACGCCGATCCGGTCGCCGAGCTGGCCCTCACCCTCGGTCTGGCCGGTTTGCGAGGCCTCGGGTCGTACGGACGGGCCGCAGCGTGGTCGAAGCCCCACGGCCGCAACCTCCAGGGCGGACGCGTCTCGATCCTCGGGGGCGGCGGCATCGCCGAGTCCCTGATCCGGCTGCTCCAGCCCTTCGATGCCCACATCACCGTGGTGCGCAACCGGGCCAAGCACATGGACGGTGTCGACGAGGTGCTCGAGCCGGATCGGCTGACCGACGCGCTGCCGGGAGCCGATCTGGTCGTGGTCGCCCTGGCGCTGACTCCCGATACCGAGGGCATCATCGCCGAGGGGGAGCTCTCCCTCATGGAGTCCCACGCCTGGTTGGTGAACGTCGCCCGGGGGCGTCACGTCGTGACCGACGACCTGGTCGTCGCCTTGGCCGCCGGGTCGATTGGTGGGGCGGCACTCGATGTGACCGATCCCGAGCCGCTTCCCGACGGTCACCCGCTGTGGTCGCTGCCCAACTGCATCATCACGCCCCACGTCGGCAACACCCCCGAGATGGCGGTGCCTCTGCTGTCCAAGCGGATCACGGCGAACGTCAAGGCGTTTGCGCACGGCGAGGCGCTGCTGGGTGTGGTCGACCCCGACCTCGGCTACTGACCCAGAGCTCACCGTAGGCTCGTGGGATCGCCACGTACTACGAGCTCCTCGGCGTCGAGCGCAGCGCCACGCAACCCGAGATCAAAGCGGCGTACCGGCGGCTCGCCCGACGGATGCACCCCGATGCTCGCGGCGGCGTCGCGTCACCCGAGATGGCCGCGGTCAACGAGGCCTACCGTGCGCTGAACGACCCGGCGCGCCGGGCCCGCTACGACGCCGGCCTCCGCCAGCCGGCGCCGGTGCCGCCGCCCCGGTCGGCGGGCCCGCAGGGCATCGAGCCAGACGACGACGTCGAGTTCGTGCCTGCCGGTCGCGGCACCCTGTTGGGGCTCAGCCTCCCGTGGGCGCTCGTGCTGGGCGTGCTGGCCCTGATCTTCGTGTTCACGGCGTTTGCCAGCACCGCGCGTGGTGGCAAGGCACCGGCCCGCTCGGGACTCTCGGTCGGGACGTGTGTGATCGCCCAGGGCGGCAACATCGCCGTCGAACGACCGTGCTCGGGCCCCCACGAGGGCGTGGTGGTGGCGGTGGCGCCCGCTGGGATCCAATGCCCACTGGACACGGTCACGTTGCTCGATCCGGGGTCGCCGCAGCACGTGTGCGTGAAGGGCGACTGAGCCCGGACGCGCTGGTGGGCCGTGCCTCACGGCACGGCCCACCAGCAGCATGCGGGGCAGCAGGTGATCAGGCGACCACTGCGTCGTACACAGCCTTGGTGACGTCGCCGTAGTACGGCGAGTACATCTCGAGAGGCTCGCTCGGGGTGGTGTACTTGTAGCTGTTCTCACCGTTGACGTAGTTACCGGTGCCGAACTGCCAGATCCATGGGCCACCACTCGAGCCACCGGTCATGTCGCATCCGATGGCTTGCGGCTGCAGGCCGCTCATGCGGGCGTCGACGTGACCGAAGGACGACTCGCAACGCTGCAGCAGCTGGCCGTTGAACGGGGCAGCGGCGGGGTAGCCGAAGTCGTCGTAGTGGAAGCCGTAACCCCAGTTCCAGGCGAAGCCCAGCCAACCAGTGGTGCTGGCGAAGTTCTGGCCCAAGGAGTTGGTGCCGCAGTCAGCGCCTGCGTAGTCGTAGCGGAGATCGCCGCTGAAGTGCCAGGCCGAGCTCGTGGTCTGGTTGAAGCACGAGAAGGAGCCGTAGGGGCCGGTGCC
Organism: Acidimicrobiales bacterium; assembly: GCA_038244535.1. Lineage (GTDB taxonomy): Bacteria > Actinomycetota > Acidimicrobiia > Acidimicrobiales > Ilumatobacteraceae > JBBRTJ01. The sequence continues at coordinate 7,604 of JBBRTJ010000034.1, read as the reverse complement.
GTTGCGGTAGGACGGGATGAAGAGCATGTTGGACGACCAGTTACCGGCCCCGTCACTCACGCAGTGACCGGCGGTCCAGATCTCGTTGTCGCTGATGGTTGACGCGGAGCACACGTAGCTGCCGCCGTTCTGGGTGAAGAACAGCTTGCCGACGGCGCGGGTACCGGGCTGCTTGCGAAGCTGCGACTCGACCTGGTAGCGGGTGAAGGGCGTCGGGTAGGTGAACCCACCCGACATCGGCTGGGGCGCCGCCGCCGGCACTGCTTGGGCTTCGGGTGCGGCGTCCCCGGGGGCGGCCTGACTGGCGATCAGACCGCGTGGCCCGGTTGCCTTGACGGCGGGGGCGGGACCCGGCTTGGCCGTGCCCTTGGCCACGATCTCCATCGGCTTGGCAGCCTGCATGGCTGCGGCGGTCCACACGAAGGTGGACTGGGGCGCTGTGCCGTTCGTCACCACTGCCGTCGAAGGTGCCGGGGCGGGCGCCGCGGTACCGACTGCAGCGAAGCTGCCGGTTGCCATGGCGATGACCGGTAGGCCCGCGAGCAGGATCTTGCTCGTTGTCTTCACAGGGTTTCCTCCTGGTTGAGTCGGTGGATCGGTCCACCGCCGACGTAGAAGAGCGCGGAGGCGAGCCCGTGATGCATCCTTCTTGCCGTTGTCACTCGGCGCTCTGAGCCACGGCGTGTCGACACGGGCTCGTTAGGGTCGGCGGCCATGGATCTCGCTGAGCTCGAAGGGCAGTTGGGGCGGTGGGTCGCGGCCCATCACGGTGGGGGAGCGACGGCCGCCGGCGTCGAGGTGATGCCTGGTCATGCCGGACTGTCGTTCGGCTTCGATGTCATGGACGGCGAGCGCGTCGTGGAGCGGTTGATCGTGCGGCTGCCTCCCAAGGGCGTGCGCCGCCGTGGGAACACCGACGTGCTGCGTCAGGTGCCACTGCTCCAGGCGCTCGGGCGGGTCGGCGCGCCGGTGGCCGAGGTGCGCTGGTGGGGCGACGACGAGTCGTGGTTCGACGTGCCCTACGTGATGATGGGCCGGCTCCCCGGCTCTACCTACATCGTGCGCGACCCCGACCCGAGCTTCCCGCCCGGTGCCGACGGGGCGAGGGGTGTGTTCGAGCAGGCCGTCGAGGCGCTGGCGACCATCCATGCGCTCGACTGGCGAAGCGAGCTGGCGGGGTGGGAGGAGCCCAAGGACCTCGCCGACGAGATCCGCTTCTGGGACCCGATCCTGGCCAAGGCCGCCCAGCCCGAGTGGGCCGAACAGGGTGCGACGGTGCGCGATCTCCTGCTCGAGCACCTGCCCGCCGATCCCGTGGTCGGGCTCTTCCATGGCGACTTCCAGACCAACAACATCCTGTTCGACGAGGGGCGGCTGGTGGCCGTGCTCGACTGGGAGATCTCCGGCATCGGCGCCCAGCTCCTCGACCTCGGCTGGATCTTGATGATGACCGACCCCGAGAGCTGGCACGACGGTGCCGGCCTGGCCGTGGTGCCGCCTCGGGAGGACCTCGTGGCCCGTTACAGCGCGGCGGCGGGCCGCCCGGTGTCGCTGTCCGATGTCGCGTTCTACCGGGCGTTGTCCGGCTACCGGTTCGGGGCGATCAGCGGCCTCAACGTGATGCTGCACCGCACGGGCAAGCGCCCCGACGAGGAGTGGGAGCGCATTGCGCTGTCCGTGCCCCACCTGTTCGGCCGGGCCGCCGAGGTGCTGCGGGGGGCCAGGTAACCGCCTGCTCGGCTAAGGTTCTGGGCTCTCGGGCGATTAGCTCAGTTGGAAGAGCGCCACGTTCACACCGTGGAGGTCGGGGGATCGAGACCCCCATCGCCCACCGGACAAGGACGGCAACGAGCACTGCCGGCACGGCGCATCGGGGGCTGGATCCGGCCAGGGGTGGCCGCCACCAGCCCCTGTTCACGTGCATGACCGGGAGTGACGCTCACGGTCGTCCTCGATGCCTCGTCCTGATGTCGGCCGCGCTGCAGAAGGTCCCTCGCGCCGCCGGTGCACCTCGGTGGATCGCCGGTCGCCGCCTGACCCAGCGGTAGCCTCAGCCGTTCATGGTCCGCCTGTGCGAACGACCTGGGTGCGCCGAACCAGCAGCTGTGGGGTTCGGATTCGACCCCGCTCGACAACTGGTGTGGTTGGCTGCCCTCGACGAGGTGGCGAACACCAGTGCCGGGGCGCTCTGCCGCCGCCATGGCGATGCGATGGTGGTGCCCCGCGGGTGGTGGCTCGACGACCGACGGGTCGAGGTGCCGACGCTGTTCCGTGCGGACGACGAACCCGAGCCGGAGGTCGTGACCGAGCCGGTGGCTGACGCGGCGACGCCGCCCCGACCGAAGCCGAAGCGGCGCCGCACGGATCGTCCGACCGCCGAGCAACCGGCGCTGGCCACGGCCGGCGACGAGGGCGGCATTGCTGCGTGGGTGCCCGTCTTCGACGGATCAGACGACTTGGGGGGCCTGTTACGGGCGACGACGCCACTGCTGGCCAGGGCCTTCGGCAACGACGCCGCCCGCGAGGCGAACCGGCACCACTAGTCCCATCAGGCGCCGGTCGAGGCAGCCGGGGTGGCGGCGCAGTGGCTGGCCTCCCAGGCCTTGAGCTTGGTGTCGAGCTTGGTGAGGCGCTGCTGGGCCTCGGTCAGCCGGTCGACGCGCACCGTGAGCCGGGTCACCCTGGCCTGATCGCCGGCCTTGGCGGCCGCCTCGAGCTCGGTCTTGGCCTTGGTGAGCCGCGTGCCGACCAGCGTCTCGCGGCGCTCGATCGCCTGCTCGAGCGCGGGAGCTTTGGCGCAGCGCTCGGCCGGTGTCAGTGCCTTCCAGCGCTTGATCGTCTCCTTGCGCTCGTGGCGGCCGGCGCGCTGCTCGGTGCGGGTGGCGCCGCTGCTGCCGGCACCGCTGTCGGCGGCGGTGGCGATGCCTGCACCCACCAGCAAGGTGGCGGCGACGGCACCGGTGGCGATCAGGGGCTTCTTCATGATGGTGCGGACCTCCGTGGGTCGTGAGAACGATGGTCAGCATGACGTCGACGTGTGAGGAAACCGTGAGGGCTTGGCCGGCCGTGCGAGCATGCGGGCATGGACGTCGTCGAGCACTTCGATGCACCCTGCTCGCCGGCTGAGCTGTTCACCTGGGTCGACGACCTCGCCCGCTACCCAGCCTGGCTGTCGATCGTGACCCGTGCCGACGCTGAGCCGGCCGGTGACGCCTGGGCGGTCGAGCTGCGGGGACGGGTGGGGCCGCTGGCCCGCTCGAAGCGGCTGCGCATGGTGCGCACGGTGCTGCAACCGCCGCGATCGGTCCGGTTCGAGCGCTCCGAGTCCGATGGCCGCAGCCACGCGCCCTGGGTCCTCGAGGCCACCGTGGATGGGGTGGCGGAGGCCAGCCGCCTCACGATGGCGCTGCACTACGGCGGTGGGTGGTGGGGGCCGGTGCTCGAACGAGTGCTGCGCGACGAGATCGAGCGCAGTCGGCCGACGCTGCTCGGGCTCGTCAGCGGGCCCACGCGCTGAACCGACCGCGGTGGCGCTCGAGCACGAGGGGCAGCTCGAAGCACTCGCTCAACGCCTCGGTCGTGAGCACCTCGTCAAGCGGCCCGGCCTGCTGCACTCGTCCGGAGCGCAGCAGCAGTGCATGGGTGAAGCCCGGCGGGATCTCGTCGACGTGGTGGGTGACGAGCACCATCGGCGGCGCGGTGGCGTCGGCAGCGAGGGCGGCCAGCGACGCCACCAGCTGCTCGCGGCCTGCGAGGTCGAGTCCGGCGGTCGGTTCGTCGAGGAGCACGATGCCGGGATCGCCCATGAGCGTGCGGGCCAGCTGCACCCGCTGTTGCTCACCGCTGCTGAGCGTGCCCACCTCGCGCTCGGCGAAGTCGCCGACGCCGAGTTGGGTGAGCAAGGCCCGGGCCCGCGCCCGGTCGGCGTCGTCGTAGCGGTGCCACCACGGTTCGAGGGCGGCGTGCTTGGCCGTCATGACGACGTCGGCGGCGCTCAGCTCGCGTCGAAGCGAGGCCGACAACGACGAGCTGGCCAGCCCGATCCTGGTCCGCAACCGGCGCACGTCGACGTGGCCCAAGCGCTGGCCGAGCACGTCGACCTCGCCGCTGCTCGGGTGCAGGTAGAGCGAGGCGATCCGCACCAAGGTGGTCTTGCCCGAGCCGTTGCGGCCGAGCACCACCCATCGCTCGCCGGGATTGACCGTCCAGCTCACATCGTCGAGCAGCCGCCGTCCGTCACGCTGCAGGCTGACGTGGTGCAGGGCGAGGGCCGGCTTCACGCGGGAGCGGTGATGGGCAGCTCGACCAGGTGCGGGCGGCCCGTGGCCAGCGCCTCGCGCACGACATCGCTGACGTCGCCGGCGTGGTCGATGCGGGTGGCGGCGACGCCCATCGAGGTTGCCAGGGCGACGTAGTCAACCGGTGGGTGGTCGAGGTCCATGGCCACGAATCGGCCGGTGCGGGCGGTGTCGCCCTTCATCCCGCGCAGGTTGTTCTTCAAGATGAGGTACTGGCGGTTGTTGACGATGGCGAACACCACCGGAAGCTGCTCGTGGGCGGCGGTCCACAGCGCCTGCGGCGAGTACATGGCCGAGCCGTCGCCGGCCACGCACAGCACGGACACCGAGCGGTCGTAGGCGAGGCTGACCCCGAGGGCAGCCGGCATGCCCCACCCGAGGCCCCCGCCCTTGCAGAAGAAGTACCGGCCCGGCTCGGTCCAGTGGTGAAAGCCCCGGACGTACACCCCGGTGGTGATCGCCTCGTCGACCACTGCGGTGTTGGCCGGCATCGCCCGCACGAGGGCATGACCGGCGACCATCGGGTCCATCGGCGCTGGTCCGTAGCGGTCGAGTGCGCTCTGTTCGAGGGCCGCCATCTCGCTGTGGCGCTTGATGCGGGCGGCGTTGAGGGCGTCAGCGACGCCGGGCGCGTCGACGTCGCCTTCAACCGCGGGGAGCAGCGCCCGCATGGTGGCGGCGGGGTCGCCGTGCACGCCGAGGCGCACGGCGTAGGTGCGGCCGAGCTGGAGCGGGTCGGACGACACGTGCAGCAGCTCGACCCCGTCGGGTAGGGGCGAGCCGTCGGTGAGCGGGTACACCATGAAGGCGCGACCACCGACCAGGAGCACACGCTCGTAGCGGGCCAGCGTGGCGCGGATGCCGGCGGCGGAAGGCGGGAGCATGCCTGCGAACAGGGGATGGGCAGGCGGGAACGCGCCGGTCGAGTGGAGGGGCGAGGTGTGCACCGGCGCGCCGAGGGCTTCGGCCAGAGCCACCGCCGCGGCAATGCCGCCGGACTGGGCCACCTCGTCGCCGACGACGATGCCGAGCTTGCCGACCGCCACGCCCGTCAACAGCTCAGCCAGCTCGTCGATGCCACCGGCCGTTGACGCTCGCACGATCGTGCTGGCCGCAGGCACCGGCGCGTCACCCTCCTGGTCGAGGGTCGACATGGGGATGCTCACGAACGTGGGTCCTTGGGGCGGGGCCATGGCGTCGTGGAACGCCCGGCGCATCACGGTGCCGAGCTCGTCGAGGGAGCGCACCTCGTGGGCCCACTTGGACACCGGGCGGGCCAGGCCGACGAGGTCGCCGGCCAGCAGCGGGTCGGCCACGATGTGGGCGTAGTCCTGCTGCCCGGCCGTCACCACGAGCGGCGTCAGGTTGGCCTGCGCGTTGGTGAGGTTGCCAATGGCGTTGCCGAGACCGGCCGACGTGTGGAGGTTGACGAACGCCGGCCGGCCTGTCACCTGCGCGTATCCGTCGGCCATGGCCACCGCCGTCGCCTCTTGCAGGGCGAGCACGTAGTGGAGGTCGTCCGCGGTGGCGAGAGCATCCATCAGCGGCAGCTCGGTGCTGCCGGGGTTGCCGAACAGGTGCTTCACGCCCTCGGTTCGAAGGACCTCGAGCAGCGCGTCACGACCGGTGCGGGGAGCCATGAGCGGCGAGGGTATCTGTCAGGCTCATGGCGATGATCTTGCACCTCGTGGCCGAGGCCGACTGGCTGGCCCGGCCGGACCTGGCGTACGAGGCCCCGTCGCTGGCCATCGAGGGTTTCGTCCACTGCTCACCGGACGACACCGTGCTGCTGGCGGTGGCCAACCTGCTGTACCGGTCCGAGCCCGGGCCCTTCGCGGTGATCGAGCTCGACGAGGCGAGGCTCACCAGCGAGGTGCGCTGGGAGCCGGCCACCGGACCCGCCCCGGTCGAGGGCTCGGCCGTCCTGTTCCCCCACGTCTACGGGCCGCTCGACCGGACCGCGGCGGTGGGCCTGCGCCGCGCCCATCGGGCCGCTGACGGCACCTTCCTCGCTTTCACGAGGTGAGCGGTTCGGCCCGCGTGCGACCCCACGGGCAGCGGCGCCAGGCGTCTCGGCCCGAGAGGACCACCGCCGACGCCGAGTACGCCGATCACTGCGAGGTCGACCTCGCCGCCGATGACGGCCCGCAGCACTCCCGGCAATCTGGCCCGTCGAGCACGCATTCACGCTCTCAGGCGTGGCGGGACCAGGTCGCGTACATCGAGGCGTAGCGGCCATCGAGCGCGACAAGCTCGTCGTGCGAGCCCAGCTCGACGATGCAGCCGTCGTCGACGACGGCGATGCGGTCGGCCCGCATGGCCGTGGCCAGGCGATGGGCGATCACGATGGCCGTGCGGCCGTCGAGCACCACGTCAAGGGCCTGTTCGATCAGCGCTTCGCTCTTCAGGTCGAGGCTGCTCGTGGCCTCGTCGAGGACGAGCACGCGCGGCCGAGCGAGGAAGGCGCGGGCCAGTGCGAGGAGCTGGCGCTCGCCTGAGGACAGCGACGATCCCCGCTCGTGCACCACCGCGTCAAGACCACCGTCAAGACGCGCCACCAGATCTCCAAGACCGACTGCCTCACAGACGGCCGTGACCTCGGCGTCGTCGGCGTCGGGGCGGGCGAAGGCCACGTTGTCGCGCAAGGTGCCGGCGAAGAGGAAGGGCTCCTGGGGCACGACGCCGACCTGGCGGCGCAGCGAGGCCAACGTGACCGTGCCCACGTTGTGACCGTCGATCAGCACCTGGCCCTCCAAGGGGTCGTAGAAGCGGGTCACGAGCTTGGCGATGGTCGACTTTCCTGCGCCCGTGGCGCCCACCAGTGCGAACGTCTCGCCGGGGGCGATGCGGACGTTGACGTGGCGCAGCACCGGCGAGCGGGGGTCGTAGCCGAACGTGACGTCTCGTAGTTCGATCGCTCCCTCGATCGGGGGCAGTTCGACAGCGTCGGCGGCGTCGGTGACCGAGGGCTCGGTGGCCAGCAGCCCGCGGAGCTTGGTGACGGCGGCCTGCCCCGACTGGTAGGTGGAGTACAGCTGGACGAGCTGCTGGATCGGGGCGAAGAAGGCCGTCAGGTACAGCACGAACGCGGTCAGGTCGCCGATGGTGAGGGTCCCGTCGATCACCATGCGGCCACCGATGCCGAGCACCGCGATCTGTCCGAGCGCCCCCACCAGATCGGTGCTCGACCCGTAGATGGCGTTCACGCTGGCCGTGCCGACGTTGGTATCGCGGTAACCGCCCACGATCGAGCGGTGGCGCACGACGTTGTGGTGGCGCCGGTTGTACGCGGCGATGATCCGGATT
>JBBRTJ010000033.1:0-32759 GCA_038244535.1 Acidimicrobiales bacterium | reverse complement strand
TGCCCGGCTCGTCGAGGAGCTCAGGACGGAACGCCGGGATCGAACCAACGCCACTGACCTCGACCACCTCATGTCCCGCGGTCACGATCGCACGGCGGGCCACGTCGAGTGCGGCGGCGTTGGCCGAAGCAGGACCGAGGCTTCCGCACCACAGCCCCAGCACCATCACAGGTTCCCGCGCCCTGGCCGCACCTACTGCTCGCCGGCGTCGGGGTGGACGACGTCGGGCGGGCCGACGATGAGCGCATCGGGGGTGCCGGCCACCTCGGGATCCTTGTCGTCGTAGTCGAACAGGCTGAGGACGTGGCGCAGGGCCTCGAGCCGCGCCCGCTTCTTGTCGTTGCTACGCACCACCGTCCATGGTGCATGCGCGGTGTGCGTGAAGCGGAACATGTCTTCTTTGGCCATCGTGTAGTCGTGCCAGCGATCGAGCGATGCGAGATCGGTCGGGCTCAGCTTCCACTGCCGCACGGGATCGATTCGGCGGATCGTGAACCTGGTGACCTGCTCGCGACGCGACACCGAGAACCAGAGCTTGACCACGGTGGTGCCGTCATCGGAGAGCATCGCTTCGAAGGCGGGGGCCTGGTGGGTGAACTCGTCATACTCCTGAGGCGTGCAGTAGCCCATGACCCGCTCGACGCCGGCGCGGTTGTACCACGAGCGGTCGAACAGCACGATCTCGCCCCGCGTGGGCAAGTGGCGCACGTAGCGCTGGAAGTACCACTCGCCCTGCTCGCGCTGGCTCGGCACACCAAGGGCGACCACGACAGCACCCCTCGGGTTCAGGTGCTCCATGAACCGCTTGATCGTGCCCCCCTTGCCCGCCGCGTCACGTCCTTCGAACAGGACCACGAGCCGTCCGCCGGTGCCCTTGAGCCAGTTCTGCAACTTCAGCAGCTCGATCTGCAGCAGGCGCTTGGTGGTCTCGTACTCGTGACGGCTCATGCGCTCGTCGTATGGGTAGCCCTCGCGCCAAGTCTCGATGGGCAGCCCACTCGGTCCGATGAGCACAGGATCGTCGATCTCGTCCCACGTGCCCTCGACCCGGAGGCCCCGCTCGACGAACTCGTCAGCCGACAGGTCGGACTGGAGCGCGTCGATCAGTTGCTCGAGCTCGATGAGCCTGTCGCCGTTGGGGGACAGCGCCGCTGCCGGGTCCATCGTTCCTCCTGATGTCAAGGGCCGACTTCGGCCAACGTAGGTGGGCCGGCGCGGCACACGACGATGAGCGTCGCGTCATCGGCGAGTCGCAGCTCACCGGTGAACGCTCCGAGGTCGTCGAGGATCGCCGTGGCGATCGGTGCGGCCGTGTCCTCGGCCGATGCCTGCAGGGTCGACACGAGCCGTTCTTCGCCGTAGAAGCCCCCGCCCGCGCTGCGAGCCTCGATGATGCCGTCCGTGTACATCGCCAGGGTCGAGCCGGGGACGATCTCGGCCGATGCCGTCGCCCACCGAGCGTCGATGGGCCCGAGGAGCGGACCCGTCGGCATGAGCTCGGTCACCGCGGTCGGGGTGACCAGCTTCGGCGGCGGATGGCCGGCGTTCGCGTAGTGGCACAGGCCTCGGTCGGTGTCGACGAGAGCGACGAAGGCGGTGAGGAAGCCCTCCTCGATCGCTCGCTGGTCGTACAGCCAGGTGATGGCGTCGCCGGGCTGCCTCCCGGCGCGCAAGGCGACGCGGAGCAGCTCCTTGCACTTCATGGCCGCAATGGCGTGAGCGGCGCCGTGGCCGGCGATGTCGATCACGACGAGCGAGATCGTGGAAGGCCCGATGAGCGAGATCTCGTAGCAGTCGCCTGCTACGACCCCTTCGGCCGAGCGAAGCCCGGCGGCCACGGTCCAGCCCAAGGGGAACTCACCGAGTGCCGTCTCGAGGTCGCGGCGGACGTGGAAGGCGAGGAGCGCGTTCTGCTCAACCGATTCCCGAGCGCGCAAGGCCGTGTCCCGTTGCTTGCTGATCGTCGAGGTCATCGCGTCCACAGCATCGGCGAGGTCGCGGAACTCAGCCGCAGCATCGATCTTCATCTCGGCGGCCTCGCCCGCCATCATGCGACGAGCGCGCTCGGTCATGGCTTCGAGAGGCACGATCACCCAGCCCCGCACCGCCAACACGGCACCGATGGTCATCGTCGCAGTGGCAACGAGCGCCACGAGCCAGATCGCGATCATGGGTCCGGTGTCAACCTCACCAGCCGCGGCCCATCGGTTCGCGGCCAAGATGCCGGCGCCCGAGCCCATGATCCACACGCCGAGACAGGCGAGGGCCAGTAGCAGCAGCCTTGCTCGTAGCGTCATCTCAGCGGACGGTACTCCTGTCGGGTCCAGGATCGGACCTGGTTGGTCGAGCATGTCCGAGGTGTTGGTTTGGATCACCCCCGGAACGGGAACGCGCATCCCATGGGATCGTCCCGTGAGGCAGACATGGTCAGAACGCGCCGCCGACACCTGGGGCGACCGGTACGCTCGGCGGCGCGGTTCGGCACCCGTCGAGCCCATGACACGGAGGCCGTCGATGGCGCTGGAAGTGAGGGCCGAACGTGACGGACCCACGCTCCACCTCGTGCTCTCGGGCGAGTTCGACGCCTTCACCGCCTCGGCTGTCTCCGACGCCATCGATCCCGCGCTTCGCGCTCCCGGTCTCACCGGTGTTGTCGTGGATGCCCGGGAGCTGTCCTTCATGGACTCCGCCGGCATCTCCGAGCTCCTCCGTATCCAACGCCTGCTCGCCGAGCAGGGCGCATCGATCCGCATGGAAAGCACCGGCCCCACCGTTCGACGGGTGCTCGAGATCACCGGGCTGGTGGACATCCTCGGCGTGCAATGACGTCGGCGAGATGACGTGATGTCGGTGCCTGGCCCCACCGCTGACGCGTCGACGGTCGACGGTGTCGTGCTCGTGCGCCCCGCGGGCCTGTCCGAGATGGCGGGCATCCGCACGACGTTGCGCTACTGGCTGAGCCGTCATGCCATCAGCGGCGAGCGGGCCGATCAGCTCCTCGTCGTGATGAGCGAGATCGTCACGAATGCGATCGAAGCATCGCCCCCTCAGTCCAGCATCGTCGTGAGCTGGTCGATGGACGCTGACGAGGTGCACATGAGCGTCGAAGATCCGGGCCCGGGCTTCGTGTACGAGGAGACCGAGCCGGTCGGTCCGGCAGCGGTGCGGGGCCGGGGACTGACCGTCGTCGAGGCGTGGACCGACCGCCTCAGCGTGACGCGCCGCGCTGAGCACACGGTCGTTGCCACCTGGACCCGAGTCGAGGGAACCGACCGATGAGCCCCGGTCGCGAGATCGTCATCGCCCTGCCCGCGCAGCGCTCGCTCCTCGGCTTCTGTCGCATCTCCGCAGCGGGCGCAGCGTCGGCCGTCGGCTTCGACCTCGACGACCTCGACGACGTGCGCACTGCCGTTGGTGAGGCAGTCGGTGTGCTGCTTGCCGGGTCCGACGGCCCCTCGGGTGCGTCCGATCCTGACGAGATCGTGCTGCGCATCCGCCTGCACCCGCAAGCAGTCGAGATCGCTGGCACCCGCCAGCACGTTGACCTGCCGATGGCCGAGGAGACCGAGCTCACCGCGGCGCTCCTCGGAGCCACCACCGACGACTACTCATTCGACCTTCATGCCGGTCGACGATCGTTCCGCCTGGTGAAGCGCCGATCGGCGTGAGCGACGAGCCCGACCCCCGCTTCGCTGAGCTCCGGCGCACCGGAGAGCGCCGGATCCGCAACGAGCTCGTCGAGGACCACCGCCGGCTCGCCGATCTCATTGCCCGGCGCTACACGGCTCGTGGCGTGCCCGCCGCTGACCTCCGCCAAGTTGCCGCCATCGGCCTCATCAACGCCGTCGATCGCTTCGACCCGGCGATGGGGGTGCGCTTCGCCACCTTTGCTGGCCGCACGATCGAGGGCGAGATCAAGCGCTATTTCCGCGACCGGACGTGGATGGTGCGGGTGCCGAGGGGTGCCCAGGAACGCTCACTGGCGGTGCGCCACGCCATCGACACCATGAGCATGGAGCTCGGTCGATCCCCACGCGCCGCCGAGGTCGCCCTCGCGCTCGGCCTGTCCGAAGACGCCGTGGTCGAGGCGCTCGACGTGTCGGCGGCGCGGTCCGTCGACAGCCTCGACCGGCCATCGGGTCATGAGGGCATCAACGTCGGTGACAGCGTCGGTGGCGCCGATCCGTCGTTCGCGGCCCTCGAAGGTGAGGTCTCGATGCTCCAACTGCTCCCGCTGCTCGGCGAGCGGGAGCGCGAGATCGTCGAGCTGCGAATCTATGACGGCCTCTCTCAGAGTGAGATCGACGGCCGCGTCGGCATGAGCCAAATGCACGTCTCGCGCCTCCTGCGCCGCAGCTTCGAGCTCCTTCGCCAGTCCGTGCAGGCCTGAAGCGGCCACATCGGCACGCAGGCTCAGGTTTCAACCGGTGCTCTGGCGGGAACAACAACGACATGATCACCGTCGGCATCGTCCTGCTCCTCATCGGCTTCTTGCTCAAGATCTCGATCTTGTGGTCCCTCGGCCTCATCGTGCTCGTGATCGGCCTCGTGCTGCTCGTGCTCGGCCAGATCGGCCGCCCCGTGGGCAACAGGTCTCACTACTGGTGAGCAGCGCGCTGGACCAAGATCACCCCTCCCACCCCTCCCCACCCCTCCCCAACCCCGAAATGAGATGAACCATGGACAGCAGCACTGATGACCTCAAGGGTCGAGCCAAGGAAGCGATCGGTGACCTCACCGACAACGACGACCTCCGCCGCGAAGGCAAGGCCGACCAGGCCGGCGCCAAGGTGAAGGACGCCGCCGAGAAGGTCAAGGACAAGATCGACGACGTCGTCGAAACCGTCAAGGACAAGTTCACCAAGTAGCAGTTCGTGCCGGCACCGGTCGTTCGCGGCCGGTGCCGGTTTCGCGTCCGGGGCCAGCGGTCGTGACTAGCAGATGCGGGGCAGCTGCTCGCCGAGCGGGCGGTCGACGACCCGAGTCGCACCAAGGCCGGTGCGGGCCACGACCAAGCCGGGGTGCGAGTCGGTGATCCGACCGATGACGGTGGCATCACGCCCCTCGGTCGTGGCCATCATCGCCGCCAGCACGGCATCGGCGACCTCGGGGGGCACGATGGCCACGAGCTTGCCCTCGTTGGCGACGTGCAGTGCATCGAGGCCGAGGAACCCGCACGCGGCGCGCACCTCGTCGGGAACCGGGATCGAGCGCTCCTCGAACTCGATGCCGACCCCGGCCGTCTCGGCGATCTCGCACAGCGATGCGCCGAGCCCTCCTCGGGTGGGATCACGCAGGACGTGCACGTCGGTGCTGGCGCCAAGCATGGCGGCCACCAGACCGTTGAGCGCAGCCGTGTCGGAGCGCAGCTCCGTGCCGAACTCGAGTCCCTCGCGCACGCTGAGCACGGCGATGCCGTGCAGGCCGATCGGTCCGCTGATGATCACGACATCACCGGGCCGGGCCCGGTCCGGCCTGATGTCGACGCCTTCGGGGATCACGCCGATGCCGGCGGTGTTGATGTAGACGCCGTCGCCGTGGCCCTGCTCGACCACCTTGGTGTCGCCGGTGACCAGTTGCACCCCGGCGCGCAGCGCGGCTGCGCCCATCGAAGTCGCGATGCGGCCGAGCACGTCCATCGCGAGGCCCTCCTCGAGCACGAACCCGGTGGACAGCACGAGCGGGCGGGCACCGCTCATCGCCACGTCGTTGACCGTGCCGTTGACGGCGAGCTCGCCGATGTTGCCCCCCGGAAAGAACAGCGGCCGCACGACGTACGTGTCGGTCGAGAACGCGAGGCGCGTGCCGTTGCCGAGGTCCATGACGTAGGAGTCCGTCGGCGTGGCCGACCGGGCGGCGGCGCCGAACGAGGCCAGGAACAGGTGCTGGATCAGCTCGCCTGAGAGCTGGCCACCGCCCCCGTGGCCCATGACGACCTTGTCCTGGTGGCGCAGCGGGAGCGGGCACGACCAGCCCTCGGCGTCGATGCCTGCCGCCAAGCTCGCCTCACTCACGTGCCACCACGCCCCGCCACCGCGAGTCGCCGGTACAGGTAGTAGGCCGCGCAGGCGCCTTCGCTCGACACCATGGTGGCGCCCATCGGAGTGCGGGGCGTGCACTCGTTGCCGAAGCACTCGCACTGGTCAGGCTTGATCAGGCCCTGCAGCACGTCGCCGGCGCGGCAGCGCTCAGGTTCGTCGACCACCAGCGTCCCGACGTCGAACCGGCGTTCGGCGTCGAAGTCCGCGAACGCGGCCGACAGGCGCCACCCGCTGCTCGGGATCATCCCGATCCCCCGCCACTGGCGATCGCACACCTCGAACACGCTGGCCAGCATGGCCTGCGCCGGCCGGTTGCCCTCCGGGCTCACGGCCCGGGGGTAGGCGTTCTCGACCTCGTGGCGACCGGCTTCGAGCTGGAGCACGCACCGGCGGATGCCGTCGAGCACGTCGAGGGGCTCGAAGCCGGTGATGACGATCGGGACCTCGTACTGCGCGGCCAGCGGCTCGTACTGCCAGGTCCCCATCACCGTGCACACGTGGCCGGCGGCCAGGAACCCGTTGACTCGCGACACGGGCGACGACATGAGCGCCTCGATCGCCGGCGGCACGAGCACGTGGCTCACCAGCATCGAGAAGTTGGCGAGGCCCCGTTCGCGAGCCTGGAACACGGCCATGGCGTTGGCCGGGGCCGTGGTCTCGAATCCGATCCCGAAGAAGACGACCTCCTTGTCGGGGTGCTGCTCGGCGAGGTTGACGGCGTCGAGGGGCGAGTACACGACGCGCACGTCGCCACCATCGGCCTTGACCGAGAAGAGGTCGCAATGGCTGCCGGGCACTCGCAGCATGTCGCCGAACGAGCAGAAGATGACCTCGGGGCGCGACGCGATGGCGAGCGCCCTGTCGATCATCTCGAGCGGGGTCACGCACACGGGGCATCCCGGCCCGTGGATCAGCTCGACCTTGTCGGTCAGCAGCTGGTCGATCCCATTGCGGATGATCGAGTGCGTCTGGCCTCCGCACACCTCCATGACGGCCCACTGCTTCGTGGCCGCGGCATCGATCTGCTCGAAGAGCGCGCGCGCCAGCACCGGGTCGTTGAACTCGTCGAGGTACTTCACCGGGTGGTCTCACTCGCTGCCGGGTCGGCGCTCAGCTCGTCGAGCAGCCCGATCTCGGCGAACATCCGCAGCGTCTCCAAGGCCGACTTCTCGTCGAGCTTGGTGATGGCGAAGCCAGCATGCACGATCGTGTAGTCGCCGACTTCGACCTCGGGCACGTAGGCGAGGCACACCGACTTCGTCACACCGCCGAAGTCGACGGTGGCCATCCTCGTGCCGCGATCAGCTCTGATCTCGAGCACCTTGCCGGGGACTCCAAGGCACATGGTCATCTCCTCGCTGAACCGGCCACGACAGCCTGGCCGAGTGACAGGCCGCCGTCGTTGGGCGGCACCAGTCGATGGGTGAGCACGGTGAAGCCGGCGGCCTCGAGGCCGGTTCGGGCGAGGCGGGCCAGCATCGCGTTCTGGAACACACCGCCCGTCAGCGCCACGGGCAGCTGCTGGTCAGCCACCGCCGCGAAGCGCACGGCCCAAGTGGTGACCGCGTCGGCGACCGCTTGGTGGAAGGCGAGAGCCAGATCGGAGGGGCGGGCTCCGGCGGTCAGGTCGGCCGTCAGGCCTCTGAGCACGGGGGCCGGATCGATGATGCCATCATCGTTGCACCCGAACGGCCATCGCACCGGCCCGTCCAGGGCGCCGGCCTCGGCCACGGCTTCCAGCTCGATGGCGGCTTGGGCTTCGTACGAGATCCGGTGGCGAACGCCGAGCAGGGACGCCACCACGTCGAACAACCGGCCCATGCTCGTGTTGGGGACGCAGGCCACGTTGCGCTCGACCTGACGGCGGACCACCGCCAGTTCGGTGGCGTCGCACGCCGAGATCGCCGGCAAGGACGGCTCGGCATCGATCCCGAGCGCGGTGAGGTAGGCCACCGCGATCCGGCACGGGTTGCGCACCGCACTGTCGCCACCGGGCAGCGGCAGCGGCCGGAGGTGCCCGACGCGCCGGAAGCCCGAGTAGTCGGCGAGCAGCACCTCGCCACCCCAGATCTCGGGACGACCGTCGTCGCCGATGCCGTAGCCCGTGCCGTCGAAGGCGAACCCGACCACGGGCGTCGACCCGTCGAGGCCGTGCTCGGCCATGACCGAGGCAACGTGCGCGTGGTGGTGCTGAACCTCCACCACCGTGCCGGTGCTGCGCTCGAACGCCCAGCGGCGGGTGAGGTAGCCCGGATGGCCATCGGCGGCGATGACCGTCGGCTCGACGTCGTACATGGCCTGGAAGCTCTCGATGCTGCGCTCGAACGACTCGAGCGTCTCGAGGTTCTCCATGTCGCCGACGTGCTGGCTGATCCATGCGTGACGACCGGCGGCCAAGCAGAACGTGTTCTTCAGCTCACCACCCACCGCCAACGTCGGTGCCACCTCGACGGGAAGCGTGACCGGCAGCGGCGCGTAGCCCCGCGAGCGGCGGATCGGCTGGACGTGCCCGTCGATCACCCTGATCACGGAGTCGTCGCACGGCACCTGGATCGGTCGATCATGGGTGAGGAAGGCATCGGCCAGGCCGCCGAGCCGCACCCGGGCGTCAGCGTCGTCGATGCAGATCGGCTCGTCGGCCAGGTTCCCCGACGTGAGCACCATGACCTCAGGCGGCACCGCAGTCGATCCCGGAACCGGCCCGAGCAGCAGATGGTGCAGCGGTGTGTACGGCAACAGGATCCCGAGCAGCGGGTTGCCCGGTGCGACCAGCGCCGACAGCGCCGCATCTGGACGGCGCCGGACCAGCACGATTGGCCGGGCCGCAGAGGTCAGCGCGGCGGCCTCCTCGTCGTCCACGGAGGCCAGCGCCCGGGCGGCAGCGAGGTCACGCACCATGACCGCGAACGGCTTGTCGACCCGCCCCTTGCGCTCCCGCAGCCGTGCCAGCGCTTCGTCGTTCCCGCCATCACACGCGAGGTGGAACCCGCCGATGCCCTTCACAGCAACGATCTCGCCATCGGCCAAGGCGTGCTGCATCGCGGCGACGACGCGATCGGTGCCGAGGAGCCGGTGCCCCCGGCGCTCGAAGGCCACCTGCGGGCCGCACGCGGGGCAGGCGATGGGCTGCGCGTGGTAGCGACGGTCGGCGGGATCGTCGTACTCGGCCTGACAGGCGTGGCACATGGGGAATCCGGACATCGTCGTGGCCGGCCGGTCGTACGGCAGCTCGCGGATGATCGTGAAGCGGGGGCCGCAGTTCGTGCAGTTCGCGAACGGGTACCGAGAGCGGCGATCCCCAGGGTCGGACACCTCGGCCATGCACTCGTCGCACACCGCCACATCGGGCGGCACGAGCGTCCGGGCTCCGGTGCCGACGGCCGACGGGACGATCGTGAACCCCCCGCCGCCGACGGGGGCGAGGGCCCCGCTCGTCACCGACTCGATCACCGCAAGCGGCGGCGCGTCACTGATCAGCCTCGACTCGAAGCAGTCGAGGACTGCGTCCGATCCCTCGACTTCGATGATCACTCCGGTCGAGTCGTTGCCCACCACCCCGGCCAGACCGAGCTCGGCCGCGAGGCGATAGACGAAGGGCCGGAAGCCCACACCCTGCACCACGCCGGTGACCAGCAGCCGGCGCCGGACCACGACGTCAGCGGCGGCAATCACGGGACAGCACCCCACAGCACGACCCGATTGTTGCCGGAATCACCGGTGCCCACGCTCATCAGTCGTCGCTCTGGCGGAACTCGACCTCGCCAGCGAGGACCCGCTGCTCATGCCCGACGACTTCGCCACCTGAGCTGGCGCCGCTTCATCGCCGCCGATCTGATGGCCGCGTACGATCGCCAAGGGACGTGAAAAGGGGAGCCATGGGACGTGAGACACAAGTATCGGCGCTGCGGGCCGTGCCGCTGTTCGCCGCCTGCAGCCGCCGTGAGCTCGCCACGGTGGCCAAGGCGTCGCGGATCGACTTCGTTGACGCGGGACAGGAGCTGATCCGAGAGGGAGCGCCGTCCACGGACTGCTACGTCGTGCTCGCCGGGAGCGCGACCGCTCGTCGCAGCGGCCGCAAGATCGCCCGTTTCGCGCCCGGCGACATCATCGGTGAGCTGGGGATGTTGCTCGATCAGCCTCGCTCGGCCACCGTGATCGCCGACACCCCCCTCGACGTGCTGTCCCTGGACCGGAGCCAGCTCCAGGGCCTCATCGACGAGGTCCCCGGGTTCGGCTGGAAGCTGCTCCAGGGTGTCGCCGGCCGGCTGACCGCGAATCGAGGAGCAGTGTGAGGAACGAGCGGTTCGAAGGCACGATCGGCCGCACCCTGGCCGAGTCCGAGCCGTGGTTCGACGAACAGCCCCATCCCGGAGACGAGGCCCCGAACATCGTGATCGTGGTGCTCGACGACACGGGCTTCGCCCAGCTCGGCTGCTACGGCTCCGACATCGACACGCCCAACATCGACGCACTGGCCAACGGCGGCCTTCAGTTCACGAACTTCCACGTCACCCCCCTGTGCTCACCCACCCGCGCCGCCCTGCTCACGGGGCGCTCTCACCACATGGCCGGCATGCGGGGCCTGTCCAACTTCCGTACCGGCTTCCCCAACATGGTGGGCCACCTCTCCACCACGACGGCCACCATCGCCGAGGTCCTGCGCGACCAGGGCTACGCCACCTTCGCGGTCGGCAAGTGGCACCTGGCCCCGATGGAGGAGTGCTCGGCCGCAGGTCCCTTCGACCAGTGGCCGCTCGGTCGTGGCTTCGACCGGTTCTACGGCTTCCTCGAGGGCGAGACCGACCAGTTCCACCCCGATCTGGTGTGCGACAACCATCAGATCGACCCGCCCGGCGGCCCCCAGGACGGCTACCACCTGTCCGAGGACCTCGTCGATCAGGCCCTCCGCATGATCGCCGACAGCAAGGGGGTGCGCCCCGACCGGCCGTTCTTCACCTATCTCGCCTTCGGTGCCACCCACGCGCCGCATCAGGCCCCAGCCGCCTATCGCGAGAAGTACCTCGGCCGCTACGACGAGGGCTGGGACGTCGTTCGGCAGCGCTGGTTCGAACGCCAGCATCAGGTCGGCGTCATCCCCGCCGACACGCAGCTCGCCCCTCGCAACCCCGGTGTCGAGCCCTGGGACAGCCTCCCCGAGAACCAGCGCCGGCTGGCCTCCCGCCTCCAAGAAGCCTTCGCGGCTTTTCTCGACCACACCGACGACCAGATCGGGCGCCTCGTCGAGGGCCTGCGGGCCATGGGCGAGCTCGACAACACCGTGCTCGTGGTCATGGCCGACAACGGAGCCAGCCAAGAAGGTGGCCCGTTCGGTGTCATGCACGAGATGAAGTTCTTCAACGGGATCTTCGAGACGCCCGATGAAGCCATCCGCCGGATCGACGACATCGGAGGGCCGCACAGCCACACCAACTACCCGTGGGGCTGGGCACAGTGCGGCAACAGCCCGTTCAAGTGGTACAAGCAGAACACCCACGAGGGTGGGGTGCACGTACCGATGATCCTGCACTGGCCAAATGGGGTCGGGGCCGAGCATCGGGGCCACCGCGGGCACTTCGTCTACGCCTCGGACATCGCTCCGACCCTCTACGAAGTGCTCGGCATCACCGCTCCCGAGGTGCATCGGGGCATAGCCCAGAAGCCCGTGTCGGGGCACTCGTTCGCCTCGCTACTGACCGATGCCGACGCGGCGGCCACCAACACGCTCCAGTACTTCGAGATGGGCGGTAGCCGCGCCTTGGTCGACAACGGTTGGAAGGCCGTGTGCCGTCACGACAAGGGCGCCGACTTCGACACCGAGCGATGGGAGCTCTACGACCTCGCCCACGACGCGTCCGAGTGCAACGACCTCGCCGACTTCAACCCCGACAAGCTGGCAGAGCTGATCGCGCGGTGGTGGGTCGAGGCTGAGCGCCAAGGGGTGCTCCCGCTCGACGACCGCTTGGTCGAGCTGTTCGGGGTGCGGTTCCGCCCACACTCACCGCACCCGGAGAGCCGACGTTACGTCTACCGGCCACCCATGTCGCCCATGCCGATGCAGGCCGCAGCCGCGCTCGGGGGCCGCTCGTTCGATCTCACCGCGTCCGTCACCCGGGTCGAGGGCGACGAAGGCGTCATCTACGCCACCGGGACCGAGAACTCGGGGTTCTCGTTCTTCGTGCAGGGTGATCGCCTCGTGTTCGACTACAACGCGTTCGACGAGCACACGATCATCGAGTCCGCCCTTGCGGTGCCACTCGGCCGCTCCGAGCTCACCGTGCGGGTGAGGCGCGGTGACGGCCGCAGCGGCGCCGCTACGGTCGAGATCGATGGCCGCCCGTGCGGAGCGGCGGCCTACTCGCTGTTCATGCGCATGATGTCGTCGGTCGGCGCCAGTGTCGGCTACGACCATGGTTCGGCCGTCTCGCAGCGCTACGCGGCGCCGTTCCGGTTCACCGGCACCTTGCACGAGGTCGTCATCCAGGCCAGCCCCGAGCGCTACGGCGACGTTGCCGCCGCCGAGCACGCCACCGCGATGGGCCGTCAGTGAGGCAATCCGCCTCACACTGCATGGTGAGCCTCAGGACAAGGTCAAGATGACCCCCGTCGTCGGGCGCTTGGCTCCGTCGAGGACGTCGAGGTAGGCGTCTCGCGCCGCTTCGCCTCCCGCTCCTCGCTCGATCTCGAGCCAGGTGTCGGCGAACTCGCAGAACGATCGGAACGACTGACCCACACGCCTCATCACCTCGCCCGGTCCCCAGTCCTTCGCACGCTTCTCGATCTGGCCGGGGGCGAAGAAGAACTGAGGCGTGGCTCCGGGCAGCTCCTCGGACTGGCGGACCGAGTCCCGGTGCGTCGCTCCGACGATGCACGAGCACCTCAGGTTGTCGTCGAAGTGGCCGTGGATGCGGGCCAGGACGACGCCGTCGCCGGCCATGTCGACCACGGTCGTCGGCACCGACGCGTCGAGTGACCCGATGTCGTCGTAGGCAAGGACGCGGTCGTAGCAACCCAACGCGGCGACGGCATCGAGGTGGCGAGCCGAGGTGATGCCGACCGAGGCGAGGCTCCGCTGCTGGAGGCAGAAGCCGAGCGAGATCGACGTCTTGCTCGACGCACTGGTGACCAGCACCGAGGTCGCACCAAAGTCGCGGTTGTCGGCGAGGTAGTCGTCGACCAGGAACGACGTGACGAACAGCCCTCGTAGCAGCGCGACCTGGGCCTCACGATTCGGGTCGTAGTTGGGGTCGCTGCGAACGTCTTCGAACTGCCGGTACGCGCTGGCGTGAGGCTGACGGTGGGCGCCTGCGTCCCACACCCCCGATCCACGCGGCTCAGCGGTGAGCACGTGCTCGGCCGCCATCGGGAAGAAGCCGAAGTAGCGGCCGCCGACTGCAATGCCGGGATGGGCGGACTCGATGATCTCGCCATGGCCCATCACCGGGATCCGACGCCACCGCCCGTCGCCAACGGGAAAGAAGTCGAGGTAGCCGAGGAAGGCGCCAGCCGTGGCATAGGTGATGTTGTTGGCAGTCAGCGCGAACTCGTCGACCCTGAAGCGGACCTGGCCGGGCTGGAGCCCAGGGCGCGGTTGCTCGACGAGTCGGGTAGCGCGGACCGAACCAGGATCGATCTGGAAGTCGAGGTAGGTGTTGGTGTCGGTGCTCACGAGGGACCTCTTTGGTGCCGCCCACGGCGCGGGCTCGTTGGGGCCGACTGTAGGGGTCAGGGCAGGCCCGGGCTCTCGTCGCTCCAGTCCGTCCAGGGCGCGCCGGTAGCCGACACGTAGCCGTCGACCGCCGTGCCGATCGTCGGGAACAGGTGGTCATCGCCGATGCGGTCCAACAACCCATACGAGCGCAAGCTGTCCTTCACCGGCCCCTTCAGCTCGGCGAACGCCAACTGGACACCTCGGGCCTCGAGGCGGTCGAGGAGCTCAGTCAGCACATCAGCCCCGGTGGTATCAACGTCGCTGATGGGCTCGGCCGCAACGATCACCCACTGCACCGGAGCGTCACGCTCCTCGATGGCGGCCAGCAGCCGATTGCTGAACGTGTCGGCGTTGGCGAAGAACAGGGGCGCGTCGAAGCGGTAGATGACGAGGCCCGGGATCTGGACGGCCTCGGGATGGCGATCGAGGTCGTGGTAGCCCTTGCGTCCCGTCACGCGGCCGAGGACGGCGTCGTACGGGCGCCAGGCCCGCCGCACGAAGTCGCCGAGCGACAGTGCTACGGCGATCCCGATGCCGGGGAGGGCCCCGAACACCGCCACGCCGAGGAGGGCGGCCACTGCCAGCAGGAACTCGGAGCGGCGGACTCGCCACAACCACGCCATCGTGTGGACGTCGAGCAGCGTCCACGCCGCCACGATGATCACCGCCGCCAGCGCCGGCGTCGGGAGGTAGCGCCCAAGGTCGCCTGCGGCCACGAGCACCACGATGATCCCGACACCACCGATCACTCCCGTCAGCTGCGTGCGCGATCCCGACGAATCGGCCACCGCCGTCCGCGAGGCCGACGCGCTCACCGGGAAGCCCTGGAACAAGCCGGCGGCGACGTTGGCGGCACCGAGGGCCCGCATCTCCTGGTTGCCGTCGACGCGCTCGCCCCGCTTGGCGGCCAGGGTTCGCGACAAGGTGCCCGTGTCGGCAAGGACCACGAAGGCGATGCCCAGCGCGGCGACGAGCAGCAGCGTTACGTCCTCGAGGCCGACCCTCGGCAGTCCGGGAACCGGCACCCCCGATGGGACGGCACCGATGACGCTCACGCCGTGCTCCGTCAGGTCGAGCACGGCCGTGGCGATGCCGGCGACCACCATCGCCAGCAGCACCCCGGGCAGCGCGCGACTGATCCGGCGGCACACCGCGATCGTGGCCAGCGAGACGAGCCCGACGACCAGCGAGGCCGAGACGGTCTGACCGTCACGCACCCCATCGACGAACCCCCTGGCCTCGCCGAGCAGTCCCTTGCCACTCGCGCTGAAGCCGAGGAGCTTCGGCAGCTCGCCGACCAGCACCACCAAGGCGATGCCGTTCAAGAACCCGATCCGCACGGGCTTGGCGATCAGCTCGGTCAGCACCCCCAGCCGAGCGAACCCGGCCGCGAGGCACACCACCCCGACCAGCAGGGCCAGCAGCCCCGCCAGAGCCACCGCTCTGTCGGGATCGGCGCCGGCCGCGAGCAACGGCAAGATCGCTGCCGCGATCAGCGGACCAAGGGCCGAGTCGGGGCCGAGGACCATGATCCGCGACGGGCCGAACACCGCGTACGCCACGAGCGCGGCAGCCGTCGTGTAGAGGCCCGTCACGGGAGGGAGCCCGGACAGCTCGGCGTAGGCCATGCCCTGGGGCACCAGCAGCGCCGTGAGGGCCAGCCCGGCGAGCAGGTCGGAACGACCCCAGCGGGCGCGGTAGGACCGGATCGTCGCCACGCCCGGGACGTAGTTGTCGAGGCCCTTCACGCCGGCATCCTGCTCCGCAGCCGTGATCGGGGCCAGGGTCGGTGGTCCCGGCGTCCCACGACCGTGGCCTCGGCTACCGTCCCCGCCCGGTCAGCCCGTGCGAACAGCCGGGCGCGAGATGGGGAGGCCACTGATGCTCGACTTGGATTGGACGCCGCCGGGGCCGGGGCCGTGGATGCAGGACCGTGCTCACCTGCCTACCTCCTGCACGCCCATCCTGGCCGAGCTGTACCCGAGCGGGTTCGCCAAGGGCTTCGGTGCCGCCTTCGCCGACTACGGGGTGCTGCTCGACTCCATGAACCTCGCGTACGTCAACGGGTTCCCGTACGTCCAGCCGGTGCCCTTCGACGTCCCCGGGCCTGACGGTCCGCCGTCGCACGACTTCATCGTGAGTGAGATCGGCCGGCGCACCGGTGTGGCCGCGGCCGCCTTCGAGAACAAGGTGTGGCGCGAGGGGTTGCGTCACTGGGACGAGGAAGCCAAGCCTGCGGCGCTCGTCCTCCACCGTTCCCTCGCCGAGGTCGACCTCACCACGCTGAGCGACGAGGGGCTCCGCGAGCACCTGCACCGCTGCCTCGAGCACATGAAGAACATGTGGGCCCAGCACCACACGTTCAACGCGCACGCGCTCGCACCGGTGGGTGACTTCATCATGCACGCCGCCCAGTGGACCGGCCGTCCCCCGGTGCCGATGTTCGCCGTGTTCGACGGCTACTCGCCCGTGTCGAGCGTCGTGAACCCCGAGATCGCTCCTGCCGTCGAAGCCCTACGGGCCGACCCACGGGCGCAGGCCCTGCTCCAGGGCACCCGGCCCGCCGAGGAGCGCCTGACGGAGCTGCGCACCCGCGTGCCCCAGGTCGACGACTACCTCCGCGAGGTCGGCTACCGCATCGCGGCCGGCTTCGACCTGACCAACCCGGCCATCATCGAGATGCCCGACCTGGTGCTCGGCCGGCTGCGCTCGGCGCTCGAGCACGACACCGACTCGGGCAAGACCCGGGCCGAGGCGCTCGCTCAGGAGCTGCGGGCGGCCACGCCCACCGAGCACCAGGCCGAGTTCGACGACCTGCTGGCCGAGTCCCGGCTGGTCTACCGCCTGCGCGACGAGCGTGGCCTCTACAGCGACTCCTGCGCCGTCGGCCTCATGCGGCTGGCGCTCATCGAGATGGGCCGCCGGTTGAAGGCGTCGGGCCGCATCGGCTTCATGTACGACACCCTCGACCTCACGCCGGCCGAGATCGACGACATCTTCGACGGCTCACCGACCCCGTCGGCTGACGAGCTCCGGACCAGGGTGGCCGGCCGCAAGGCCCGCAGCGCCGAGGGTGCGCCGCCCTTGCTCGGCCCTCCCCCTCCCCCGCCCCCGCCTGTCGATCAGCTGCCGCCGCCGCTGGCCCGGATCATGTCGGCGCTGGGCTTCGTGCTCCAGGGCGTGCTCGGCGAGGCCGAGGCGCCCGCCGGCGACGACAACCTCATCATCGGGATCGCCGGGGCGGCCGGGTTCTTCGAGGGTCCTGCCCGCATCGTTCGGAACTTCGACGACCTCATGACCATCGAGGAGGGCGACGTGCTCGTCACGTCGGCCACCGGCGAGTCGTTCAACTCGTTCCTGCACCTCGTGGGGGCCATCGTGACCGACCACGGGAGCTTCGCCTCCCATGCCGCCATCATGGGCCGTGAGATGGGCTTCCCCGCCGTGGTCGGCACGGTCGACGGCACCCGCCGCATCCCCAACGGGGCCTTGGTGCGCGTCGACGGCGCCGCCGGCACCGTGGTGGTCGTTGCCTGACCCTCGGCCGTCGGAGAGCGCCTCGTACGAGCGCATGCTCACACGAGCCATCGCCATCCCCCTTGGGTCGCGAAAGGCGGTCTGCCCTCGTGGGCAACGCCCGCCGGTAGCGTCAACCAACCGAGAGGATCCCCATGAGCACGACCGACCATCCTGACGGTGCCGTTGCCGCAGCCTTCGAGCCAGGGCCGGCAACGCGCCGCTGCTGGCGCTGCCTGCAGACCTTCGAGTGCGAGGCAAGTGACGTTGCCGCAGGGCCGGCCCAGTGGTGGCTGTGCGAGCCGTGCCACGGAGCCCTCGTCGGGGACTGACTCGCCCGTCTCTGGTGGACCTCCCCCCGGTAGCGGGGCGCTTCGCCCACCAGGACACGCTGGTGCTCCCCTACGGCCTCGCCGACCAGTCGATCTCGATCGCCACGCTGTCCATCAGCCAGCTCCTCGCCACCATGAACCCTGCCTCCTGAACCGGCCCACCTTCGGCACGCAACAATGGCGGGAGGACGACTGAGCCCCTGCTCGACTCGCTGCAACGGCGGATGCGCGCGATGCACTCGCTCTATGCCGATGCGGTGGCCACGATGACCCTCGACGACGTGAACCAGTTCGAACGCGAAGGCGTGCTGCCCATCGCCTTCAGCCTCATTCACATCACGAACATGATCGATGCCTCGTTCATGCTGATCACGGGCACGCTGCCGATCTGGAACGACGAGTGGGCGGCCCAAGTGGACATGGCCATCGCCGACCACGGCAAGCACGGCAAGCACGGCACGGTGGCCGAGATGGGCCACCAGCGGATCGGCAACTACGCCGCCTTCCCGATGGGATCACCGTGCTCGATGCCGTCGAGTGCTGGATCTACCAGCACGGCCTTCGCCACATGGGTGAGATCGAGCTGGCCCGCGGCCTCGTCGGCCTGGGGGGCATGACCTCGTAGCGGAGCCTTGGCGCGCCCGAGGGGAGCGTTGACGACGACCGGCGCCGGCAACGCTCCCCTCGTGCTGGTGGGGGGACAGTGGGGGACCGCTGTTCAGACCAGGCTCACGAGCAGACGTAGGAGGTCTGCACGGAGACGGACCCGGCGTAGCCGGCGTTGCCGATGAACGCCCCGAACTGGATCGTCTGACCGGCCCCGATCGAGACCACCGACGACCGCGTCATCGTCGGCTGGTCGCCCGTGTTGCCCGTGCTCGTGGCATAGAAGCCATACACCCCGTCGTCAGCGCTCGATCCGTTCCGGCTGACGGCGTTGCGGAAGTACAAGCTGGTGGCGCCGTAGGCCACAGCGGGGCTGAAGCTGAGCTGGATCGTCGAGGTCACCTGGCAGGTGGCGTTGGCCGCAGCGACGAAGCTCGGCGTCGCCATCACGTAGTTGCTCGCCGACGCGAGGGCCGCTCCGACGGCTGAGACGTTGGAGCCCTTCGGACCGGCCGGCCCTGCGGGACCCTGCGCCCCGGTGGCACCGGTCGCACCGGTCGCACCGGTCGCACCGGTCGCACCGTTGGCACCAGCGGGACCGACCGCGCCCTTCTGGGCCAAGATCGCCCAGTTGGCGGCGTTGGGCGGGGTCACGGCGGTGTTGGCCAGCAGCGCGATGTAGGTCGTGCCGCCCTTGGTGACGAGGTCGTTGACCTTGTAGGGCGTGGCGACGTTCCAGGCTCCGGTGAAGTTCAGGCCCTTCTGGTTCCACGTCAGCTGGGTCTCGGTGCCGAGGCAGGTCGCGCCGGCTTGGGCGTCGATGACCCGCAACTTGCCCTGGTTGGCGCCGGCGGTGATGTAGCAGCCGGTGATGACTCCGGTGGTCGAGTCGGGGATGGAGGCGTAGGCGACGCTGCCGCCGACGGCAAGGACCGTCAGGGCAGCAGCAGCCACAGCAAACCGCTTCGTGCGTCGGGTGGAGGGGGAAGTGGCGCTGGCGTCCACGGGAGGAGCTCCTTGTCGTCTGACCACCGGCGGTCGGTGGGACTGAAGGACAAGACCCAGAACCGTCGCCCGTGATACGCACCCTCGGCTGCCGTTCTGTGCCGCCTGGTTCTCTCATCTTTGAGATGCCACAGATCCCGCCGAGACGCGCACCGAGCGGCCTGGACGGTGACTAGTGCGAGCGGGGCAGGCCCAGGACGTGCTCGGCGACGTAGGCCAGGATCAGCTCTTGGCTGATGGGAGCGATGCGAGGCAGACGGGCCTCACGGAAGTAGCGCTCGACGTGGTACTCGGTGGCGTAACCAAAGCCGCCCAGGGTCTGCACCGCCCGGTCGGCGGCGAAGAAGCCGGCCTCGGCGGCCAGGTACTTGGCCAGGTTCGCTTCTTCGCCACAGGGCCGACCGGCATCGATGAGCTCCGCTGCCTCGCGGATCATCAACCCGGCGGCCCGCAGTCGGGCGTGGGCCTCGGCCAGGGGGAACGCGATGCCCTGGTTCTTGCCGATGGGCCGGTCGAACACGATGCGCTCGTTGGCGTACGCCACCGCTACGCGCAGCGCCGCACGGCCGATGCCGAGCGCCTCCGCCGCGATCAGGATCCGCTCGGCGTTGAGGCCACCCAGCAGGTAGCGGAACCCGGATCCCTCGTCGCCGACGCGGTCCTCGATCGGCACGCGAACGTCGTCATAGGTGGTCTCACACGAGGCTACGGCGTTTCGGCCCATCTTCGAGATGGCGACCGCGTTGACCCCGGGCGCATGGCGGTCGACGAGGAACAAGGTCATGCCGTCGGTGGGTCGTGCGCACTGCTCACGAGGAGTGGTCCTCGTGAGCAGCAGGATCCGGTCGGCCTCGAGCGCCTTGCTGGTCCAGACCTTGCGCCCGTTGACGACGTAGTGGTCGGCATCGAGCACGGCTCGCGTGGTGATGCGGGTCGTGTCGGTGCCGGCGTCGGGCTCGGTCACACCAAAGGCAACGTGCAACGAGCCATCCGCGACCGAGGGCAGGAACCGCTGCTTCATCGCCTCGTCGCCGTGCATCACGACCGGGTGCATCCCGAAGATCGACATGTGCACCGCCGATGCCCCGTTCATGCAGGCGCCCGACGCCGCCACCTCCTCGAGGATCGCGGCGGCGTGGCGGATGCCCTGACCCCCGCCGCCGAAGCGCTCGGGGATGGCGATGCCGATCCAGCCCCCTTCGGCCATGGCCCGGTAGAAGTCCCACGGGAAGCGGTGCTCGGCCTCGCAAGCGGCCCAGTAGTTGTCGTCGAACTGGCGGCACAGCCCGGCCACGGCCTCTCGCACCAGCGCGAGGTCCTCGGCGCCACTCATGCCAGCCAGGCGATCATGGCGGCGGCGAGCTCATCGCCGCAGTCGTCTTGGATGAAGTGACCCGCAGGGCTGAAGGTCTGGTGGGGCTGACCCTGCGCACCGGGGATCTGGTCGACGAACTGACTCTGGTAGCTCCCCAGCACCGCATCGCCGGGCGCCCACAACGTGAGCACGGGCTTGCTCCACCGGCGCAGCACGGCCCAGGCGGCCTGGTTGGCCGGCACTGCGGGATCATCGGGGCCAGTTGGTACGAGGAGTGGGAACTGGCGGGCTCCCGCAGAGCTCAGCTCGTCGGGGAAGGGCGCCCGGTAGGCGTCGACCTCGGCGTCAGACAGCTCACGGGCCTGAGTGGCCCGCTGCAGCAGGAGCCCGGCGTCGAGCACCGGAGCGGCCTGCGAGAACTGCTGCCACATGAGGAAGCCGTCGCTCATGGGCGACCCGTCGGGCAGCGCGGTGTTGGCGATCACGAGGCGATCGAAGCGAGCGGGGTGCTCGACCGCGACGCGCAGGCCCAGCAGCCCGCCCCAGTCCTGCACGAACAGCACGGCACCGGTCAGGTCGAGTTGCTCGACGAACGAGGTGAGCCAGCCGACGTGACCGGCATAGGTGTAAGCGCTGCGCTCCGTCGGCTTGTCGGAACGGCCGAAGCCGATGAGATCGGGCACGACTACGCGGTAGCCCGCCGCAGCCAGCGGCGGGACCATGCGGCGGTAGAGGTACCCCCACGTCGGCTCGCCGTGGACGAGCAGCACCACCGGCCCCTCTGGTGGTCCCTCGTCGACGTAGGCCATGCGGAGCCCGTCGACGTTGACGAAGCGGGCGACGTACGGCCAGCCGGGCAGATCGGTGAAGCGCTCGTCAGGGGTGCGGACGAACGGCGTGCCGCCCGCGGTCGTGTGGACGATGGTGTCGCTCATGGAGGCCTCCCGGCGCCGAGGCTACGTTCGGTCCATGGCCAGTCGACGATCCGTCCATCCCGCCCCCGGTGACACCCTGGTGACGCTCTCGGCCCGGGTCATGCCCGACAACCCTGACGGCGCGCAGCAGCTCATGGCCTGGAACCTCCACCTCGCCCTGCGCCCGTTCCCCGCCGGTGCTCCGGGCGAGATCCTGCCAACCGACATCGTCTACGTCGAGCCTCCGCTCCCGTCGTGACCGGCGGTCACATCGACGGGCCAACCATCACTGCGGCCAGCGTGGGGCCCGGCCACGACGGTCGGGCCGAGGTCGTCATCGAGCTGCTCTACCCCAACGGGGCGCGTTCCACGATGAGCGTGCCCGAGGAGGCTGCCGGCCGCGCCCTCGACCAGGCCGGCCTCACCGAGATGAGCCAGCTCGTCGGCCGCTCTTGGATGCTGCTCGTGGAACGGCCAACATAGAGACACGCACACGAGTCCTGGGGGCACCATGTTCGACCTCGTCATCCACGGCGGCACGATCGTCGACGGCACCGGCCTTCCCGGCTATCGCGGCGACCTCGGCATCACGAGTGGCCGGATCACCTCGGTGGGCCGCAAGCTCGACGACGCCGAGGCCCTCCAGCACCTCGACGCCACCGGCAAGGTCGTCGCCCCCGGGTTCATCGACCCCCACACGCACTACGACGCCCAAGTGCTGTTCGACCCTTACGCCTTCCCTGCCATCGAGCACGGCATCACCACGGTCGTCACCGGCAACTGCTCGCTCAGCATGGCGCCCGTGCGTGAGCCGCATCGCGACCGGTTCTCCAAGATGTTCCGCCTCATCGAAGAGATGCCCGAGGCCGCGTTCGCGCAGGGCGTCGACTGGGCTTGGGGCGAGGGCTTCGACTCGATGGTCGACTCGATGGAGGGCAACCTCGCCCTGAACGTGGCCCCGCTCGTCGGTCACTCGGTGCTGCGCCTGTACGTCCTGGGCGACGAAGCCCGCCGGCCGGCTACCGCGGCTGAGATCGCGTCGATGTGCGACGTGCTCCGCGACTGCCTAGCCGCCGGGGCCGTCGGCATGTCGACGAGCTTCGTCGACATGGACGACGAGCTTCGCCCGGTGCCGTCACGCTGGGCCGAGCACGGCGAGCTCGAGGCGCTGTGCGCCGTGCTCGGCGAGCGGGGACGGATGCTGCAGATCGTCCACGAGTTCTTCGATCCCGAGCTGACGGTGACCCGAGTCGAGATGCTGGGCGAGCTGTCGCGCACCTACGGCATCCCCACCACCTTGTCGCCGCTGTTCCACAGCGACGCCTCACCCGAGACGTGCGACCGGGTGATGGCCGCCGTCGCCAACGAGTGGGCCACGGGCGCCCGAGTGTGGCCGCAGGTCCAGACCCGCCCGATCGACATCAGCTGGACGCTCGACCAGCGCAGCATCATGTTCCTGATCGTCCCCGGCTGGTGGCCGGTGCTGTCGCTGCCCAGCAAGGCCGAGAAGCTCGCCGCCCTGGCCGACCCGGCCACTCGCCAGCAGCTCGTCAACGGCCTCGAGATGCTGGCCCAGATCCCCCAGAGCGGCCTCAACGCCGCCGGGTTCGTCGTGCGCCAGGTCGCCCTCGAGCGCAACGCCGGTCTGGTCGGCCGCACCCTCGGCGACATCGCCGCCGAGCGGGGCACCACCGCCTCCGAGCTGCTCATCGACCTCGCCCTCGAAGAAGACCTCGGCACCTGGTTCGTCCGGGCCGGCGTCGGCCACTCGAACCCCGAGGCGGTCGGTGCGCTGCTGGCCAACCCACTCGTCCACGTCGGCGCCAGCGACGGTGGCGCCCACGTCGGCTCGTTCTCGACGTTCGGCGACACCGGCTTCCTGTTCTCGCAGTTCGTCCGCAACACCGGCGCACTGCGCCTCGAGGACGCCGTGAGGCGCATCACGTCCGAGCCGGCCGCCATCTGGGGCATCGCCGAGCGCGGCGAGCTTCGCGAGGGCTGGTGTGCCGACGTCGTCGTGTTCGATGCGGCCACGATCGACCGCGGCCCCGAGATCGCCAGCGACGACTTCCCCGGTGGTGGCACCCGGTGGATCCGCCGCCAGGTCGGCGTGGACGCCGTCGTCGTCAACGGCGAGATCACCTGGACGGCGGCCGGTGGCTACGAGCCGAAGGCTCGCGCCGGCGTCATCGCCACCCGCTAGCGAGAAGGGCCAGCACTCTGTGCCGCCGCGCCCGTCGAGATCGCCTGCGCTGGCCAACGCCCCACCACGGCCGGCTCACGCGTGATAGGTGTCAGGCGTGCCTGACCGCGAACTGCCCCCCGGGATGCGCGAGCAGCTCGGGCTCAACAGCGTGGCCGGGCTCGCCACGTTCGCCGCTCGCCCGTTCCTGACCGAGCCCGAGCAGCTCGACAGCTGGCAGCCCGACGTGGCCATCGTCGGGGCGCCGTTCGACGTGTCGACCACCAACCGTCCGGGCGCCCGCTTCGGCCCCCGCGCCCTACGGGCTCAGGCCTACGGGCCTGGCACCTACCACCTCGACCTCGGCATCGAGATCTTCGACCACCTCGAAGTCGTCGACTTCGGCGACGCCTGGTGCCCGCACGGTCAGACCGAGCGCTCGCACGCCAACATCCGCGCCCGGGTCGGCGAGATCGCCAGCCGCGGCATCGTGCCGATCATCCTCGGTGGCGACCACTCGATCACGTGGCCGGCGTGCACGGCGGTCGCCGAGCACCACGGCTGGGGCAAGGTCGGCCTGGTCCACTTCGACGCCCACGCCGACACCGCCGACACCATCGAGGGCAACCTCGCCTCGCACGGCACGCCCATGCGGCGCCTGATCGAGAGCGGGGCGGTGGCCGGACGCAACTTCGTGCAGATCGGCCTGCGGGGCTACTGGCCGCCACCCGAGGTGTTCGAGTGGATGCAGCAGCAGGGCCTGCGCTGGCACCTGATGCAGGAGGTGTGGGAGCGGGGCTCGGCGGCCGTGGTCGCCGACGCCATCACCGAGGCAACGGAGGGCTGCGACGCCATCTACCTCTCGGTCGACATCGACGTCCTCGACCCCGGTTTCGCTCCTGGCACCGGCACGCCCGAGCCGGGAGGCATGAACCCCGCCGATCTGCTGCGAGCCGTACGCCAGATCGTGCTCGACGCGCCCGTGGTGGCCATGGACGTCGTCGAGGTGTCACCGCCGTTCGACTGGGCCGACACCACGGTCAACAACGGCCACCGCCTGGTGCTCGAGGCGCTGGCCTCCCTGGCGCACAAGAAGCGCCTCGCCAGCGCATGACTGCGCCCGGCGGGGACATGATCTGCAACGAACCGTCGGCTACCACCAACTGAGGGACGATGACGTCGAGCGAGAACACCCCACGGGCCTTGACCGTCTACGGCGCCACCTGGTGCCCCGACTGCCGGCAGGCCAAGAAGTTCCTCCAGGAGCACCGGATCGCGTTCGACTGGGTCGACCTCGAGGCCCATCCCGAGCAGACCGCCGAGGTCGAGCGCCGCAACGGTGGCAAGCGGATCATCCCGACGATCGTGTTCCCCGACGACACCCACCTGGCCGAGCCGAGCAACGAAGAACTGGCGTCGAAGCTCGGCCTCGCCCGTGCCGCCCAGGAGCACCGCTACGACCTGATCGTCGTCGGCGGCGGCCCCACGGGCCTGACGACCGCGCTGTACGCAGCCCGTGAGTCGCTGTCCACCCTCATCGTCGAGCGCTCCGGCCTCGGCGGCCAGGCCGGCATCACCGAGCGATTCGACAACTACCCCGGGTTTCCCGATGGCATCGGCGGCGCCGAGTTGGCCGATCGCTTCGTCACCCAGGCGCGGCGCTACGGCGTCGAGATGCTGAGCGCCGTCGCCATCACCGCCATCGAGGCGGGCGACGGCGAAGTGAAGCTCACCACCTCGACCGGCGACCACCTGCACGCGAGCGCCGCTGTCATCGCCACCGGCTCGACCTACCGACGCCTCGACGTGCCGGGCGAGGCCGACCTCATTGGCGCGGGCATCCACTTCTGTGCGACCTGCGACGGGCCGTTCTACAAGGGCTCCAAGGAGCTGCTCGTCATCGGCGGCGGCAACAGCGGCCTCGAGGAAGGACTGTTCCTCACGCAGTTCACCGAGCACGTCACCGTGGTCGAGCGGGGCGCCATGTTGAAGGCCAGCCGCTTGCTCCAGGACAAGGTCATGGCCCACCCCCGCATGACCGTGCTGCGCGAGACGGGTGTCGTCGAGTTCCGCGCCGGCGACGACGGCAAGATCGCGACCGTGGTCCTCGAAGACCTGACCACCGGCGCCACCAGCGAGCTTCATCCGGCGGGAGCGTTCGTGTTCGTCGGGCTCGACCCGAACATCGGATTCGTGAAGGGGTTCGTGGCCCTCGACCCGCAGGGCTTCATCGCCACCGACCGCATGATGCAGACCAACGTGGCCGGCGTGTTCGCCGCCGGCGACGTACGGGCCGGGTCAACCAAGCAGCTCGCCTCGGCCGTCGGCGAGGGCGCCGCCGTCGCTCTCCAGATCCGCTCGTACCTCGCCGAGCTTCGGGGCTGAGCACAACGCGCTCAGCCCCATCGCCCGTCGGGTCAAGACCACCGACGGGCTGGGGCGGGCGGGGTCAGGCCAAGCGGTTGATGAGCACGATCGGGATCGTGCGAGTGGTGGCCTTCGCGTACTCGGCGAAGTTCGCCATCTGAGCGGCCTGCAGCGCATAGAGGCGGTCGCGGGTCTCGGGGTCGGCGACGGTGGCCTTGGCCTCGTAGGTCTCGGCGCCGAGCTCGATGGTGACGGCGGGGTTGGCGACCAGGTTGTGGTACCAGTCGGGATGGCTCGGGGCGCCGGCCTTCGAGGCGATGAGGAACATCTGGTCGCCTTCGCTGCCGTAGACGAGTGGCGTGGTGAACTGCTTGCCCGACTTCGCTCCGGTCGTGGTCAGCAACAGCAGCGGCACACCGGCGAACTGCCCGGTGACCGCACCGCCCGTGGCCCGGTACTCGGCCGTGATGTTGTCGTTGAAGGTCTTCCAGTCGCTCATCTGCGGGAGGATACGGAGTGTCCTCAGTGAAGCGCCACGGCGTGGAGCCCAGGTGAACCTCGTCGGCCACCTCATCGTCGCCGAGCGGCTGGGTGCCGGCCCCGCCTCCCAGCTCGGTGCGATGGTGCCTGATCTCGTACGGCTCGCCGGCCTCCGCACCCCCGCGGCGCTCCCCGAGCCGTTGGCCGCCGGTGTGTTCATCCACCACCGCACCGACGATGCGTTCCACCAGCACCGGGCGTTCGTCGCCGGGAGCGCCAAGCTCCGGCTCAGGCTCATGCGGGCCGGACTGCCATCGGGGGCGGCGCGGGCCGTGGCCCATGCCGGCTGGGAGATGCTCCTCGACGGGGCGATCATCGCCAACGTCGGCTCGACGCAATGGGGTGACGCGATGGGCGAGGGAGGCGGCGTGCGGGCCGCGTTGTCCGAGCCTGGGGCGACCGACTGGGACCGGCTCGTGGACGCGGTCGGCCACGATGGCTGGCCCGCGCGGTACGCCGACGTCGACGCCGTGGCCGAGCGGCTCCTGAGGGTGCTCGCCCACCGCCCCCGGTTGGCGGTCCCGCCCCAGGGCGCCGCTGAGGTCCGCCGTGCGCTTGCCGAGGCGGCTCCCGCCGTCCATGCCGACGCGTGCGAGGTGCTCGCCGACGTGATCACCTCGGTGCTGGCGACGGTGCCAGCCGGCACGTTCTCTCGAAGCGGGGACCTCCGGCCCTAGTGGTGAGCGGACTGGGGGCGGATCATCGGTGCGGTAGTCCGAGGAGGCACTCATATGGACACGATCACCGCACCCACCCCGTCCGCTCCGTCTGCACCGTTGGTGCTCGAGACTCCGCCCGTCACACCGGTGCTGCCCCCCAGGGGCGCATTGGTCACCACCCCGCCGCCGAAGCACCACCACCGACCTTGGGTCGCCGTGGGCAGCATCGTGCTCGGGGCGCTGCTGATGGGCGCCTCTCCCGCATGGACGGCGTGGGCCGTACCGGCGTTGGTCAAGTTCCCGACCGACGTCAACCAGACCCCCCGTTACACCGGCACGTTCACCCAGTTCATCGACGCCAAGACCGCCGCCCCGTTGGCCACCCCGGCCATCGTGACGCTGGCGGTCGACCGTCATGTCGAGGCCATCGCCTCCGAGAGCACCGGCGACACGGTGCTCGTCAGAGAGACCCTGAGCTACGACGTCCAGGGGTTGCCCAAGGCGACCCTGATCCACCAGTACGTCATGGATCGCCGGACGTCGGCCAACTTGCAAGACGCGAAGGCGTGGGCGTTCGGCCCTACCAACACGATGAATCGTGCCAACGCCTACTGGCTCGCACTCCCCATGGGGAGCAACGCCACGACGCCGGTCATGATGTGGAAGGACGAGATCGGCACGACGTTCCAGGCGGTGCCATCAGGCACCAGCGAGGTCGTCGGCGGCCTTCGCCTCGTCGGGTACACAGCAGCGGCCACTGCGATCCCGCTGACCGATGCGTATCTGAAGGCGCTCGACGCCATCACCCCGCTCCCCCGCTCGCTCACCTTCGACCAGCTCAAGCCGTCTCTCATCGCCGCCGGGGTCCCGGTGGACGCCGGGTTGGCCGCCCTGGTGAAGGTGGCCTCGCCGGCTGACCTGCAGGCCCTCGTCGCCCTTGCCGGGGCACCGATCCCGTTGCAGTACGTCGACTCGTTCACCGGCACCACGTTCGTCGACCCCCGCACCGGGGGCGTGATCGATGCCCAGGGCATCGTCGAACGGGTCAGCGTCCGGCCCACCGCCGATGCGCTCCCGCCGCTGCTGTCCGTCCTGCAGCGCTACGGGTCCGACCCGACGATCGCCGCCATGACTGCTGCCCTCACGGGGCTGGCTGACAAGCCGCTGCCGGTCTTTGAGTACAAGTACTCACAGGACTCCGCCAGCACCGCCCAGGTGGCCGCCACGGCCGCCGACAACGGTTCCCAGATGGACCTGGTCGAGAACACCATCCCGATGGTGCTCTTGGTGCTCGGCGGCCTGTTCGTCGCCGCCGGGGCGCTGACCCTCATCCTTCGCTCACGGAAGCTGCACCGGGCATGACCATGAACGACACCCTCGCCGAGCCCATGACGAGCTCCGAGGCGGTCCTCTGGACCATCGAGCGCGACCCCGTGCTGCGCTCCACCATCGTTGTGGTGGCCGTCCTCGACAGCCCTCCTGACCTCGAGCGCCTCCAGGAACGCCTCGGCCTTGCGGCCGAGGCGTTCCCTCGGCTCCACCAGCGGGTGGAGCCGAGCCGCGCCGGGGTGCCCCATTGGGTCGACGCCGAGGGCGTCGACCTCGCCCACCACCTCCACCACGTCGCCCTGCCGGCCCCCGGCTCGATGCGCCAGCTCCTCGACCTCGCCGGCGACATGGCCGGCGAGGCGTTCGACCCGGCGCGTCCGCTCTGGGAGATGACCGTCGTCGAAGGCCTCGAGGGCGGCTGCGCCGGCCTCGTCATCAAGCTGCACCACACCGTGACCGATGGCGTCGGCGGCGTGTCACTGATGCCGATCTTCACCGACTCCTGCCCCGAGCCCATTGGGCCCCCTGATCTCACGGCGAACCGCAAGAAGCGCGATGGGCGCACCGGCCCAGCGGGGCCCGTTGCCATGTTCAGCGGAGCCGCCACTGCGTTCGGCTCGGCCATCACCCACCCTCAAGCGACCATCTCGGCGACCCCGAAGGTGGTGCGCTCGATCGGCAAGCTCCTCGCTCCGGCGACCCACGCCCTCAGCCCGGTCGCCACCGAACGGGGCCTCGATCGCCGCCTCGACGCGCTCGACATCGACCTGGCATCGCTGGCCTCGGCCGGCCACGCCATCGGGGGCACCGTCAACGATGCCTTCCTGGCTGCCGTCGTCGGTGGCCTGCAGCGCTACCACGTGCACCACGGCCACCCCGCCGATCAGCTCCGGGTGACCATGCCGATCAACACCCGACGCGAAGGTGACGGAGCGGGCGGCAACAAGTTCTCGCCCGCCCGGTTCGCCGTGCCGGCCGACATCGTCGACCCGGCCGAGCGCATGCGGGCCATCGGCGAGCTCACCCGCGGGTGGCGCCACGAGCCCGCCATCGGGCTGACCGATGCCCTCGCGGGCGTCCTCAGCCACCTGCCCGGCGAGGTCACGACGTCGATCTTCGGCTCGATGCTGAAGGGCGTCGACTTCGTGGCCACCAACGTGCCCGGCACCCGCGAGCGCAGCTGGCTCGCCGGCGCCGAGGTGCTGCGGCTGTACGGCTACGCCCCGCCCTCGGGTGCCGGGGTGAGCTTCGCCCTGCTGTCCCACCTCGACTCTGCCTGCATCGGCATCAACGTCGACTGCTCGGCCATCCCCGACGGTGACCTCCTCACCGAGTGTCTCGCCGAGGGCTTCGCCGAGGTCGAGGCCGTGGGCCGCAACGGCACCACGGTGCGCCTGGCCCCACCGCCCGCCGATCCGCCATCCGACGCCACGACTCGGTCGGCCCGGGTCGTCAAGGCACCGGCCCGGTTGTCGGCCCTCGACGCCAGCTTCCTCGGGCTCGAAGGCCCGGACACCCCGATGCACGTGGGTGCCCTCCTGCTGTTCGAGGGCGGCCCGCTGCTCGACGAGCACGGTCATGTCCGCCTGGACGCCATCCGCGCCGAGCTAGGTGGCCGAATCCACCGGTGTCCTCGCATGCACCAGCGGGTCGTGCCCGTGCCGTTCGGCTTCGGCCGGCCGGTGTGGGTCGAAGACGAGCACTTCGACATCGCCCACCACGTCAAGGCCGTCCACCTCGATGCCCCCGGCACGCGCGACCAGCTGGCCGAGCTGTGCTGCCGGCTGCAGATGGAGGTCCTCGACCGATCCCGTCCGCTGTGGGAGATGTGCTTGGTCGACGGCCTCGACGACGGCTCGGTCGCGCTCGTCTACAAGGTTCACCACGCCATCGTCGACGGTGTGTCTGCGGCCGAGACCTTCGAGCTGCTGCTCGATCCCGAGGAGCCACACGGTCCCGTTCTCGGCACCGAGCCGGGCCAGCCCACCGGTGCCCGCCTCGTGGCCGAAGCCGCCGGCGACGGGCTCGAACTGGTGTCCCGGCTGACCCGGGGCGCTCTTGATGCGCTCATCCACCCGAGCCGGGCCCGGGCGACGGTCAAGGGGCTGAGGGAGCT
Organism: Acidimicrobiales bacterium; assembly: GCA_038244535.1. Lineage (GTDB taxonomy): Bacteria > Actinomycetota > Acidimicrobiia > Acidimicrobiales > Ilumatobacteraceae > JBBRTJ01. The sequence continues at coordinate 2,129 of JBBRTJ010000033.1, read as the reverse complement.
CGTCACGCCGACCGCGCTGGCCCCGACTTCGTCGCTCAACGCCACCATCGGCGCCCGCCGGGTGCTGGCGTCCGTGGCGTTCCCTGTCGACGAGATCAAGGCTCTCGGTCGCCGGCACGGCGCCACGCTCAACGACGTGGTGCTCGCCCTCGTGGCCGGCGGGCTCGGCACGCTGATGGCCTCCCGGGGCGAATCGGCGCACTTCGGCCTCCAGGCCCTCGTGCCGGTGTCGCTCCGGCTGCCCGACGAGCACGGCACCCTCGGCAACCGGGTCACCGCGCTCCTCGTACGGCTGCCCGTCGGCGAGCGCGATCCCGTCGTGCGGCTGCAACGGGTCGTGCAGACGACCCGTCAACTGAAGGCGGGCGGCAGCGCCATTGGCATGGGGACGGTCCTTGGCTGGATCGACGCCCTGCCGGTGCCGGTGGTCGGCAGACTCAGCTCGCTGGTGCACCGCCAGCCGTTCGTCAACCTCGTGGTCACCAACGTCAAGGGGAGCGAAACGCCCCTCTCGCTGCTGGGATCGACGATCACCGAGATCATCCCGGTGGTCCCCCTCGCCCGCAACCTGTCGGTGGGGATCGCAGTGTTCTCCTACAACGGCCGGCTCGTGATCGGCCTCCACGCCGACCCCGACGTCTTCGGGGACCTCGATGTCCTCGTGTCCGGCATCGAGCAGGCCGCCTCGGACCTGCGCAACGTTCACCCGGCCAGCCCCGACGTCGTCGCCGTCGCTCACGCAGGCTGAGCACGCCGGAGGAGCGTTGGCGGCCGCAGGGGCCGCCAACGCTCCTTTCGTGCTTGGTGGGATCAGGCGTGGATCACGAGCAGATGAACGTGGTGTGCACGTCCACCGATCCGGTGACGCCGCTGAAGTTGCCCAGGTAGGCGCCGAACCTCACCGTCTGGCCAGCCGCAATGGTGAACAACGACGAGCGCGTGATGTCGGGGTTGCGACCAGAACCGTAGATGTTGACGTAGTGGCCGAAGAAGCCGTCGTTGAACGGCGCACCACCATTGATCGACACCGCGTTGCGCACGAAGATCGTCGGGCCGGTGGCACCGCCCGTGTAGCTGACCTGCGAGGACGAGTCCACGATGCAAGTGGCCGCGGCGGGCGCCGAGAAGACGGTCGTGGTCAGGATGTAGTTGTCTCCGCTGGCCAGCGTGAAGCTGGTCGTCGAACCCTGGCCCTTAGGACCGGCCGGCCCCGCTGGCCCGGTGGCTCCGGTCGCCCCGGTCGCCCCGGTCGGCCCGGTCGCTCCGGTCGCTCCGGTCGCTCCGGTCGCTCCGGTCGCTCCGGTGGCGCCGGTGGCGCCGGTGGCGCCTGTCGCTCCGACGGCGCCCTTCTGGGCGAACACCGCCCAGTTGGCCGCGTTCGGCGGCGAAACGCTGGTGTTGGCCAGGATGGCGATGTAGGTCGTGCCGTTCTTGGTGGCCAGGTCGTTCACGGCGTACGCCGTGGCGTTGCTCCAGGCGCCCGTGTAGCGCAGGCCCTTCTGGTTCCACGTGAGCTGGGTCTCGGTGCCGAGGCAGACGCCGCCGGCCTGGGCGTCGATCACGCGCAGCTTGCCCTGATTGGCCCCGGCAGTGATGTAGCAGCCAGTGATGACACCGGTGACCGAGTCGGGGATGGTCGCGTAGGCGACGCTGCCGCCAACGGTGACCACGATGAGTGCTGCAGCCGCGACGAACGCGGCCTTCCTGCGCCGGACAGGTGTGGGGTTGAGTGCTTGATCCATGCGCGTGTGCTCCTCTGGAGTCGTCGGGCCGGTGAGCCCGAGCGCGCCGGTCGCGGGTGACGTCGACACCACCCCCAACGAGCACGCTCACCCCCCGACCGAGTCGAGGAGAACCCCCCCGGTGAGAGCGACGGTGCACCTCGCGGGACGGTCTTGTCAAGAGACATCGGCTGGTCGTGGGAGCACGATGGGGTTGCAGACCGAGCAGCCGGCTCGGCCCGGGGCTTTCGGCTGAGGCCTGGGACGCTGTGGCGTGGTTGGATGACGTCGTGGCCAAGAACGTGCTGGGAACCGACCTCCAATCGTGCTGCACCGATCCGCTGACAGGCTTCTACCGCGACGGCACCTGCAACACCGGCGGCGAGGACCACGGCGTGCACGTCGTGT
>JBBRTJ010000032.1:0-32824 GCA_038244535.1 Acidimicrobiales bacterium | reverse complement strand
GCCGACGCCACCCCCGGCATCCTGCTCGCCCACTACGACGACACCTACGTGCGCGTGGACGGCGAGTGGCTGTTCGCCAGCCGCCAGCTCGTCATCAACTACCACGGTGCGCCCGACCTCTCGGCAACGTTCCACAACGTCGCCGCCAAGTAGCGCCACCGGCCACGCTGATCGGGCTCGATGAGCAACTGGTCCACCAGGTCACTGCAACCTTCCCTTGAAGCATCGCTTTGTCCGTTGGAGCTCGATCAGCCCCTTGCCATCCCCGCCATCTGGGTCAGCGACGCATCGACCTGGCCAGAGAAGCACTTGATCGACGACGTTGAATCGGCGGTGTCCAACAGGACGTAGTGGTAGATGCCATTGGGGAACTCCGGGGTGGCGCTCGTGATCCCGTTGCACTTGTCGAGCTGAGAGGCGGTGATCTTCCTGCCATCGACGTCTCGGTCCCCGTAGATCGGGAAGCCGTCGAAGGCGACTCCGATGAGGTGCGACGGCCCGGACGCAGTGTCCACCGTGGCAGTCACGCAGGCAGGCAGCGCGTGGTAGTGGTACTGGCCCATCGGCGTCGGGTGGCCGCTGCAGGAATCCAGGAACGCCACGTCCTGCCCGGCGCTGTTCTTGACGGTGAAGTTGGAGGCCGTCGCCACGGTGCTGCCATCGCCTTCGTAGGGGTTGAACAGGGCAGCTCCGGAGATCATCACCCCGATCGTGCCGAGGCTCGCGCTCGTCGTGGTGGTGGCTTTCGTCGGGTTCGTCGGGATCTTGAAGTCGTAGGTCTGGGCGACCGTCGGGTCAGCCGCAGCGTGTGCAGTGGCCGCACCCGGCACCATCACCCCCGTGTTCGGCAGTGCGTACTCCTTCTGACGATCGTGGTCCGGGATCCCGTTCGACGCGTAGTGCACGTAGCCGTCTCCGTACGTGAGCGTGACCCCGCTCGACCAGCCGGCCTTCTTGAGCCCGGCCTCAGTCGACGTCGTTCCGCTCGGTGTCGAGGCAGAGGTCGACGTCGAGGCAGAGGTCGACGTCGAGGTGGAGACCGCGTCAGTGGTGGTCGACGTCGAGGCGGAGACCGCGTCAGTGGTGGTCGAGCCTGATGACGTCGTCGAGGTGCTTCCACATCCCGCGGCCACGGCGACGAGGGCTCCAGCGAGGAGCGTCGTACGTGCGAAACGGCGAGGACGGACATGCATGGCGAGCCCCTTCATGGCGGAGTGACCGCGGTTCACGGCACCGCAGGAACGGTAAAGGGCAACCCTGGGAGCTCCCTAGGAGACTGCTGAGCAAGGGCTGTTGGGTGTCCCCGCCGGTTGGGGTCGGTCAGGCTGGGCTCCGGTCAGCGGCCCTTGAAGACCGGCGTGCGCTTCTCGAGGAAGGCCCTCGGGCCCTCACGGGCGTCCTCGGTGGCGAACACGGGTTGGCCGTGGCGCAGCTCCTCGCGCATGGCGTCACGCTCGGGCAGGTTGAGGCAGGCCTTGACGCTGGCCTTGATGGCCTTGACCGCTACGGGGCCGTTGGCGGCGATCTTGCGGGCGATGACCAGCGCGGCTTCGAGCACGTCGGCCGCCGGCACGACGCGGTTGACGAAGCCGAGCTCGTAGGCGCGGTCGGCGTCGATGAGATCGCCGGTGAGCAGCAGCTCCATGGCCACCGGTTCGGGGAGCTGGCGGGGCAGGCGCACCGTCGAGCCACCGAGGGGGAACAGCGCCCACTTCACCTCTTGCACGCCGAAGCGGGCGTGCTCGGCGGCGATGCGGATGTCGGTGCCCTGCACCAGCTCCATGCCGCCGGCGATGGCAGCACCGTTGACCGCAGCGATGACGGGCTTGCTGAACGCCGAGAACCGCAACGTGGCGCGGTCACCAAGACCGGGGTCGCCCCGCAGCGCGTGGTCCCACTCGTCCTCCGGCTCGCGAGCTCCGCTCATCAGCGGGATGAGCCGGCCGAGGTCGGCGCCGGCGCAGAACGCCTTGTCGCCTGAGCCGGTGATCACCACGACGCGCACCTCGGCATCGGCCTCGAGCTCGGTCCAGAGCCGGTCGAGGCGGACCAGCACCTCGGGGTTGAACGAGTTGCGGGCCTCGGGCCGGTTCAGGGTGATCAGGGCGACCTGACCGCCTTCGAGGCGCTCGACGAGCACCGCATCTGCCATCACATGCCTCCGTTGACGGTCAGGCACTCGCCGGTCACCCAACTGGCCGCCGGCGAGGCGAGGTAGACGACGGCGGCACCGACATCGTCTGGGGTGCCCAGGCGACCGAGCGGGACCATGGCGGCCACGTTCGGCAGGGCGGCCTCGGTCAGGCCGAGCGCCTCCATGAACACCTCGGTGGGGATCGGTCCGGGCGCCACCGTGTTCACACGGATGCCCCGGGGTGCCAGCTCGGCGGCCAGGGTCTTGGTCAGCTGGTTCACCGCCGCCTTCGCCGCGGCGTAGGGGCCGTTGTTGGCGCTCGCTCGCCCGGCGGCCATCGACGAGATCGAGATGAACGAGCCGCCGGTGGGCAGCGCCTTGATGGCAGCCCGCGCTCCAAGCCACACCGCGGTGAGGTTGAGGCCGATCTGGTCCTCCCACGCCGACTCGGGCGTGTCGACGAGTTGGCGCATCGTGCGGTCGTCGGCGCCGCCGGCGTTGGCGACGAAGAGATCGAGCTGGCCCAGCTCGTTGGTCGCCGCGGCCACGATCCTGTCGTTGCCTTCGACGGTGCGCACATCGGCGGTGATGGCAACCGCACGGCGCCCAAGGGCGCGGATCTCGGCGGCCACGGCCTCGACCTCGTGGGTCCGACGGGCCGCAACGACCACGTCGGCTCCGGCCTCGGCCAACGCGAGCGCGATGCCGCGGCCGATGCCGCGACCGGCCCCGGTGACGGCGGCAACCTGGCCGTCGAGTCGGAAGCGATCGATGACGCCCATCACGCCACCGGGGTGATGGCGGCGCCGACCATTCCGGCCTGCTGCGAGAACTGGGGAACACCGGCGCCGGTGGTGACGCCGGCGTCGACGACGATGGTCTGACCGCTGATGTAGTCGGACGCATCGGACATGAGCCACACCGCGATCTCGCTGACGTGGCGGGGGAGCCCGGGACGTTTGAGTGGCGAGCGCGAGCCGATGGCCTGGGCGGTCTGCTCGACCGCGGTCGGGTCGCCGGTCGTGACCGCGGCCGTCAATGGGGTGGCGATCCCGCCGGGGGCGATGGCGTTGACACGGATGCCGTGGGCGACCAGCTCGGCTGAAGCCGAGCGGGTGAGCCCGATCACGGCCGACTTGGCCGCGCTGTAGACGTGCGGGCCGAGGCCGCCCTGCACGCCGGCGATCGAGGAGGTGGACACCATCGAGCCTCCGGTCCCCTGGGCGATCAGGGCCCTCGCCCCGTGCTTGAGCGTGACGAACACGCCCCGTAGGAGCACGGCCATGGTGGCGTCGAAGTCGGCCATCGAGGTGTCGGCCAGCGGGCCGACGGCGCCGACGATGCCGGCGTTGGCGAACACACCGTCGATGCGGCCGAACACGGTCGTGGCCGCATCGATGGCGGCGGCGACGTCGTCTTCGACCGTCACGTCGCAGCGCACCGCCACGGCTGAGTCGGCGCCGAGGTCGGCGGCGAGGCGCTGCGCGAGCACCTCTTGGAAGTCGGCGATGACGACCTTGCCGCCCTCGGCCACGATCTGGCGCACTGTCGCCTCACCGAGGCCGCTGGCCCCACCAGTGACGACGGCGACCTTGCCGGCCATGCGTGCTTCTGCCATGTGCGCTCTCTCCAGTCAATGCAGCAGACTGCCCCCGTGCAGCCCCCTTCCAACGACCATACCGAGGCGTCGCCGCCTCGTCCCAACCTGCTCCTCGCTCACTTCTCGATGCGCTACGCGGACTACCCGGATCGCCTGGCCGCGGCGGTCGCCGGTGGGTTCCAGGGCATCGGCTTCTTCGTGGACGAGTACCTGCGCCTCATCGCCGCGGGCTGGACCGACGAGTCGCTGGTGGCCGCGCTGCACGATCACGGGCTGGTGGCCCCCGAGCTCGAAGCCCTGACGGGTTGGGCCACGCTGGGCGAGCGCTCACCGCACTCGATCCAACGCGAGGAGGCGCTCCTGCACATGGCCGACGTGTTCGGCGCCACCCACATGCAGGCCATCGGCCCCTATGAGGGCACGTTCGCCGACTGCATCGAGGCCTACGCACGACTGTGCGATCGGGCCGTGGTGCACGGCCAGGACCTGCGGGTCGCCATCGAGTTCCTCCCGTTCACCAACCTCCCCAACGCCGACGTGGCGATGGAGGTCGTCAACGGGGCGGGGCGAGCCAACGGCGGCCTCTGCGTCGACACCTGGCACCACGAGCGGGGTGCCCGGGACTGGTCGATGCTCGAGGCGATCCCTGCCGAACGGGTCATCAACATGCAGTTCGACGACGGGCCCATCGTGCCCGTCAACCCTGACTACCTCACCGACACGATCTCGTACCGCGAGGTGCCGGGCGAGGGCGAGTTCGACCTCGTTCGCTTCCTGCAGCTGATGAAGGCCAACGGCGTGACGGCGCCGATCTCGGTCGAGGTCATCTCGTTGCAGTTGCAACAACTGCCGCCGGTCGAGGTAGGGCGTCGCTTGGGCGAGGCCACCCGCGCGATCCTCGACGCCGCTAGTTGGTGACCGGCCGTCCGAGGCGGTCAGACTGCACCGGTCAGGCTGCGACCACAGGGGGAAGACATGGCCACGCCGAGCATTGCCCACTTCGGTACGACGCTCCCGGAGGAGGCTCCGCCTCCCGAGGTGGCGCAGATCGACATCGCCTTCAGCGGGGCGCTCGAGGCCACTGACGAGCTCCTGCGGCGGTTCGGCTTCGAGCTGATGATCCGCAACATGTACCCGGGCGTCGGTCGCCAGTACATCTACAAGCGGGGCGAGCGCGGCGACGTCGACTACGTCGAGAAGGACAGCTTCACGTCGTACTCGTCGTGGGTGCTGGCCCCCGAGGCGGACGGCGCGCCCCGCCACGGCGACACGATCTTCCGGCTCCCTCATCGCGACGCAGCGGCCATCACCGCCGAGCTGATCGCGGCCGGGCTGCTCACGCCCCTCGCCGATGGCGACGACCGTGGCCGGCGGCTCGTGGTCGGCCCCGACAGCCAGACCTACGAGATCACCCCGACGCTCGACGATCCGGTGGGCAACCACCAGGTGTCGATCTGGACGGACCCGCTGCAGCTCGATGACATCGCCGCCAACTACGTCGAGCTGTTCGGCTTCGAGATCACCGACAAGGTCGACTTCCACGGGATCGCCGACGCCCTCGTGCTGACGCGCCGCGAGCCGCCGATGACCGTCGCCCTCCTGGTCCCCAAGGCCGGCGGTCGGGTCGCCCCCAGGGCCACCGACGACGTGTTCGGGCCGGTGGGGTTCTCCCACTTCCGCCTCGGCGCGCCGAGCAAGTCGGCGGTGCAGGCGTCTCCCTCGTCTCGGGAGGCCTTCCCCGACACCGGCGATGTGAGCTACGTCCACTTCCACCACGCCTACCTCGAGCTCGTGGAGTGCGACCTCGGATGAGGGCGCTGGTGCTCGGCGGTTCGGTGTTCGTCGGGCACCTCGTGCCACCCGTCCTGGCCGAGGGGCGAGGGCACCTAGGGGGTCTTCAAGGTGCTGAGCGAATGGGCCCTGCTCGCTCGTCACGCGGCGACGGGCTTGCGGGCCTCGGTGGTCCGGCCGGCAGCAGCGCTCGCACGGCCTCGGCCCAACGAGCGTCGTGCACCACCCTGCCGGCGAGCGCGACGCGCAGGTCGCGCACGACCGAGAGCATCCGTACGGCAACGGCCCAGCGTCCGAGCTCGGTCTCGTCGAACGACAGCACCTCGCGGCGGAAGTTGACCACGAGCAGGGCGGCGTTGAGCCAGTCGACGTCGTCGGTGGTGAACACGAACGTGGCGCGGTCGTCGACGTCGGTGGCCTCGACGGCGACGCGGCCCGCGACGGGCGCGAGCACGAACGGCAGGGCGCTCGAGCCCCCCGCGGTGTACACGCCCACTCGCAGTTGCTCACCGGCGAGGCCGGCCAGCAGCTCGACCTCAGCGGCTCGGCTGCCGCCGCGGGCAGCCGCCCGCAACGCCGGCCACCGCCTGCCGGCACCTTCCCGGCTGGTGGCCCAGCCGTCGGGGGCGCCGAAGCCGGTCAGCGCCTCGTCGAAGCTGGCGTAGCCCGCCATCGTGGCGGCCTGCAGGTCGAGCCGGGCGCGATCGAGGTCGGCCACCAGTTCATCCGTGCGCGCCCCGAATGCCTGCAGCACGACGTCGTCGAGACCCCGGAGCCGCAACGCGAGGGTGTAGCCGTCCCGATCGACGCGCTCGATCAGCGGGAGCGGCACGAACGTCGGTGCGCCGATCCGGGGCTCGACGACCAGCCCGGTCGGGTACAGGTGCACGTCGAGCGGGCCGGCAGGGTCGCGCGAGAGGTAGGTGTCGATCGGCGCCCCCGAGGCCTCGACCATGGCGGAGCGGCGCACCGGGCCCCGGGCGGCGCGCATGTCGGCCACGAAGCCGTCGAAGCCCGAACCCAGGTGGGTCAGCTCGACCGAAGGCCGGTCGGCCAGCTCCATGCGGACGCGGTGGTCGCCCTCGATCACCTCGTCCATCTCGAGCCAGGTCAACAGCCGGCCGTCGACGTCGAGGCCGTCCGCGGTCACCACGGCGGTGACCGGCTGACCATCCAGCCGTCCTGGGAAGCGACGCGGCGGCGCGCTCACATCTTGTGGCCGCACTCGCTGCAGAACTTGGCGTCGTCCTTCTGTTCGGCTCCGCACCCGCTGCAGAAGTTGACCTTGGTCATCTTCCCGCCGCAGTCGGGGCAGAACTTGCCGCCCTCGACGGTGGCCCCGCAGTCGGGGCAGGTGACCTTGGCCCGCGTCGTCAGGTCAAGGTCGGCCGTCCAGTCGGTCTCGCGCGTCTTCTGCCTGATCTGCTCGACCTGGGCGGCGGCCTGGGCCCGCGACACCTCGTCCACCACGAACGGCGAGCAGTTGGCGCACTGGCCGATCTCGGTGTTCCAGCAGACGGCGACGCAGACCCAGTTGCCGCACGCCCGGCACTGCTTGAACTGGTCGCGCACGGCGTCGACGCCCTTGCGCAGCGCGTCGTCCTTCTGCTTGCTGTTGGTGCCCCGGTCATAGGTGAGGGTCTCGGTGGCGTTGCTGAGGCTGCTGAGCTTGCCGCCGAACAGGCTCCCGGCGGCCCGGAGCATCCCCTTGCCTCGTTCCTTGAGGTTGGCCTGGTACGGCGAGCGGTAGCCGTTGCCGCACCGTTCGCAGATGAACTCGAACTGGTAGCCGTCAAGGTTCGACAGATCCCGGAAGTTGTCGGTGAACGGGACGATGTCACCCATGACAGGCTCCTCGCCTTCAGTAGGAACTCCTGCTCGCAGCATCCTTCGAGCACCGACCGTGCCGCTAGGGCCGAAGGTCATCGAGTCCTCGGCCGGCCGAGCGAGGTCGCCGAGCCGCTCCGAGCCGCTCCTGGCCGGACCGAAGGCTCAGTTGCCCATCGTGGCGGCGAGGGCGGCGTTGACGAAGGCATCGAACTGGCCCATCGGCTGGCTCTGGGACACTGCCTCGTACAGGGCGTCGTCGGAGTACCACACCACGAACCGGGTGGTGGTGCCCTGCGCCTTGTCGGCCACCAGCACCGGTCGTCCCGCCTTGGACTGCCATGCCACACCACCGAGCGGTACGGCATCCTGGGAGTACAGGAGGGAGACGGCGAAGTCGCGTGCCGTCGGCTCGGGCACGCCATCGGCGAACCAACGAGCGCTGAGCTGCGCAACCGAACGGCCCCGTGCGTCGACCACGCCCTTGGCGTCGCACTGGCTCCCGATCATGTTCGGGGTGCACAGGTTCCCGACCACGCTCGCGGGCACGGCTGCGTAGCGGTACCCGGCAACAGGTGAGAACAGCGACTTCAGGTCGGGAGCACCGTGGCGGACGGTTGTCGTCACGGCGATCGTGGTCGTGGCGGCCACCGTCGTGGCGGCGGTTGCGGGCGCCGTCGTGGCGCTCGCGGTGGTTGCGGTCGCGGGCTCGGGCGGCCGCGAGGTCGTGCTGGTCGAGCTGTTCGCCCCTGCGGCCGGTGCGGCAGTGCTTCCCCCTCCACAGCCGGCCAACCAGACACCACCGGGCACCAGGGCGACGAAGGCCAGCGCCACCTTGATCGCGCCGCCAGCACGATGACTCGACGGCCGAGCGAGGTGGTTCACGCAGTGCTCGGTCATGGGCCCTCCCACGGTCTCGGGATGGCTGACACTAGGAGAGCCGCGCTTCAGAACGGCCGCACCTCGTGAAGGGAGGGCGTGACGTGCACTCGGCTGCCGGCGCAGTGACGACCCTTCAGGCCGGGTCGTAGTCGACGACGAGGGTCGTGATGGCCCGAAAGCCACCCTTGAACGTGGGCCAGGGGTCGGTGCCGGGGGCAATGCGAGGGTTGGTCATCACCTCGAGCAGTCGCCGGCTGCCCCGCACGGCTTCGGTTCGGGCGAGCTCGTAGCCGAGGCAGAAGTGCTTGCCGACGCCGAAGCCGAGGTGCCCGGTGCGCTCGCCATCGGCCACGCCGGCCCGCCGTTCGAGCCCGAGGTGGAGATCGCCGCGATCGATGGCGAACGACCGTGGCGACGCGAACACGGTCTCGTCGGAGTTGGCCGACGCGACGCACACCCGCACCAGCGCGCCCTTCGGGATCGTCGTGCCGTACCACTCGACGTCGGCGGTGGTGAAGCGGGCCTCGAACTGGACGGGTCCGTCCTTGCGCATCGACTCGCTGAAGGCGGCGTCGAGCAGCGACGGGTCGGCGGTGACCGCGCCGAGCGCATCGGGGTGGGTCAGCAGGTTCCACCACAGGTTCGAGATCGCCTTGTCAGAGGTCTCGCCGCCGGCCACGAACATGAGTGACACGAAGCTCTTGACCTCGGCATCGGTGAGCCGCTGCCCCTCGGCCTCGCCGTGGGCGATCTTGGACAGCAGGTCGGGTCCGGGGCAGCCCATCCGCTCGACGAGGTAGGGGTCGATGTAGGCGCTCACCCCCGCGTGGGCGTTGCGGCCCCGCTCGCGCAGCGCCGGGACGCCCGACAGCCCCGCCATCATCGACGAGTACCAGTCGTGGAACAGCTCGTGGTCCTCCTTGCGCAGGGCGAGCATGTCGACGATCACGTTGATCGGCAGCCTGGTGGTGAACCGATCGACCAGATCGACCCGACCGTCGGCGCGCCACGGCTCGATCAGGTCCTCGATGTTGCGGTCGATGACGTCGACGAACGCGTCGAGGCGCTTGCCCACGAAGTCGGGCGCCACGATGGTGCGGCGCACCACGTGGTCGTGACCGTCCATCTCGAGCAGGGTCGTGCCGAACACCGCCCCCGTCGAGGCCGTGTAGGTGCGGTTCGAGTAGCGCTCGTGGTCGCGAAAGATCGCGTCGACGTCGGCGAAGCGGGTGAGGACCCAGGAGCTCGAGATCGAGTCGAAGAACACCGGCTGCTCGAGGCGCATCCGCGCCCAGTACGGGTGAGGGTCGCGGAAGTAGTCGGCGCCGTACAGGTCGTCGGCGACGACCGGGCGGTCGAGCACCGCGTTGGGATCGTTCGAAACAGCCACCCTACGATCGTGACCGAGTGGAGGCCGGGGGTCCAAGTGCGGCCCTCGCCAAGATCGTGGGGGTCGCCATGCGCACGGAGCACACCTCGTTCTGCCGGTTCTGCCATGCGTTCTGCGGCATCACGGTGACTGTCGAGGACGGGCGGGTGGTGAAGGTCATCGGCGACGTGGACAACCCCATGTACGAGGGGTTCTCCTGCGTGAAGGGGCGGGCCCTGCCCGAGCAGCACGGCCACCCGGACCGGATCCTGCGCCCGCACAAGCGCATGGCCGACGGCACCTACGCCGCGATCTCGAGTGAGCAGGCCCTGGACGAGATCGCCGCCCATCTCCGTGACCTCGTGGCTGAGCACGGCCCCCGCTCGGTCGCGCTCTACGCCGGCACCTTCTCGTTCCACTACCCGTCCGGCAACGAGATGGCCAAGGGCTTCATGAAGGCCCTGGGGTCGCCGATGCGGTTCTCGTCGGGCAGCATCGACCAACCCGGCAAGGGCGTCGCCCGAGCCCTGCACGGCTCGTGGAGCGCGGGTCCGCAACCGTTCGCCTCCGCCGACACCTGGATCCTGGTGGGGGCCAACCCCACGATCTCGATGTGGGGCGGGATCCCCCAGTACAACCCGGCCAAGCGGCTGCGCGAGGCCAAGGCGCGCGGCATGCGCCTCATCGTCATCGACCCGCGCCGCACCGAGGCCGCAGCGGTGGCGGACCTCCACCTCCAGAGCCGCCCCGGCGAGGACCCCACGGTGCTGGCCGGGATGCTCCGGGTCATCCTCAGCGAAGGGCTGTTCGACCAGGCCTTCGTTGCCAGTGACGTCGAAGGATTCGAGGCGCTCCGCGCTGCGGTCGAGCCCTTCACCCCCGACTACGTCGAGCGCCGTGCCGCCGTGCCGAGCGCCCAGGTCGTCGCTGCAGCGCGCATGTGGGCCGCGGGCACGCGGGGCTCGGTGACCGCCGGCACCGGACCGAACATGGCGCCGCGCGGCACGCTGACCGAGTACCTCATCGCCTGCCTGCAGACCGTGTGCGGGCGCTGGCTCCGCGAGGGCGAGCCGGTGCCCAACCCCTACGTGCTGATGCCCCAGCGGGTGGCCAAGGCCCAGGCCGAGCCCCGGCCGCCGGCTGCCGGCTTCGGTGAGCAGCTGCGGGTGCGGGGGCTCGGCGACAACGCCGGTGGCCTGCCGACCGCGGCGTTGAGCGACGAGATCCTCACCGACGGCCCTGGCCGCGTGAGGGCCCTGTTCAGCCTGGGAGGCAACCCGATGGCGGCGTGGCCCGATCAGCTCAAGACCTTCGATGCCATGCAGGCGCTCGAGCTGAACGTCACGATCGACCCAAGGTGGTCGGCCACGGCCAAGCTCGCCGACTACGTGCTCGCCCCGAAGCTGTCGCTCGAGGTCGATGGGATCACGATGCCCAACGAGACGATCTGGGGCTACGGCGCGGCGACCACCGGCTACCCCGATCCGTACGCGCAGTTTGCCCCGAAGCTGGTCGATCCACCCGAGGGGAGCGACTGCATCGAGGAGTGGGAGCTCTTCTACGGGCTGGCCCAGCGGCTCGGTCTCCAGCTCAAGGTGGCCGGCGTCGAGGTGTCGATGACCGACGCGCCGACCACCGACGAGCTCCACCAGCTCATGACCCGCGCGTCACGCATCCCACTCGCCGAGGTGAAGCAGCACGCGCACGGGGCGATGTGGCGCGACGACTCGATCATCGTGCTGCCCAAGGACCCGGGCCACGCCGTGCGCCTGCAGGTGGGCGACGAGTCGATGCTGGACGAGCTGGCCGAGGTGGCGGCCGAGCCCCTGCTCGACCATGCCGGGTATCGCGACGACCAGCGCTTCGCCTACCGCCTCGTGAGCCGGCGGCTGCTCGACGTGTACAACTCCTCGGGCCGCGACATCCCCCATCTCGTGCGCCGGTGGTCGTACAACCCGGCCTTCATGCACCCTGACGACCTGGCCGACGAAGGGCTGGCCAAGGGGGACATCATCGAGATCGACTCTGGCCACGCGACGATTCTCGGCATCGTCGAGCCCGCCCCTGACGTCGCCCGCGGTGTGATCTCGATGGCGCACGCCTGGGGTGACTCGCCCAAGTTCGACGGCGACGTGCGCACGATTGGCTCCAACACCGGGCGGCTCACGCCGGTCGACCGCGACTTCGACCGCGTCACCGGTCTGCCCGTCATGAGCGCCATCCCGGTCAACGTGCGCCGAAGCGACGAGAACCTGACCATGCCCATGACCATGCCCCCGGGGCTCACTTTTCAGGAGGTCTGACCATGCCCCTTGCCGATCCGCCGGCCTCGGTCGGCTACGGGATCGACGAGGCCGTTGCCGAAGGAACCTGGGAGGCGCTGCCGTGGACCTGGGCGTCGGAGCGATTGGTTCGCAACCGCAACTACTGGGTGGTGACGGTGTCGGCCTCTGGACGTCCCCACGCGCTCCCGGTGTGGGGTGTGTGGATGGCAGAGGCGGAGCGCTTCGTCTTCTCGTGCTCGTCGCTGTCGCGCAAGGCCCGCAACATCGCGGCCAACCCGCAGGTCGTCGTGACCGTCGACGACACGGTCGAGTGCGTCTCGGTCGAGGGCCGGGCCGTGCCGATCGTGGAGGGTGCCGACCGGGAGGCGGTGCTCGATGCCTACGCCGCGAAGTACGAGCCGGAGGTCCCCGGCACCGACCTGCGCGCGTTCGTGGGCAGCCAGGCGCTCTTCGAGGTTGTTCCCGATCGGGCCTTCGCAATGATCGAGCGGGCCGACGAGTTTGCGACCAGGGCCACCCGATGGCGCTGGTGAACGACGGCGACGGTCAGCGTCGAGCCATCAGAGCGGTACGACCGGGGCCATGAGCTCGAGGGCATCGAGCCAGCCCTCGGGGGAGGTGATGCCCGGCCAGAAGTTCGCGTCGACGATCAGGTGCTCGAAGCCGGCAGCCCGCGCCTCGACACAGGTGTCGAGCAGCTGATCGGGCCGGTCGGCACCGGTCGGGGCCTGAAGGAACAGCCGGTACCACATCGACATCGGCGCCGTGCCGGCCGGGCGGGCGGCGTTCATCCCCGCCATGATCGCCCCGGACTGCTCGACGGTCAGGCCGGCCGGGTTCCATCCGTCGAACAGGCGCGGCGTGCGCTCCTGACCTCGTGGCCCCCACAGGCCCGAGATCAGTGGCGGCCGGGGCCGTTGGATCGGCTTGGGCTGGATGAGGCAGCGGGGGATGTCGAAGAACCGACCGTGGAACTCGACTTCGCCGTCGGCCCAGCACGCTTCGAGGGCGGCCACGAGCTCTTCGAGGCGGGCGCCCTTGGTCGCAAACTCGACGTTCATCTGGTCGTGCTCGTCCTCGCTCCACCCGAGGCCGAGCCCGACCACCAGGCGCCCGCCGGACAGCACGTCGATCGTGGCGAGTCGCTGTGCCAGTTCGACGGGGCGGTGGTAGCCGGCCACCAGGATCGAGGTGCCGAGCAGGGCTCGCTCGGTCCACGCGGCCGCTGCCGTGAGCAGCTCGGTGGAGGCCAGCATGTGCTGGTAGGGGACCGGTATCGGCAGGCCGGGTCGACCGGCGTATCCGCTCTTTCCCTCGAGTGGGTAGAAGAGGTGCTCCTGCACCCAGAAGCTCGTGAAGCCGATCGCTTCGCCGCGTTGGCAGAAGCGGCGGACCACATCGGCGGTGACGTGGGGTCCGAGCTGTGGCAGGCACAAGCCGACCTCGGTCATGGTGCTCCCCTTTGGTCTGCGGCGGCTCCGGGTGCTTACCATCGGCGCGCGGTGCACTCACAACGCGCCGGTCGCGCCGCATCGATCACTGGGGGATCACCATGGGCATCGCAGACGTGTCGGGACGGTCGTTGACCGAGCTCTCGAGTCTCGCCGGCCGCGTCGCCGTCGTGACCGGGGGGGCCAAGGGCATCGGTGCCGCCACGGTGGCCCGCCTGGCCGAAGCCGGGGCCACGGTCATCGTGGCCGACCTCGATGTCGCGGGGGCCGAGGTGACCGCCAAAGAAGTTGCATCTGCAACTGGTTCCACCGTTGTGGCGATGCGCATCGACGTCGCCGACACCGAGTCGATCGTCGCGGTCTGCGAGGCCGCCGTCGCCGACTTCGGCGGGCTCCACATCTGGGTGAACAACGCAGGCATCTACCCGACGACCGGCCCCGCCATCGACGTCACCGACGCCTTCATCGATCGCATGCTCACCGTCAACGTCCGCGGCTCGTTCGCCGGGGCCCGCGAGGCGGCCCGCCGCATGGGCGAGGGCGGCGTCATCGTCAACCTCAGCTCGACGGCCGGGTTCAAGGCGGCCCCGGGCATCAGCGCCTACATCGCCTCCAAGCACGCCATCGTCGGGCTCACCAAGGCGCTCGCCGTCGAGTTCGGGCCGCTCGGCATCCGCGTGCTGGGAGTGGCCCCCACCGTCATCGACACGCCCGGGGTGCAAGAGCAGCTCGCCCCGCTGAAGGAAGCGGGCATTGACATCAGCGCCAGCTTCAGCGCCAACGCCCTGCGCCGTGGTGGGGTGCCCGATGACGTCGCCCGGGTCATCTACTTCTGCTGCACTGACCTGTCGATGCTGATGACGGGTTCGGTGCTCGCCGCCGATGCCGGCGCCTTGGCCTGACTCCGTCTGACGCCGCGGTCAGGGCCGGCGGGCCAGCACCTCGCCGTGCAGGAAGGCGAAGAAGGCCGTGGGCTGGCTCGCCCATGCCCGAAACGCAGCCGCCTGCTCATCGAGCTCGGCTCGGGTGGCCAGCGCCTCGCTCTGGGCCTGTTCGGCGAAGGCGCCCTCGGTGAGGCGTGACGCCCACAGCTCGGCCCAGCTTCGACACGAGACAGGCTCGGCAGAGGTCCACGTGCTGGTGGTCGTGACGAGGTCGACGAAGCCGGCGTCGTGCACCCAGCCGCTCAGGTGCCGACCGGCGTCGGCGTCAGCCCGGTTGGCCGAGGTGACGGCGTGGTACAGCGCCAGCCACGCGTCGATGCCCGGCTCGTGGGGGGCGTGGACCATGGTGCCGTAATCGGCGTCGCGCACCGCAAGGAGCCCATCGGGGCGCAGCACCCGCGCCACCTCGCGCAGTGCCGCAGTCGGATCGACGAGGTGCTGCAGCGTCTGGTGGGCGTGCACGACGTCGAACGAGCCGTCGTCGAAGGGGAGCTCGTACACGTTGGCGGTCTCGAAGGCGACGTTGGGCACGCCTCGCGCCGCGGCCAGCCGGCGGGCGGCGAGCAGCACCTCGTCGGAGCGGTCGATGCCGACGACGTCGCCCGGGGCGACCAGCTCGGCCAGGTCGATCGTGATCGAGCCGGGGCCGCAGCCGACGTCGAGCAAGCGCTGGCCGACGCTCAGGTGGGGCAGCAGGTAGGCGGCCGAGGACGCCGCAGTGCGGGCGGCATGGGCCGCCACGACCGCCGCGGGGTGCCCATGGGTGTAACGCTCATCGGCGGCGCTGGAGCTCATGGCGCCAGCCTCGCAGCAGGTCACTTCAGCGCAGCGCTTCGCCCCAGCTGTTGCCGTACAGCACCTCGTCGATGGGTCCCCGATCGGCCCGCCCGAAGCCACCCCCGGTGGTGCGGGCCACGGGGATGAGGCCGATCTGGCAGATGTGGGACGGGATGCCCAACAGCTCGGCAGCGGCCTGCTCGTTGACGAGGTGCAGCGTGGTGAACACGCCTCCGTAGCGCCGGGTGCGCAACGCGAGGAGAAACGACCAGATCGTCGGGTGGATCGAGCCGTAGTAGGCCGCAGCCCGGAAGTTGTCGTAGGCATCGGGGAGGCGGCCGACCATGCACGGGATGACGTGGACCGGCACCTCGTGGAGGTGGGCCGTGAGGTAGCGGGCCGAGGCGAACACCCGCTTGGTCTGCGCGTCGAGCGCCGTCGTGCGGGCGGCCTCGTCGATGCCGGGCGCCTCGTCGCGCACCCCGACCTTGGACTCGAACCCTCGCTCGTTGAGCTCAGCCGTGGCGCGGGCGTACTCGCCGAGGCCCTTGCGGTACAGGTCGGCCAGCGCGGCGCGCTTGTCGGCGTCGGTGATGACGAGGAACCGGTACGAGCGGTTGTTCGACCCCGTTGGAGCTTGCTGGGCGACTTCCAAGCACGTCGTGATCACGTCGAGGTCCACCGGTGCGGTGAGGTCGAGACGCTTGCGCACGCTTCGGGTCGTGGTCAGGAGGCGGTCGGCCTCCTCGACGTCGAACGGGCGCTCCGCCCGTAACGGACTGGCCGGATCGGTGGTCATCGGATGGGCGTGGCGCGGCTGGGGAGATCGGCCAGCTCGTCACGCAGCTGGCGCTTGAGCACCTTGCCGCTCATGTTGCGCGGCAGCGGCTCGTCGCGGATCACGAGGTACCGGGGCCACTTGTAGTCGGCCAGCTCGGCCTTGCACGCGGTCAGCACCTCGTCGCCGGTGAGGGGCCCGTTGGTGAGCACCACGACGGCGGGAGTCTCGCCCCAGCGGGCATCGGGAACGCCCACGACGGCGACCTCGATCACGGACGGCAGCGCGGCCAAGGTGCGCTCCAGCTCGGCCGGGTACACGTTGAGCCCGCCGCTGATGAGCATGTCCTTGGCGCGGTCAACGACCCGGAAGTAGCCGTCGGCATCGCGCGTGCCGAGGTCGCCGGTGTGCAGCCATCCATCGCGCAGGGCGGCGGCCGTCGCGGCTTCGTTGCGCCAGTAGCCGCTCATCACCTCGGGGCCCCGGATGGCGATCTCGCCCACTTCGCCGTCGGGCAGCTCGGCGCCGGTCTCAGGGTCGACGATGCGGGCCTCGCTGTGCATGGCGGGCACCCCGCAGCTCCCAACCTTTTCGAGCGCCTGGTGGTAAGGCAGCGTGATGCCCGAAGCACTCACTTCGGTCAGCGAGTACGCCTGGGTCATCGGGATGCCTCGGGCGAGGAAGATCTGCATGAGGCTCACCGGCACCGGCGCCCCACCCGAGGACGCACAGCGGATCGAGCTGATGTCGGTGGCGTCGAAGTCCGGGTGGTCGGCGAGCGCCTGGAAGATGGCGGGCACGGCCATGAATACCGTGATGCCGAGGTCGTCGATGAGGTGCAGCACCCTGGTGGCGTCGAAGCCGGGTTCGAGCACGAGCTGGGCGCCGGACCAGATCGCGGTCATGGCCATTGCCATCCCACCCGTGAAGGCCAAGGGGAAGGGGAGCAGGAGCTTGTCGACGCGGGTGATCGGCCCTTGGAGCGCACGGCACATGGCGGCGTGGTGCCACGAGCTGTGCGTGAGGACCGCGCCCTTCGGATCGCCGGTGGTGCCGCTCGTGTAGCAGATGAAGAGGGGATCGCTCGCCGCGATGCTCACGGGCGGGGGGATGGCCCCGACGACACGGGCGGCGTCGAGGGTCCCGTCGTCGGCGTTCAGCACCACCATGGCCGGCTGCGCCAGCCGGGCGTTGGCCAGGGCCGGGGCGAGCGCGGTCTCGGTCACCACCACCGTGCAGTCGGCGTTGGCGACCTGGTAGGCGATCTCGGGGGCGGTCAGGCGCACGTTCATCGGCACCACGATGGCGCCGAGCTTCATGGCGGCCACGACCGTCTCGAGGTACTCGGGCCGGTTCAGCAGCAAGATGGCGATGCGGTCGCCGTGGCCCACGCCGAGGGCGGTCAGGCCCGCGGCCAGCTCGTCGGTGTGCACGTCGAGCTCGCGCCAGGTGATCTCCCGATCGCCGAAGCGCACGGCCACCCAGTCCGGCTGCCAGCGCGCCCAGTACTGCACCACGTGTCCCCAGATCATGGCTGGGAGTGTGCCAGCCCTCTCTCCCGTCCCCCAAAGCCCCAACTTGTGCGCCGGAGGGGCACAGGGCGCGCACAACTCGCACGAGTTCTCGGGTGGCCCGTGGGTGAAGCCTCTGCGGTGAGCGCTGGTGGTCTTGGTCTGGGGCAGGCGAGGGCGCGTACTGTCCGGCCATGGACCTGATCGAGGAGCTGGGCGCGAAGGAGGCGATCCGCGAGGTCGCCAACCGGTACTGCCGGGGAGTCGACCGCCTCGACGTGGCCATGATGGCCAGCGCGTACCACGACGGCGCCATCGACGACCACGGCGTGTTCGTGGGTGACGCCGCCGAGTTCTGCGAGCGGGTGGTGACGACGCACGCCCGCTTCGAGGCCACGATGCACTGCATCTTCAACCACACGATCGAGATCGACGACCACACGCACGCCCGAGGCGAGCTGTACAACACCTCGTACCTGTTGCGGACGTTGGAGGACGGCACGCGTGAGGTCGACACGTGGTGGGGTCGTTACGTCGACCGCTACGAGCTCCGAGACGGCCGATGGGCCATCACCCATCGCATCTGCGTGCACGAGTGGACCACGACCGCCCCGATCGCCCCGATGGCCATTCCGGCCGAGCTGTTCAAGCACGGTGGCGCTGACAGGGCCACCGGTGCGGTCCTCGGCCCGGACGCCTTCTCGGCCACCGTCGCCTCGGAGGTCGCAGCTCGATGAACGCCGGCCACCACGATCCCGACCACCTCGACCTCGATCTCCCCACCAGCGCCGAGGGCTTCACGCCCGCCTGGCTGACCGAGGTCCTGCGCCGCTCAGGGGCCATCAGCTCCAGCTCGGTGGCCACCGTGACCTCGTCTGACATCGGTGCCGGCAGCGGCGTGTTCGGCATCGTGCTGCGCCTCGCCCTGACCTACGACCATCCCGAAGCGGGGGCGCCCCGGTCGCTCGTGGCCAAGCTGCCGACGGCCCAGCCCGCCAACCTCGAGGTCGCCCTGGCGCTGCGCCTCTACGAACGCGAGGTCGGCTTCTACCGCCATGCCGCCGCGTTCGTCCCGGTGCGGGTCCCGCGGTCCTACCTCGCCGTGGCTGACGCGGCCACGGGGCGCTTCCTCGTGCTGCTCGAAGACATGGCCGACGGCACCGGGCTGCAGGTCGGCGACCAGGTCCGTGGCCTCACCCTGCACGAGGCATCGGTCACCATCGAGAACCTGGCGGCGATGCACGCGGCGTGGTGGCAGCGGCCCGAGCTCGACGACTTGTCGTTCCTGCCCCGCCTCAACGAGCCGATGTACCTCGAGGTCGTGCCCGGCATCTTTCGCGGCGGCCTCCCGGCGGTCGAGGAGCGCTACGCCGATCGCTTGCCCGTCGAGTCCCTGCGCCTCGCCCGCCGCCTCGAACCGGTCTTCGAGGAGCTCACCTACCGCTGTGCGGTCGAGCCGACCACCTTGATCCACACCGACACCCGTCTCGACAACCTGTTCTTCGACGTCGAGGGTGGTGACGGCTTCGGGCTGATCGACTTCCAGCTCGCCATCCGGGGCCGGGGCGTGAGCGACGTGTCGTACCTGCTGGGCACCTCGCTGCCCGTCGAGCTCCAGCGCGACCACGCGATGGCGCTGCTGCGCCGGTACTACGACCGGCTCATCGCCCTCGGTGTCGAGGACTACGGCTGGGACCAGTGCCAGCGCGAGTTCCGCGAGCACGCCCTGTGGTACCTGTGCTCGCCGATCTCGATGGTCGGCACGTTCTCGATGGGTGGCGATCCTCGGGGTGAGGCGCTGACCGACGCGTTCGTCCTGCGCGGCTTCAACCTCATCGTCAACTGCGACGCGGGCGCGGCCCTCTAACGCAGCGTCGCGAACATCGCCTGCACGTCGGCCACGAGCAGGTCGGGGACCTCGGCCGCCGCGAAGTGCCCACCGCGCGGTTGCACCGACCAGTGCACGAGGTTGGCGTGGCGCTCGGCCAGCGACCTCGGCAGCAGGATCAGCTCTTGGGGGAACACCGCGATGCCGGTGGGCGCCTGCAGCGTGGGTGCGCGATCGTGGCGCGGCTGCCAGGGGCGGCCGAACCACTCGGCGTAGTAGCGCATCGAGGTGCCGATGGTCTGGGTGAACCAGTAGATCGACGCGGTGGTGAGGAGGTGCTCGAGGGTGAAGGCCTGCAGCACGTCGCCGTCGTTGTCGCTCCAGGCCCGGCGCCGCTCCATCAGCCACGCGGCCAGGCCGGCCGGCGAGTCGTTGAGCGCGTAGGCCAGCGTCTGGGGGTCGTTGGTGTGCACGGCCACGTGGCTGGCCGCGCTCTTGATGCGCCGGTTCATGCGCTCGAACCACTCGGCCTCGTCGGGCCCGTAGTCAGCCGCGGTCACCTGGCTGCGCCCGGCGGTCAGCAGCATCGCCATCGACAGGTGGGCGCCGATCAGCACGTCGGCATGGGCGTGCGCGAGGTTGGCGGTGACGATGGCGCCCCAGTCACCCCCCTGGGCGGCGAAGCGCTGGTAGCCGAGCACGTCGGTCATCAGGCGGGCCCAGAGGTCGGCGGTCTCCTGCGCGCCGATGCCGCTGCGCCGCAAGGGGTTCGAGAACCCGAAGCCGGGCAGCGACGGCACGACGACGTCGAACGCGTCGGCGGGGTCGCCGCCGTAGCTCGCGGGATCGGCCAGCGGTCCGATCGTGGCGTGGTAGTCCCAGAACGTCCACGGCCAGCCGTGCGTGAGGATCAGCGGCATCGGTGCCGACCCGCCGGGCACGCCCTTGCCCCGGACGTGGATGAAGTGGATGGGCACGTCGTCGATCACGGTGCGGAACTGCGGAAAGGCGTTGATGGCCGCCTCGGCCGCCCGCCAGTCGAAGGCGATCCACTCGTCGACGAACCAGCGCAGCCAGCCCTCCTCGACGCCGTAGCGCCACGAGTCGTTGTCGTAGTCGGCCGCCCAGCGGGTGCGACGAAGGCGGTCGCGCAGGTCGGCGATGTCCGCGTCGGGAACTTCGACGCGGAACGACTCGACGGTGGCCATCACGCGAGTGAAGAAGGGCTTCGGTGCGTCGGCGTCTCTGCTCTCGACGCGGAAAACACCTGGCGAGCGATGGCGATGCGGTGTTCCACCAGCGGCTGGCTCAGCAAGCTGTCGTCTCGATCTGCGTCCCCCATGGAGCCGACGGTACGTTCGCCCGTGCCAACCGGCCAAACGGCCGGACGGTCTGACGAGGGGGACCCCATGGATGCTGCACTCGGTGAACTGCTGTCGCTTGACGACAAGGTCGTGCTGGTCACGGGCGGGGCCACCGGGATCGGCGAGGGCATCGCCCGGCTGCTCGCCTCGGCGGGTGCCCGTGTGGTGATCGGCGATCTCGACGACGACGGCGCCGCCAAGGTCGCCGCGGAGATCGGCGGCACGGCCGTTCACCTCGACGTGACCTCGTTCGCCTCGGCCGAGGCCGCGGTGGCGGCCTGCGTGGCGGCCCATGGTGGTCTGGACGTGCTGGTGAACAACGCCGGCTCGTATCGCGACGCGGGCGGCATCATCGACCAGTCCCTCGAGTCGTGGCGACGCAGCATCGAGGTGAACCTCGCCTCGGTGTTCAACTGCTCGAAGCCAGCGGCGCGCCGGATGGTGGACCAGGGGCGTGGTGGCGGGATCGTCAACATCGCCTCGGTCGACGGGCTCATGCCGTGCCTCGGCACGGCCTACGACTCGGCCAAGGCCGGGGTCATCCAGTTCACCAAGTCACTGGCCCTCGATCTGGCTCCGCACCAGATCCGGGTGAACGCCATCGCCCCGGGGCACATCGCCGTCCCCACGCTGGCCAAGATGCGCAGCGGCGAGCTGCCTCCGGTGTGGCCCGGTTCGTCCGTGCCCACGGGCCTCATGGGGCCGCTCATGGCCCAGCGCGCCCAGAACATCCCGCTTGGCCACTCTGGCGAGCCGCTCGACATCGCGAAGGCTGCCCTGTTCCTGCTGAGCGATCTCGGCAGCTACGTGACGGGCCACACGATCGTGGTCGACGGGGGCTGGCTGCTCGTCTGATGCCTGGTGGGCGGCTGGCTGTGGCTGCCGCCGCTCTGGTGGGCGGCTGGGTGTGGCTGCCGCCGCTCAGGTCGGCGGCTGGGTGTGGCTGCCGCCGCTCAGGTCGGCGGCTGGGTGTGGCGCCCGCCGCTCAGGTCGGCGGCTGGCTGTGGCGCCCGCCGCTCAGGTCGGCGGCTGGCTGTGGCGCCCGCCGCTCAGGTCGGCGGCAGCAGTTCGAGGGCGTCGAGATCGACAGCCGCGGCGAAGTGGCGGCTGCCGAGCACCTCGACCAGGGCCTTGCCCCGCTCGTTGGCGAGGTCGAACGTGGCGCCGACGAGCACAGCGGTCGACAGCCCCGACAGCATCCCCATGCGGTAGCCCTGCCACAGGTCCTCGAACGGGTAGTCGGTCACGCCACCTTCGACGAGGCGCTGGTGGTAGGCCCGCACGATCGCCCGCTCATTGGCACGGCGGTCCTCGACGGTGAGCGACCCGCCCAGGAAGTAGGCGAGGTCGTAGACGGCCGGCCCCCGGCCGAGGCCCTGCCAGTCGATGATGACGACGGGATCGTGGCCCGCGAGATCGTCGAAGAACAGGTTGTCGACCCGGAAGTCCTGGTGGATCAGGGTCCACGGGAGTTGGGCGAGGGCCTGCATGACCGACCAGTAGTGCAGCTTCACCTGCTCGCCCACGGCGAAGCCACCTTCGGGAAGTACGTAGCCGAACCGTACGTTGAAGCCGGCCCACAGGTCGGGCCACATCTGGCCGAGGGCCTCGATCCGTGGGTGCACGACGCTCGGGATCCACTCGAGCTCGGGCACCTGGACCTTGCCCCACCAGCCGGCGTGGACGTCGGCCAGGGCCAGGGCCGCCGCGGTCGCTTCCTCGACAGGGAGGCCGGTCACCTGATCGCCGATCGTGAGGTGCCCGAGGTCCTCCATCACGATGACGAAGTCGGCTGTGCCGGGCGTGATCGTGGCGTAGTGGACCATCGGGACGCGCACCGGCGTGTGCTCGGCCAGCTCGTTGAGGAAGCGCACCTCGGCCTCGTACATGCCGAGCCCGACACCCTGCGCGCGGTTCTCCTCGTAGGGCGAGGGGAGCTTGACGATGACGCTGGCCGGCGCCGTCTCGGACTGCGGGCCCGCGTAGGTGAGCCGGGCGCGGAGCAGCTCGCCCATCACGCCGATGCCGGCGCCGACGGGCTCGCCCTCGAAGCTGGCCACCTCGGTGCCGGGGCCGATGACGCCACTCTCGCGGAGCACGGCGGTGAGGAAGCCGGCCGTGACGGCGGCGGGGTTGGCGGGAACGTTGATGTCGGGCACGGCGGCGAAGCGTAGGGGTCCGGTCACCCCAGCGATCAACACGGGCGTCGTGCCGAGATGAGCGTTGGCGGCAGTCAGGCGCCGCCAACGCTCATCTCGAGGCAGGAACGAAGCGGTCTCCAGGCTTTCCGCGCCACTCGAGGGTCGGGTCAGAACACGGGTGGGCGCACGACCGTGAAGCCGTCGAGGATGCCGGCGGCGCGGGCCTCGATCACGGGGCGGTACTCGGGATGGGTGAGGATCCAGAAGCGACCGGTGGTGATCGCGTCGAGAACGGCATCGGCCACCTCGGCCGTGGACTTGCTCGTGGGCGGCGGCGTGCGCTGCGTGGCGACAGTCTGGCGGACCGTCGTCGGATCGACGCCCGGCCGGTTTCGGGCGCTCTCGCCGATGCGAGTCGGCACCACACCGGGGCACAGCACCGACACGCCGATGCGGTCGCCCGCGCCGGCGGCGGCCAGGTCGTGGTGCAGCGACTCGGACAGTGCGACGACACCGACTTTGGCGACGTCGTAGGGCGCTATGCCGGGGAACGGCGTGAGGCCGGCCACGGATGCGGTGCTGATGACGTGACCGGGTTCGCCACCGTCGAGCATGCGGGGCACGAAGGCGCGGATGCCGTAGATGACGCTCCACAGGTCGACGCCCAGCACCCACTCCCACTCGTCGAGCGGCACCGCCCACACCGGACCGTGGCCCACCACACCGGCGTTGTTGTGCAGCACGTGGCAGGCGCCGTATGTGGCGTAGGTCGTGGCAGCGAGGTGGTCGATCTGTTCGGGCTTCGACACATCGGTCGGCACCGTGGTCACGTCATGGCCGGCATCGCGCAGGACCTGGGCCGTTGCGGCGAGGGCGTCGGCTTCGATGTCGGCCATGACGACCTTCATGCCCGCGTCGGCACATCGTCGGCTCACGGCGGCGCCGATGCCGCTGGCTGCGCCGGTGACCACGGCAACCTTGCCGGCCAGGTCGGTGATCGCCATCAGCGCATCACGATCGCGTCGTCGCCCCACGGAACGATGGGAGCGCCGCTCTGGTCCTGGAAGCGCGCGGGGAGCTCCTCGATCATGTCCCACGTGGCCGAGAGGCGCCCGAGCCCGACGAACCACGCCACGTTCACGCCGAGCTCGACGATCTCAGGCTCGGTGAAGTGCTCGCGGAGGCGGTCGTGAAAGGCGTCGTCAATGGCGAGGTGGTTGGTGGCGAACAGCTCGCCGTAGCGGATGGCGATCTTCTCGGCGTCGGTCAGGTCGTCGGCTTCCATGGGCTTCTCGAGCGAGCACACCAGGTCCTCGGTGAGGCCGTCGGCGAGCGCGTCGGGATAGCGGATCGCCATGCAGCTGCGGCACTGGTT
This sequence comes from Acidimicrobiales bacterium, assembly GCA_038244535.1. Taxonomy (GTDB): domain Bacteria; phylum Actinomycetota; class Acidimicrobiia; order Acidimicrobiales; family Ilumatobacteraceae; genus JBBRTJ01. Next base: position 8,767 of record JBBRTJ010000032.1, on the reverse strand, counting down.
GTGGAACGCCACCCTCAGGCGCACCAGCTCGATGAGGCGGGGAGGCAGGGTGCGCCCGACCTTGAGCGAGCGGCCCATGGCCATGACGCCCTTGGCGATGTCGGGGTTGTGGGCGAAGATCCGGGTCAAGCCAAGCTCGAGCGGCGTGCGCTCGTCGGCATTGGTCATGCGCCGGATGTCCGGGTCGAGCTGCTCGGGCGTGAGGAGGCTGATGCGGCTCATGGCGGGATCCCCTTGTGTGGGTGGCAACGTCGTTGCGCATCTTGCTCCCGGTGCGTCGTGCGAAGCGAAACCATCGGTGGCTTGTTTCCTACGCTGCGGCGGTGACCACACCCTCGATCGGCTCGACCTTCGACCGCACCTATCCGGCCGCGTTCGTGATCGAAGCCGCTCGTCTGGCCGAGGCGGGCGGGCTTGACCGGATGTGGATCATCGAGGACTGCTTCTTCACCTCGGGGCCGAGCCTGGCCGGGGCCGCCCTCGCATCGACGGAGCGGCTCGGGATAGGACTCGGGATCCTGCCCGCCGTGGCCCGCACCGCGGCCGTCACCGCGATGGAGATCGCCACGCTCTGCGCGTTGGGTTCTGGGCGTGTGATCGCCGGCATCGGCCACGGCGTCCAGGAGTGGATGGGCCAGATGGGCGTGCGTCCGGCGTCACCGCTCGGCGCGCTGGACGAGGTGCTGACGGTGGTGCGAGCGCTGCTGCGGGGCGAGGAGGTCACAACGGCCGGTGCGTACGTGCAGCACGACAGGGTGCGTTTGGAGGCGCCGCCGATGCCCGTGCCGCCGGTGTTGGCCGGTGTGCGAGGCGCCCGCTCGATGGCCATCGCCGGTCGTGCCGCTGACGGCGTGGTGCTGGCTGGGCTGGCGGGCCCCACGTACGCGCGCTGGTGCCGCGAGCGGGCGGGGGCGCCGACCGGTTGGACCACTGCGGTCTTCAGCTCGCTGTGCGTGCTCGATGATCGCCGTGAGGCTCGGCGGCTCATCGCGCCGTTCGTGGGCGAGCAGGTCGTCGAGGCGGACGCGGCGATTCGGGCGGTCCCGTTCTTCGACGACCTCGTTGCTCGCCACGATCGGCTCGGCGTCGAGGGCATCGTCACGATGCCGGACGCGTGGTGGGCCGAGCTGGGGCCGATCGGGACCATGGACGATGCGGTCGCTCACGTCGCCGCGCTCGGCGAGGCCGGCGTGGACCACGTCGGGCTGTGCCCTGGCCCGGAGCTGAGCCTCGCCCGCGAGCATCTCGCCGACGCCGCCACCCTGGCCAGGGCGCTGGCCTAGCCGCGCCAGTCGTTCACGGCGGCCACGCACTGGCTTCGCTGCGTTACTCGTTCACCGCGGGGGGCGCTGGCCTAGCCGCGCCACTGGGCCACGGCGGCCGCCCACTGGTCGAGCAGGCGGAGCACGTCGTCGTCGCTCTGTTGCGGCCAGATCGTGAAGCACACCCGGTAGACGCCCTCGGCCTCGAGGTTGGCCAGACCGGCGGGCTCGGTCGTGGCCCCGAAGATGCTGACCTGCACCGTGTCCGGATCGCGTCCCGCTCGCTCACACGCCTCGCGCAGCGGCACCATGCGGGCCGCAAACGACGGGCGGGCCGACACGGGCGCCCAGCCGTCGGCGTAGTCGCAGATGGCGTCGAGCAGCTTCGGGCCCCAGCCGCCGCCGATGGTCAGCGGCGGGCCCTGTGACCCGCGCTGCACGGGCTTGGGGAAGGCGAGGGAGGGCGGCACGGTCACGAACTCGCCCTCGAAGCCGGTGGGTTCGTCGGCCCACAGCGCCCGCATGGCGAGCACCTTCTCGCGCACCATGTCCCGGCGCCGCTCCCAGCGCCATGGCACGTGGCTCTCGAGCTCCTCGCGGTTCCAGCTGAAGCCGATGCCCAGCTCGACGCGCCCGCTGGTGAGGTGGTCGAGCGACGCCACCTGCTTGGCCAGCCAGATGGGATCGCGCTGGGCGATGAGGCACACGCTCGTGCCGAGGCGGAGCCGTTCGGTGACGGCGCCGGCCATCGACAGCGCGTTGAAGAGGTCATGCATGTGCCAGTAGTCCTCGGGCAGCGGTGCGCCCGTCGTGCTGCCCGGCCACGGCGTCTGACGCGACGTCGGGATGTGACTGTGCTCTGCGAACCAGAGCGACTCGAAGCCCCGCTCCTCGCAGGCGCGCGCCAGCTTCACGGGGTGGATGGTCCGGTCGAGGCAGAAGCCTGTGATGGCGACGTGCATGGTCCGTAGTGTGCGCGGCCAACGAGTCCTACGAGCAAGAGGGCGACACCGCCTACCCGAGACTGGAGAGTCGATGACCGATCGCGACGAGCTGTCGGCGCTGCGCGCCGAGGTCGACGAGCTGCGCCGGCGCATAGCCCGCTTCGAGGCCAAGGAGGCCTGCCTGTCGACGTTCAACAACTACCTGTACCTGATGGACGTCGGCTACCCCGACGAGCTCGTGCGCCGGGTCTTCACGCCCGACGCGGTGCTCGAGGTCGTCAACTTCCCTCCCGGCACGATGCAGGACCTCCACCTGACGGGCTACGACGAGATCAGCCCGCTGTACACCGACCACACGCAGTGGGCTCCGGCCATCCAGGGGGGGCACCACTCGTCGAACCTTGCCGTCGATGTGAGCCACGACCTTCGCACCGCGCACCTGTCGGCCTACTTCATGACGAGCAGCAGCGGGGCCAGCCTCCAGGGCGGCATGTACCAGGGCGAGCTGGTGCCCAGTGGTGAACCGGGCCAGTGGCGGTTCCGCCGCTACCGGATCCTGTCGGGCTGGGGCTGGCGCGTGCCCAAGGACGACCGCACGGTCATCACCGGCTCGGTCTCGGCCGACCGCGCGTGGCGCGGGGCGCGGCCGGCGTCGTACACACCCTGGCCGAGCTGACGCACCGGTTGGTGGTGGTCACGAGCCGCACCTACGGTGAGCCGATGGGAATGCTTGACGGCAAGATCGGACTCGTCACCGGGGCAGCGTCGGGCATCGGCAAGGGCATCGCCGTGGGCCTGGCCGAGGCAGGTGCCGACGTCGCCATGTGCGACATCTCGCCGGCCATCACCGAGGTCGCCGCGGAGATCGCTACCGCCACTGGCCGGCTGGTCGACGGTGTCGTGGTCGACGTGCGCGACGCCGATGCGATCAAGGCCTTCGTCGACGCCGTCGCGGCGATCCACGGGGGGCTCGACATCGTGGTGGCCAACGCCGGGGTGTGGAAGGTCACCAACGGCCTGACCGACTCGTGGGACGACGCCCTCGACGACTGGGATCGCCTCGTGGGCACCAACCTGCGAGGTGTGTACGTCACCGGCCGGGCGGCGATGCCCCACCTCGTGGCTCGCGGTGGAGGGCACCTCGTCAACGTCGCCACCGACCACATCTGCCCGCCGGACGGCTTCGCCACCGGTGGAGGCACGTTCATGGACGTGTACGACTCGTCGAAGTGGGGCATCAACGGCCTCACACAGGCGTGGTCCAAGCTGCTGGCCCCGCACGGCGTGCGCGTCAACGCGCTCTGCATGGATGCGGTGGTGTCAGGCATGTCGCTCGGCGCCGCCGGGCACCGGGCCACGCCCGAGGTGCTGGCGACCTGGATGCAGCCGGCGCAGATCGCGGCGCTCCTGCTCGACCTGATCGCCGAAGGCCCGGGCGGCCGCACCGGCGAGAACATTGGCTCGTGGCGCGGCCATTCGGTGGTCCTGCCGCCGCGGGTCGAGGTGCTGCCCCGCCGCCACGCGTAGTGCGGAGAGCACGCGCGGCCACTTCGTTCATCGCCAGCAGGTGGCTCGCTACGACCCCGTGACGACGAAGAGTGGGGCAGGGGCGAAGACCGTGCCGCCGCCCTCGTGGCCGCTCGGTTGGGTCGCGTTCAGAGGTGGCGCCTACCGTGCCCGACATGGCCAACGTCGACATCGACCTGTTCCGCAAGGAGGCCCGGGCGTGGCTCGAGGAGCACGCCGAGCCAAAGCGGGGTGACGAGCCCGACGAGGTCGAGTGGGGCGTCGGCTCCGACTCGACGGCGGTCTTCCACGCCCTGACGTTTGCCAACGAGCAGGCGCTCGTGCAGCGGGCGTGCGACTGGCAGCGCATCAAGTACGACGCGGGGTTTGGCGCCATCACATGGCCCGAGCGCTTCGGCGGCGCCGGCCTCACGCCCGCGCACGCCCGGGCGTTCCGCAAGGAGGAGTCGGCCTTCGAGACGCCCGGTGGCCATGAGGTGTTCGGCGTGACGCTGAGCCTCGTTGCCACCACGATCCAGGTGCACGGCACCGAGGCACAGCAGGACCGGTTGATCCGCCCGTTCCTGCGGGGCGATGAGCTGTGCAGCCAGCTCTTCAGCGAGCCTGGGGCCGGATCCGATCTCGCGTCACTGGCCACCCGCGCCGTGCGCGACGGCGACGAGTGGGTGCTCAACGGCCAGAAGGTGTGGTCGAGCGGCGCTCAGTTCGCCCAATGGGGCATCGCCATCGTGCGCACCGACCCCGAGGTGCCCAAGCACAAGGGCCTGACGGCGTTCATGGTGCCCCTCGACACGCCAGGCGTCGAGGTGCGACCGATCCGCCAGATGAGCGGCGGGTCGTCGTTCAACGAGGTGTTCCTGACCGATGCTCGGTTGCCCGACGACTTGCGCCTCGGCGCCGTCGGCGACGGGTGGCGCGTCGCCCTCACGACGTTGGGGTTCGAGCGCGGCGGCGGAGGGGACGGCGGCGGGAGCAGCAGCGGCGGCAGTTGGGGGCAGGTCATCGCACTGGCGCAGCACCTCGACCGCACGACCGACGCCCGTGATCGTCAGGCCCTCGCCGGTCTGTACACGTACCTGCGGCTCCAGCAGCTCAACGCGCTGCGCACGGCGGCCCGGGCTCGCGCCGGCCACACACCTGGCCCCGAGGGCTCGACCGGCCGGCTCATGTGGACCCAGGGCCTCACGATGATGGCCGAGGTCGTGAGCGGGCTCCTCGGCCCGTCACTGACGGCCGACACCGGCGAGTGGGGCACCTTTGCGTGGACCGAGCACGTCACCGGTGCGCCCGGCTACCGGATCGCCGGCGGCAGCGAGGAGATCCAGCGCAACATCATCGGCGAGCGCGTGCTTCAGCTTCCGCTCGAGCCCCGCGTCGACCGTGACGTCGCCTGGAAGGACGTCCTGCGCTAGCGGTACCCCGGGCGTGAGGTTGGTGCGAGTCGGCTGGTGGGCGGGAACCCTGCCGAGGACGGGGTCGTCGATCCATGGATGGAAGTACCCCGGCCGACTGACGCAGCGGGTGTGGGGTTCACGTTCGCATTGGTGCCGGGACGGAGGCCGACTGACGCCGTGGGTGTGGGGTTCACGTTCGCATTGGTGCCGGGACGGAGGCCGACTGACGCCATGGGTGTGGGGTTCACGTTCGCATTGGTGCCGGGACGGAGGCCGACTGACGCCGTGGGTGTGGGGTTCACGTTCGCACGGGCGTGAGGATGGCCGTCGGGACGGCCGCCGAGTGGTCCGGCCGGGTCGTTGACGGTGGTCGTCGAGGGTTTCCGGTCGTGCCGGGTGGCCGTCACGGTGAACGTCGCTCTGGTGGTGCGGTGGTGTGGGTGGTGGTGTCGGGGTAGGTGATGGTGAGGGTGCGGTCGCGGCTGAGGGTGAGGTGCCAGCCTCCGTCGTGGACGGCGTGGTGGTGGCGGCTGCACAGTGGGAGCAGGTTGTTGTGGTCGGTGGGTCCGTGGTGGGGTGGTTCCCACCAGGTGACGTGGTGGATGTCGCTGTCAGCGAACTGGGTCGGGCAGTCGGCGATGGCGCAGGTGGGGTAGAGGGCTCGGAGGGCTCGGTGTTGGTCTCGGTTGGCGAGCCGGGGGGTGCGCCCGAGGTTCATGGTGCCGGGGGCGTACAGGATGGCGCCGTTGCCCACGATGACGGGGGTGACTCGGGTCAGCTTGCCGTCGTGGTAGAGGTCGGTGAGGACCGAGGCGGGGATCTCGACGGGGATCCCCCAGTCGATCGTGGGCTGGCCGTCGCCGTCGAGGTGGGTGCCGTCGACCACGACGAGCAGCTCGCCGATCCCACCCCGGGGACCGCCGCCGGTGCCGGCACACCGTCACCCAACTTGCCCGTGACATCGGGAGAACTCCCTTTCCGTCGCGACGTTGCCACAGAGCAGCCACATCGCGACGCAAAGCTCACCCACCGTGCCCCAAGCCGTGACCCTGTGACCCTGTGACCCTGTGACCCTGTGACCCTGTGACCCTGTGACCCTGTGACCCTGTGACCCTGCGTGATGCGGCGGGCCAGATGCGCCAGATGCTACGGATCCGTAGTATCTGTCCATGCGCCTCCGCCTGGTCCGTCTCCCCGTCCATCCGGTGGTCGTCGTCGCTGTGGTCATCGCCGCCGGATGCTCGGGCGCGAACCCACCAGCGGCGTCGACCCCGGCCCCAGCTCCGAGCTCGACCTCGTCGATCGCCTCGACGACGACCCGCCCGCCGCCCGTCACGACGACCACGCCGCCAACGGGTCGTGACGCGCGCTGGCGGGCCGACCTCGAGCGGATCATCCCGGGCATGACCGCCATCCATCCGAACCTCTTCCACGGGACGTCGCGGGCCGAGCTCGAGGTGGCGGTGGCCCGGCTGTCGGCCCGGGTGCCGCAAGCTACCGACGACGAGCTGATGGTCGGTGTGCTCGAGGTGGTGGCCCTCGTGAGCGCCGCCGGCTGCGAGGGGCACACCGGCGCGTTCGTGTGGGGCACGGGGACCTACTCCGTCGACAGCCTCCCGCTGCGCCTGTGGCTGTTCGACCACGACCTGGTCGTCGTCGACGCGCTGGCGCCGTACCGGTCCCTCATCGGATCGCGGATCGACGCGATCGCTGGGCATCCGACGGCCGACGTGCTGGCCGCCATCGAGCCGCTCGTCGCTCACGACAACGCCCAGACGATTCGGCTCGTCTCCCCTCGCCTTGTGCTGATCCCCCAGGTCTTGCGGGGGCTCGGCCTGGCTGCTGGAGGACCCGTAGCGCTGGAGGTGAGCCCGGCAACGGTGGCCGCGGGCGCGGCAGCCGGCCGCCGGCGTCCCGCCGCGGTCGACCCGATCCCGATGGCCGACTACAACCGCTGGGCCGGGCCGTACGGCCTCCACCTTCCCGTTGATCCGAAGGTGCGCTACCTCTCCCGAATCGGCGATGCCCTGTGGTGGGAGCTGCTCCCGGATGGGCGGACCCTGTATGTGCAGTACAACCGGGTCGATCGGTTGCCGGCGCAACAGCTGTCCGAACTGCGGGCGGCACTCGGCGCCTCGAGCAGTCGTCGCGTGATCCTTGACATCCGGCACAACTACGGCGGCGAGCTGTCCGCCCTCAACCCGATCGTGGCGATGTTCAAGGACCCATCGCTTCCACGGCCCGACGGCTTGTTCGTGCTGATGGGTCGCAACACCTTCTCGGCCGGCAGCCTCCTCGTGGCCCGCCTGCAGCGCGACACTGCGCCAGTGCTCGTCGGAGAGGCGATGGGGGGGTGCCCGACCACCTGGGGCAACTCGGAGGAGGTGACGCTGACGAGCTCGGGCATCGTCATCGACGTTGCGAGCGAGCTGTCGGTGGGGGTCGATCGGGCCGACCCGCGGCTCACCATCGAGCCGGTCCTCCCCGCCGTGCTCACCGCGGAAGCCTGGCTGGCGGGCCGCGACCCCGCCCTCGATGCGATCGCCACGGCTCGGTCGTGAGGGGCACGAGAGGCGGGACCGTCCGGGGCGCGAACACTGACCAAGGCCGCGACCGGGGGGAGGGGGCGCCGGAGACATCGCTGCTCTTCGAGGTGTTCGCGCTGAGCCAAGCCGTAGGCCGGCTGCTGGCCGAAGCCATGAGCGACGGCCCGCTGACCCCGACCGAGTACGCCGTCTACAGCGCCATCTTCGAGCTCGAGGCGGCCTCGCCGACGCAGCTGGCGAGCCGCCTCGGCATGCGCCTCACGACCTTCATGGATCAGTTCCGACCCATCGAGGGCCGTGGGCACGCTCGGCGGATCGACCACCCAGGTGACCGCCGCTCGTACCTGGTCACGCTCACCGCCGACGGCCTCGCGGCGCATCGCGCTGCCAACCGCCGCTTCGAGGAGGCGCATGGCGCCCTGGTCGCGGAGCTGGCGGGCGCCGATGCATCAGCGCACGACACGCTGCGCGCCGTGCGCATCGCCTCCGACGCGGCCCGCGCCGACCTGGCCCGATCAACCGGTGCGCGCCCTTCACGCCGTACTGCTCGACCGCTCCGCTAGCACGTCCGCCAACCCGGCCTACATGGCTGGGTCGAGACCTACCTCGTCGAGGTGTGCGGGCTCGACGACGACTGGGACGAGCCTGCAGTGCAGGAGCGGTTCCTCGAAGCTGAGCGATCGCCTGCTGGGAGGCAGAGCTTCTCGCAGCTTCGACGCTGTCGAAACGGCGGGAGCGGGTCGCGGGTGGGCAGCGCGAGCCTCCGCTCGCGAGCTGCGGCACCAGCGGCAGGCGCCGGATGGCCCGCCGCTGAAACGTCAGGTTCCACTCGAGGCGGTCGGGGTCGACCGCCTTGAACGACTCGAGCGAATCTCTCGGGCGAGCGGCTCGTAGGCGCGCACCTCGAGCCATTCGTCGAGTGCTCGACAGGAGAGCTTGCGTCCATCGTTGAAGTCGACGGTGGACGACCTGGGGATGAGGCCTTAGAGGATCGTGATGGTGCCGTTGGTGACGTCGACGGTGATCCTGGCGCCATTGGGGATGCGCAGGGTGCAGTTCTCGACGCTCACCACGCCGGGGATGCCGAGCTCGCG
>JBBRTJ010000031.1:0-32886 GCA_038244535.1 Acidimicrobiales bacterium | reverse complement strand
GACCTCGCCCAGACGCTCGCCGCAGGATCGACGCCGGCCACCGACGCCCGCTTTGACGTCCAGGCGGGCAACGTGCTCGTCGTACCAGGGGTCGATGGCGCGGCGTGCTGTGCGGCCAACGTCGGTGACGTCGTGCTTGCCGCCCTGCGCTCCCGGCCGCCGGACCCCGTGGCCCTCCCGATGGCGCCGAAGCCATCGAAGGTCTCTGCTGACGACCTTGCTGCTCTTGGCGTCAAGGAGGTGGTCGGGCAGTTCACGACCTACCACCCGGTCGGCCAGCCACGCGTGAGCAACATCCATCGCATGGCCGACCTCGTCCGCGGGCAGGTGATCGCCCCCAACACCACGCTGTCGATCAACAAGCTCGTCGGTCCCCGCACGCTCGACAAGGGCTTTGTGGCCGCACCGGCCATCGCCGACGGGAACCTGCTGTCACCCGAGGTCGGCGGTGGGATCAGCCAGTTCATGACGACGTTCTTCAACGCCGCGTTCTTCGCCGGCCTCGACTACGGCGACTACCAGAGCCACTCGCTCTACATCAGCCGCTACCCGTATGGGCGGGAGGCCACGATCAACTGGCCCGCTCCCGACCTGCAGATCAAGAACACCACGCCTTACAGCGTCCTGGTGTGGCCCACCTACGACGACAAGTCGCTGACCGTCACGTTGTACTCGACGAAGTTCCTGGCCAAGGTCGAGCAGACCGACCAGGTCAAGACGCCGTACCTGAAGAGCTGCACCGACGTGAAGACCGAGCGCACCCGCACCTACCTCGACGGCCGCGTCGTCAAGGACTACATCCGGGCCCGGTACAACCTGAAGGAAGGCTTGGTGTGCGCCGACCCGCCCGACGCCACGCCCCGTACGACCACGACCACGACCACGGTCAAGCCCGGGGCGACGACGGTGCCCAAGGGGCCGACCACCACGAAGAAGGGCTAGCAGCCCGCGAAGCGTGGCCGGCCGGCTGCTGCCTTCAGGTCAGGTGCGCCTTGTCGGCGCTCATCGCTGTCGCGGTGCACTTCGAGCGCTGATCGGTGGCTGAGCACGCTGGTCAGTGGCCGAGGGCCGAGTCGAGGAGCCAGCCTCGGATGCGAGGCGTGCGACCCGTACGAGCTTCGGCCCGGTCGAGTCCCGCGGGGATGCGCAGCAGCCCGTTGATGGCGAGCCAGCGCAGCGGTTCGGGCTCCCAGCGTCGAGAGCGGTGCCCGACCCATGGGAGGCGCGTCAGGTCGGTGCTGCGACCAAGGATCAGGTCGGCCAGCGTCCGCCCGGCAAGATTCGTCGTGGCCACACCGTCGCCGACGTAGCCGCCGGCCCAGGCCATGCCGGTCGATCGGTCGAGGCCGACCGAGCACGCCCAGTCACGCGCCGCTCCCAGCGGTCCGCCCCAGGCGTGGGTGAAGCGGGCCCCGGCCACGGCCGGGAACATGTTGGTGAGCGTCGATCGGAGGTCGGCGAACACGGCCTCGTTGCGGTCGAAGCTGGGATCGGTCTTGGACCCGAAGTGGTAGGGGGCGCCCCGCCCACCAAACGCAAGGCGACCCTCGGCGGTGCGCTGGCCGTAGATGATGAGCCGGCGGGCATCGGCGAACGTCTGGCGCTGCTCGAGCCCGATGGTCGCCCACGTCGAGGCCGGCAGCGGTTCGGTCGCCACCATCAGCGAGTAGATGGGGATGATCACGCGGCTCATCCCGGCCAGAGCCGGTGTGAAGCCCTCGGTGGCGCGCACCACGACCTCGGCCCGGATCGTCCCGTGGTCGGTGCGCACGATGCCCGGCTCGATGACCGTGGCCGCGGTGCGCTCGTACACCGCCGCGCCGCGGCGCTCGACAGCTCGCGCCAGGCCCCGCGCCAGCCGCGCTGGGTGCAACGCCGCACAGTGAGGGGTGATGCTCGCTCCCAGCCAGCCCGGCGAACGCAGGTGGTCGGCGGCTTCGTCCGCGGTCAGGACCCGAACGTCGTCGTCGGTGGCACCGAAGCGGTGAGCGGCCCTGACGTCGGAGCGCAGCCGGTCGAGCTGGGCGGCGTTGGTGGCGCCGACGATGGTGCCGCCCCGCTCGAAGTGGCAGTCGATCCCCTCGGCCGAGCTGGTCCGGCCCACCTCGGCCACGGTGTCCTCCATGGCTCGGCGCATTGCCACCGCGGCATCGTGGCCATGGTGCCGGGCAAGGGCATCGAGGCTCATGGGTAGCAGCGCCGAGCACCAGCCGCCGTTGCGGCCCGAAGCACCGAACCCGGCGATCTCCTTGTCGATCACGACCACCCGGATGGTCGGCTCCCGCTGCAGGAGGCTCAGCGCGGTCCACAGACCCGTGTAGCCGGCACCCACGATGGCCACATCGGCCGTCAGGTCACGGGGCAGGCTCGGCCGGGGCAGCAGGTCGTCGCCGTCCCCGAGCGTGTCGAGCCACAGCGAACGGCTGCGGTAGCCGTGCTCATCAGCGGGCATGAGCCGACCCTAGAGATCGGGACAGATCTGGGCGACTCCGAGAGGCCTCGATATCGTCCATGCCGATGTCCTCCTCCGATGATCCGGCGCGGCGCACGGTGGTCGTCGTCGGGGCCATCAACGTCGACCTGGTGGTGGTGGCGGACCGCCTGCCGGGACCCGGTGAGACGGTCGTTGGCGCAGGGCTCCAGCAGTTCGGCGGGGGCAAAGGTGCCAACGCCGCGGTGGCCGCGGCTCGGGCCGGTGCTGCCGTGGTGCTGATCGGCGCGGTGGGAGCCGACGATCAGGGAGCGGCGACGCTGCGCGACCTGGCCGCCGAGGGCATCGACGTGAGCCACGTCAAGCGCCTCGAAGGCACCGCCACCGGGGTGGCGCTCATCGTCACCGACTCGAGGGGCGAGAACCAGATCGCCGTCGGCGCAGGCGCCAACGCCGCCCTCACGGCCGAGCTCGTGGAGCAGTCGCTGGCCGAGGTGCTCGGGGCGGCCGGGTGCGTGCTGGTCAGCACCGAGATCCCCGGCGATGCCGTACGGGCAGCGGTCGCTGCTGCGCTGGCCGCCGGGGTGCCGTGCGTGCTCAACCCCGCCCCGGTCGTCCCCGTTGTCGTCGAGCTGCTTGCGCTCGGCCCGATCGTCACGCCGAACGCCAGCGAGCTCCTCGCGCTGGCCCGCCTGGTGGGCGTCAGGTGGCCAGACGACGTGATCGAGGCGGCGGCGGCGATCGTCGATCGGACCGGGGCGGCGCTTGTCGGCACGCTCGGCAGCGTGGGTGCGTTCGTGCTCGCGCCGGGCGCCGAGCCGCGGCGCATCGACGCCCCGGTGGCAGTCGCCCGTGACACGACCGGAGCGGGGGACACGTTCAACGGGGTGCTCGCCGCACTGCTGGCCGACAAGCAACCGTTGGTGATCGCCACCCGCACTGCGGTGGTGGCTGCCTCGCTGTCGGTCGCTCATCTCGGTGCCCGCACCGGCATGCCCACACGAGCGGCCATCGACTCGGCGCTCGCCGCCGAGGGCTGAGCAAGCCCGGCTTCGCTGCGCCCACGCTCGCTGCTTCCGTCTCCTGGTGGGCCGAGGCCCGCCGTGGCCCGGGCGGCGCCGCGCTGTCGGGCGAAGTGGCGAGCCTGAAGGCCCCACGTGCACTCACGCTCGCTCCTTCCGTCTCCTGGCGGGGCCGAGGCCAACGGGCTGGTTCGGAGCCGGTCAAGGGCGACCGGTACAGTCTGCGCCGAAGCATCTGATCGGCCTTGGGGAGGTCCGCGACGTGAAGTTCGGGGTGTTCTACGAGTTGCAGCTCCCGAAGCCGTGGAGCCGCACGGACGAGTACGAGCTGCTCAACAACGCGCTGGCCCAGGTCGAGCTCGCCGATCAGCTCGGTTTCGATTACGCGTGGGAGGTCGAGCATCACTTCCTCGAGGAGTACAGCCACTCGTCGGCTCCCGAGGTCTTCCTGGCGGCCGCCAGCCAGCGGACCAAGAACATCCGCCTCGGTCATGGCATCGTCCAGCTCCCGACCAACCACCCGGCCCGGGTGGCCGAGCGGGTCAGCACCCTTGACCTGATCTCACATGGGCGCGTCGAGCTGGGGGTGGGGGAGGGCAGCAGCGTCACCGAGCTGCACCCCTTCGACCGCAAGTTCCGCGACAAGCGTGCGGTGTGGGAAGACGCCATGCGGTGCCTCATGCCGATGTTCTGGAGCGAGGGCTGGGAGTACCACGGCGAGTTCTTCGACTTCCCGCTGCGCAACGTGATCCCCAAGCCCTACCAGCAGCCCCACCCGCCCCTCTGGGTGGCGTGCAGCCAGCTCGACACGATCGAGATGGCGGGCCGGCGGGGCATCGGCGCGCTGGGGTTCCAGTTCGTGTCGGCCGAGGCAGCCACGGCGTGGGTGAACGCCTACTACAACTCGTTCGTCAAGCGGCAAGAGAAGCTGGCCGACTACGCGACGAACCCCAACATCGCCATCGTCAGCCAGTTCATGTGCGCCGAGACCGACGAGCAGGCACGGGCCATGGCCGACGGCTCGACCTTCTTCCAGTTCGCCCTGGTCTTCTACAACACCAACGGACCCGTGGTGCCCGGCACGGTCAGCCTGTGGGACGAGTACCAGAAGTGGAAGGCCTCGCCCAAGGGTCAGGCGATGCAGCACGGTGGGCTCATCGGCTCGCCTGACACGATCCGCGAGAAGCTGCGCAAGTTCGCCGACTCCAACGTCGACCAGGTGATCCTGCTCAACCAGGCCGGCCGCAACCGCCACGAGGACATCTGCTCGTCGCTCGAGCTGTTCGCCCGTGAGGTGATGCCCGAGTTCCATGCCCTCGAGCCCGAGCACCAGGCGTGGCGCGAGGGGGTGCTGAGCGGGGCTATCGACCTGCCCGAGATCGACACCACCCCGTACCAGATGGTCTCGAACCAGACGCCGGCCGCCAAGCTCAAAGAGCAGGGCATCTCAGCTCGCGACGCCGCCCTCGCCCGCGGCTGAGCCCCCGTCCTCGGCGGGGGCGTCCTCGGCCGCAGCTGAGCCCCCGCCCTCGGCCGGGCCATCGTCGGGTGTGGCCAGACGCGGCTCGTCGAGCGCCCGCCGGATCTGATCGAGGCTGGCCTCAGGGAGGTTCGCGTACACCAAGGTCGCTCCATGGAAGCGCTTGAGCTCGTCGAGCAGCGCGCTGCGGTTGAGGTCGGTCACGAGCAGCGCCAGCACGGTGTTGCCGGGCTCGACGGCCTGCTTGAACCAGCCGACCCACTCGTCGGGCACGCCGTGGTCCATGACCTTGGCTGTCACGGCGCCTGCTCCGGCGCCGACACCGGCCCCGATGAGCCAGCCGACGGGCCCACCGAGGATGAGGCCGAACAACCCCGCCCACACGGCGCCGGACAGCGCCGTGCGGCCCGGCGTCGGGTCGACGGTCTCGCGCACCAGCACCCGGCCGTTGGTGTCCTTGCCGATGAACACAGCGTCGCGAAGCACCAGCAGCTTCTCGGAGGCGAGTCGCGTGGTGGCGGTCAGGAACTCTTGCGCCCGGAACGGATCGCCGAACGAGATGCCGACCAGCGTCTGGTCGGTGGGGGGCTGGTCCATGGGGTGGGCCTCAGTTCGCGTCGGAGGGGTTGGGGGGCACGTAGCGCAACGAGGGGTAGTGCCTGAAGAGGTGGTCGATCAGCACGTCGTGCACCCCTGGCGGGACGACGAGCCGGTGCGACCACGAGCCGTCGTCGAATCGGTGCTCGACGACGCCGAGGTGACGGGTGCCGACCTGGCTGTGACGACCGAGGAACGCGAGGGAGGGGGACCACACCGTGGCCGTGCCGTCGGGCAGTTCGCTCGCGTGGTAGCGGTGGAGGTGGCCGCTGGCGAGCACGCTGACCGGTAGCGCGGCCAGGACGGCGGCGAGGCGGGCGCGTCCATCGCCCTCGAGCGTGGACCCCGGTCCATCGTCCTGGCCGGGATCTGAGAAGCACAGCGGCTTGTGCATGAACAGCGCCACCGGTTGGCCGAGATCGGCCGCCAGGTGAAGGTGCTCGACCAGCCAGTGCTCCTGCTCGTCCTCGGCGGCCATGCCGGTGCCGCACAGCAGGTTGTTGATGCCGATGAGCCGCCACGCGCCGAGCTCGATGCTGAAGCGGTCCGAGCCCCACACCTCGCAGTAGGCCGCAAGGCGGTCCTCGGTTGGCCCTTGGCCCTCCCACGGCTGGGTCCCGTTGTCGCCGACGTCGTGGTTGCCGGGGATGACGACGAAGGGAGATGGGATGCGCGACAGGACATCGAAGCCGTAGCGCCGCTCGGCGACGTCGTCGACGTCGTCGAAGGCGATGTCGCCGGTGTGCACGACGAGGTCGGGGGGATCGGCTACGAGCCAGTCGACGACGGCCTCGACGTTGGTGACGCTCCAGGGCAGGCGTGACGACAAGTGGGTGTCACTGATCTGGACCACTCGGTGAACCGCCATTGCAGCAGTCTGCCAAGTGGGGCGGCACGCCACACCCCCGGCGGCCTAGCTTGCGCACATGAGCGAGAACTCCGAGCGGTACCTCAAGTCCCTGTCCGGTTTCGATGTCGTCATCCGTGAGGTGCCGGCCGACGCCTGGGAGTCGCAGTCCCCGTGCGAGGACTGGAAGGCCGTCGATGTCGTCGGTCACGTGGTCGGCGGCTTGGCCATGATCACCTTCGCCGCCAAGGGCGAGTCCATGGCGGCGGGTCACCCGACCACCCGCGAGCTGGCCGGTGACGACCCCGTGGCCGCGTGGGCCGCCGGTCGCGCCGACGTCGAGGCCGCGCTCCTGATCGACGGTGCGCTCGACAAGACCTTCACCTCACCGTTCGGTCCCATGCCGCTCGACACGTTCCTGGGGATCATCACGACCGATGTGCTCACCCACACCTGGGACCTCGGCCAGGCGGTCGGCAAGAACGTCCGCCTCGACACCGACCTGGTGTCGGCCTGCTACGCCGCGGTCAAGCCGATGGACGCCATGATCCGGATGCCCGGTGTGTTCCACGCCAAGGTCGAGGCAGCGCCCGGTGCCGACGAGCAGGCCGAGTTCATGGCCTTCCTCGGCCGTACGCCGCTCGTGAGCTGAACGCCGCCTAGCGTCGTTGCGGGCGGTAGGTTCCCGCTCCGCTCACACGACGCACAGGGGGAAGCACATGAAGCTCGAGGGCAGAGTCGCCGCCATCACCGGGGGCACGCGTGGGATCGGCCGAGGCATCGCCGAGGCCTTCCTGGCGGAAGGGGCCAGCGTGGTGATGAACGGCCGCAGCCCGGACAAGGGCGCGGAGGCCATGGAGGCAATCGGCCTGCCCGACCGCACGCACTTCATCGCCGGCGACGTGCGCCAGCAGTCATCGGTCGACGGCCTCATCGAAGGGACCGTGGCCCGCTTCGGGCGCATCGACATCCTGGTCAACAACGCCGGTGGCGCCGGTGGCTTCGCTCCTGTCATGGAGATGACCAACGAGGCGTTCGAGGACGCCATGATCTGGAACGTCCACGCCACTTTCTGGGGCACCCGCAGGGCTCTTCGATACATGGTGCCTCAGGGATTCGGCCGGATCATCAACATCTCGTCGGTCGAGGGCAAGCACGGCAAGGCCGGCATCGCTCAGTACGTCACGGCCAAGCACGCCATCAACGGCCTGACCAAGAGCGTCTCGAAAGAGGTCGGCACCACGGGCGTCACGTGCAACGCGATCTGTCCGGGCTTCATCATCACCGACATCGTTCTCGAGACCGGCGCGGCCGCAGCCGCGTCGATGGGGCTGACGTTCGAGGGCATGATCGACCTCTTTGCCGCCGAGGCCGCCATCCACCGCACCAACACCGTCGAGGAGGTCGGCGCCGTCGCTGTCCTGCTCGCGTCCGACGCCGGCGCCGGCATCACCGGCGCGCTCTGGTCGGTCGACGGCGGGACCGCGGCCTACTGATCGCGTCCGCGATGGGGGGTCACCGAAGGGTGGCCCCCTGTTCGCGGGCCCAGGCGCGGGCGGCCGGTGACGCCACCCAGCGGATCGCGTTGCCGAGGAGGCGCCGGTACCCGGGGTGGCTGTAGGCCGTGGGGCCGTCGCCGGGCTGGAGGTACACGAGCGGCGACCGGCCCGCCGCCTTGGCCCATGCTGCGAGCGGCGTTCCGGCGGGGTGGTGCCAGCCGGTGCGGTCCTCGAGGCTGCCGGTCACGGCCAGCGTCGTCGACCAGTGGGTGGCGTCGCTCAGGTCGGCATCGGTGTGCAGCAGCGCCACGACGGTGTCGTCGAACACCGGGCAGCAGTAGGTCTCGTCGATGATCGTGAAGCCCCCGTCGAGCCCAGCGGTGACGGGATGGTCGGCGTCGATGACGGTGAGGTGCTGCTGCACGTTGAAGCGGTAGCCCGAGTCGGGGTACGCGGTGCCGTGAAGCTCGCCCGCCACGTAGTGGAACCGACCGCCGACGAGGTCGGCGAAGGCCGGCCATGTCGGCCACGAGGCAAGGGCATGGTGCAGCGCGACGATGGGCACCCCAGTGGCCAGGAGCGACTCGTACCCGGCCTTCTCGTCTTCGGTGGGCGGCACGAGGGCGGGGAGGCGTCCGTCGCGGCGGAACTCGATCCCGGGCAGGTCGTAGAGCACCACGACGTCGGCGTCGCCGAGGCCGGAAGACGACAGTCGCGCCGCGCCCGCGGGTCGGGGCACGTGCTCGCACGTCACGCCGTCGAGGTTGGCGAGCATCTCGTCGAACGGCTCGCGTTGGAATGGATGGCCACCACTCACGACGAGGGCGCGCACCGCTGCGGGGGGGCTCATGGCCACAACCGGCGCAGCTCGCCCTCAGGGTCGGACTCGATGCCAGTTGGAGTGTCGAACACCATGGTCGCCCGTCGAGCGCCGTCATAGGCCGGCCAGTCCCCGATGGCACCGTGGGATGGGTCGCCTGAGCGGGAGAAGGCCAGCCACGCGCCGTGTACGGCATCGGCCAGTGGCTCGCGGTCAGGGCCGTCCCCGATCATGACCTCGACGCCGTGCTGGTGGATGTTGTCGAACACGAAGGGGATCTCGAGGCCGTGGCACGAGCCAAGGATCCCGCCGAACGACGGGCTCGGCCATCGGAACAGGTACACGAACGTCGGCGCTCCGAGAGCGGCTCGCTGCTCGGCGAGGCGCACGACGGGGAGGCGGAACCCCTGGTCGGTGGCGATCGCCGACGCCAGGCCCCCGGGGGTGGCGCCCGGTCGCGCCGCTGCGTACGCGGCGATGGCGTCGTCAGTACGAAGCCCGAACTCGGGGCGGACCCGGGTGGCGAGCTGCTCGGTGGTCAAGGCGGCGAACGTCGGGTCCATGAACGTGAAGAGCTGCATCTCGTCACGAGTGGTGCCGATGACCATCGAGACGTCGGCGGCCGCGCCGGCGGCCAGCAGGTCGAGCACCTCGCCGGGGAGCACGTCGCCGTCGGGCGTCGGGCTGAAGGCGGTGAAGGCCTTGGCCGGGCGGGCCAGCACCGTGCCCTGGGCAGCGATCAGGTCGGTGATCGGGAGCCGATGCAGCTCGTCGACCTGGTCGGGCCGCAGCCCAGCGGCGGCCAGCAACTCGTCCGTCGCCTCCTCGGCGCGAGCCCGCGATCGCAACTGGGTGAACGATGCCGACTGTGCGATGGCCCGGTGGAACAGGCCCCGGGCGACAGGCAGGGCCAGGAGGGCCACGACCGCGCACCCCCCGGCCGACTCTCCGAAGATCGTCACGTTGCTGGGATCGCCGCCGAACCCGGCGATGTTGTCGCGCACCCATTCGAGCGCCGCCACCTGATCGAGCAGGCCGAGGTTCCCGGCCCCGGGGAAGGCGTCGCTCAGGTGGCCGAGATGGGTGAAGCCGAGTGCACCGAGGCGGTAGTTGATGGTGACGAGCACGGCGCCGCCGAGCGCGAACTGGGTGCCGCTGTACCAAGGCGTGGCTGCGGTGCCGGTGGTGAAGGCTCCGCCGTGGATCCAGACGAGCACGGGCCGCGCGCCGTCGTCACACGCAGGCGTCCACACGTTGAGCGTGAGGCAGTCCTCGCTGTGGGGGTGGCCTTTGGTGCCGAAGAACTCATCCATCATGGATGGGAGCTGCGGGCACATCGGGCCGAACTCGACCGCCGGGCGCACCCCGTCCCACGCGTCGACGGGAGCAGGGGGCCGAAATCGTCGATCGCCGACGGGTGGGGCGGCGTACGGGATCGCTCGGAACACGAGCGTCCCGCCGTGCTCGTCTCCCTCGACCTTCCCGCTGGTCGTCGCTGCGATGGCCATGGCTACCTCCCGGTGAACGTGGCGGGGCGGCGTTCGAGGAACGAGGCCACCCCCTCGCGGTGATCGTCGCTTCGGAAGCACTGGGCCAGCGCGGCGGTGTGCTCGACCATGTGGTCGCTCACGTCGCGGCCGAGTCCGCCGTACACGAGGCCCTTCATCAGCTGCTGGCTGAGCGGCGAGCCGGCCAGGACGGCCTGGGCCAGTGCCGTCGCCCTGGCCCGGAGGTCGTCGGCCGGCACCACGTCGAGGACGTAGCCCAGGGCCTTGGCCTCGTCGGGAGCCAGGAACTCGCCCGTGTACAGAAGTCGCAGCGCGTGCTGCGGGCCGATCAGGCGGGGCAGCAGCCAGGTGCCGGCGCCGGTGTCGGCGACCAAGCCGCGATGGCTGAAGTTCCAGGCGAAGCGGGCGTTGGGAGTGCACAGGCGCAAGTCGCACTGCGAGGTGAGCTCGGCTCCCATGCCCACCGCTGGGCCGTCGATGGCGGCGATGACCGGCTTCGGGCACGACACGAGCGGCCACCACTTGTCGTCCTCATGGGCCTGGCCCCGCAGCCCCCGCGACTCGCCGGGGATGGTGGCGAGGTCGGCCAGGTCGGTGCCGGCACAGAACGCTCCGGGCACGCCCGTGAGGATCACCACCCGGCAGGCGTCGTCACGGCCGGCGACTCGAACGGTGTCGATGAAGTCGCCGAGCATGGCGTAGGTCATGGCGTTGCGCTTGGCCGGACGGTCGATCGTGATGGTGCCGATGCCGCCCTCGACGTCGTAGTGGATGAAGTCCCCCATGAGGAGCGAAGGTAGTGGCCCGAGCGCAGTCGGGACCGGTTCGGCTAAAACGGCGGACGGTCAGCTCCGCCACGAGGCCTGGGTGATGCTTCCGGTGACGACCGGCCGCTGGTGGCTGCGGCCGCCGCTGGTGGCTGCGGCCGGCACTGGGGCTCGGGAGGCTCGGCGACCGGCCGCTACGGTCCTGGCCCGTGCTCGACCGCTCGTTCCCTCCGCCCTCACCGTGGGATCGAGCCCGGGGGGCGATGAAGCGGGCGGCGGCCGAGGCGGTCCAAAGCGGGTGGGAGGCGGTGGTCGAGCTCGGTGCCATCGGGCCTCGCAGCAGGCGTGGTCGGCGGTTCGGACACTTCGGCGACGGCAGCGTGATCTGCTTTCCGGCCACGACGATCTTCAACGAGCACTTCATCCACATCGGTTCGGGCACCATGATCGGGCCCTACGTGTCACTCTCGGCCGGCATGGTGCCGGGCCAGCAGTGCGTGACCGACCCCGTGGTCCGCATCGGCGACCGGTGCCTGATCGGCAAGGGCAGCGGGATCGTCGGCCACCTCGCCATCGACATCGGTGACGACGTCTGGACCGGCCACCACGTGTACATCACCGATCAGAACCATGGCTACGAAGACGTCTCGCTGGCCATCTCACGCCAGACCCAGCCCGAGCGCCCCGTCACGATCGGCAATGGCTCGTGGCTCGGTCACGGCACCATCGTGCTCCCGGGTGCCGTGATCGGTGACCACGTCGTCGTGGCGGCCGGTTCAGTCGTCACGGGCACGCTCCCCGACCGCTGCGTGGCCGTCGGCGCCCCGGCTCGGGTGGTGCGCCTCTACGACGACGTCACCGGCACCTGGACTCGCGTCTGAGGCTCGGGGCCGGGCCGCGCCCGGCCCCGTTCGTTGCCAGATGATGGTCCCAGGCGGGCTGGCTGCCGGCGTTGAACGCGGCGGGTGCCTTGGCGGGGAGTTGGGAGGTCGCGGCGCAGCATCGGTACGCTCGCCGGCAATGTCGTCGTCGATGCTTCCGGGGGTAGGTGAGCTGCTGGGCAGCCGCCCAGAGCTGCAGCACCTCTACGCCGAGATGACGCAGCGGGCATGGCAGACCGGCGTCGATCCCGTCGTGCTCGAGCTCTGCCGCCTGCGCATCGCCCAGCTCCACGGCAACGCCGCCGCCCTCGCCGAGCGGACCCCGGCCGCGGTGGCCGCCGGCCTCGACGAAGGCGTGGTCGCCCATCTCAAGGACTGGCCGACGGACCCGGCGTTCGATCCGGCGGCTCGCGCCGCGCTCGGGTTCGCCGAGCTGTTCGTGATGGACGTTCACTCGATCACCGAAGCCGATGCCGCGGCCGTGACCGCTGTCCTCGGCGATGCCGGCATGGTCGGCTTCGTGCTCGCCCTCGGCGTCTTCGACGGGGCCACCAGGCTCCAGCTCCTCCTCGCCGCCGCTGCTCCCACCATGGAGGCCTGATGTCCACCACTCCCCGCGTCCAATCCGGTGTGCCCGGTGAGCCGGCGGTGTTCCGCACGGTGCTGGCTCACCAACCAGAAGTGTTCGAGGCGTTCTGGAAGCTGTACGGCACGTTCTGGAGCCATGGCGTGGTCGACCACGCCACCAAGGAGACCGCCCGGATGCGCAACGCCCGCAAGACCGATTGCGGGTACTGCAAGATGGTTCGCTTCTCGGTCGCCCGCGCCGAGGGCCTCGATGAGGAGGTCGTCTCGCTCATCCAGGACGGCTACGACGAGGCGCCCCTCACCGAGCGGCAGAAGATCGTGCTGCACTGGACCGACGCCTTCCTCGATGGGCCGGGCTCGGTGTCACCCGAACTGGTTGCAGCTGCAACCACTGAGTTCACGCCGGCCGAGCTGGCCGAGCTCACGCTGGGCGTTTCGTTGTTCATGGGCTTCGCGAAGGTGCTGATCAGCCTCGGCCTCGAGCCCACCGACATGGACACCACCGTGGTGCCCACCCCCGACTTCGTCGCCGCCTGAACCTCCATCGTCCCTGAGCCACCCGCTCAGACGTCGAGCGGCACCTGGCAGGTCGACATCGAGTTGGTGTTGGCGAAGGCGTCCATCCGCAACGTGATCGGCTGCCCACCGACGTCGTCGACGGCAAACGGGCCGTCCTTGCCTGAGCGGAGCTGATCGGCATACGCCCCGCGGTTGCGAACGTACGACTCCCAGTCGCTCAGCCAGTGGTTCACCAGCCTGAGGTCGTCCGGGTCGGACGGGCGCACCGCGCCAAGCTCGGCTACCTGGGCGGCCACCAGCTCGTTGGCCTGGTCGAGCACCACGGCTCGGTCCTGGGGCGTCTTGGCGCTCCGGGCCGGGGGCAAGGCGTCGATCTTGACCTTGTAGGCGGCGCAGATCGCCTGCGACCGCGGGGCGAAGGTGGTGTCGCGCAGGAGGTCTGCTGAACGACCGCTGGCGAAGAAGAAGGCGTACACCCACATGGCCACGATCGCCGCCACCACCACGATGAGCAGCAGCGTGACCACGGTGCGCCAGCCGCTCCGACCGGTGGAGACGCTGTCAGGCCCCGGCGGGCTCGGTGTCGTCGTCGTGTCGGTCATGAGGGCCTCCGCACTGAACCGGGTCGCCAGAAGATCGCGAGCAGGGCCACCGCCCCGACGATGCCAAGACCGAACGAGACGGCGAACATCCACCACTGGTTGCCACACCAGCCGAGGGCGTTGTCGATCGAGATCGATCCGGCCCCGATGGTGCCGACCGCGGCGCCGGCCAGCCCCAGGATGAACACGTACTCCCAGCCGCCCCCATTGGGTCTGAAGATGAAGAAGCCGTTGGCGCGGTGGGCGGTGACACCGGCGACGATCATCGTGGCCAGGAGCCCAGCACCAGCGAACGGCATGAGGAAGCCGATGGTGAGCAGCACGCCGCACCCGATCTCGGTGGCGGCGGCGAGACGGGCGTGGAGCCACCCGGGGCACACGCCAATCGACTCGAACCAGCCTGCGGTGCCGGTCAGCTTGCCGCCGCGGAAGACCTTGTTGTAGCCGTGAAGGAAGATCGTGATGCCAAGTCCGGCGCGCAGGAGCAACAGGGCGAGGTCGTTCGGATCCATCACCTCCCACCCTGCCAGATGGAAGGCCCTCGCTTCGGGCCGGGACGGCGGAATCGATGTGCTGTGCTGACGCTGTAGTGGCAAGGTTGCGCCATGTCAGCCGAGGAAGCGCCTCCTCCCGCGCGCCTCGGCACGCTGTCACGGGCTGGGCGCGTCATCGTCGTCCACGTCCGCCTCCACCCCGCCATCTTCTGGATCGCGGTGTCAGGCGCGGCCGTGTTCGCCCTTGCCACCGTGGCCTCGTCGTGGGTGCTCAAGTGGGTGACCGACAACGTGATCCTGCCCCGCTTCAACGATGGTCATGTCACTGCCGGCATGGTCGTGGCGGGGGCGGCGGCGATCGTCGCCGTGGGCCTCGTGCGGTCCATCGGTGTCGTCGTGCGTCGCACCGGGGCCGGGGCGCTCCAGTTCCGCACCGGGGCCACCTGGCGCAGCCGCGTCATCGACCAATACCAGGCCCAGCCGCTGTCGTGGCACGCCGAGCACCCCACCGGCGAGCTCCTCGCCCACGCCGACGCCGACGTGAACGCGAGCACCGACATCCTCGGACCAACTCCCTACTCGGTGGGGGTCGTGATCCTGCTCGTCGTGTCGACACTGTGGCTCCTCGCCACCGACTGGGTGCTGGGTGGCATCGCCGTGCTGCTCTTCCCGTTGCTGAGCCTGCTCAACGTCGTGTACCAGCGCCGGGTGAACGCGCCGGCCGAGCTCACCCAGGTGCACCTCGGTGCGGTGTCGGCACTGGTGCACGAGAGCTTCGACGGCGTTGGCGTCGTGAAGGCGCTGGGGGCCGAGGACCACGAGCGTGATCGGTTGGCCGTGCGAGCGGCGACCCTGCGCGACACCAAGATCCGCGTGGCGGTGCTGCGGGCCACGTTCGAGACCGCGCTCGATGCCGTGCCGGCACTGGCCAACGTGCTGCTCGTCGTGCTCGGATCCTGGCGGGTCAGCTCCGGGGACCTGACGATCGGCGGACTGACCAGCGTCGTGTACCTGTTCACGCTCCTCATCTGGCCGTTGCGCATGATCGGCTACCTCTTGGGCGATGCGCCGCGTGCCGTTGCCGGTGATGGCCGACTGCAGGCCGTGCTCGCCGACCCGGTGCCGCCCCGACCGTCCGCGTCGGTGCGGGTCGCTCCCACGGGGCTCGGGTTGTCGCTGTCGCACGTCGACTTCTCCTACGAGCCTGGCCGCGAGGTCTTGCACGACGTCACCTTCAACGTTCCGAGCGGCGCCACGATGGCGGTCGTCGGCGCCACCGGAGGGGGCAAGACGTCGTTGTTCCTCCTGGCCGCCGGCCTCATGCAGCCGGCCAGTGGCGAGATCGCCGTCGGCCCGGGCACGACTGCCCTCGTGTTCCAAGAGCCGTTCCTGTTCGCCGAGCCCATCCGCGACAACGTGGCCCTCGGGTTGGCGGTGAGCGACGACGAGGTGTGGGACGCCCTCGCCATCGCCCAGGCGGATGACTTCGTGCGCGAGCTCCCCGGCGGGCTCGACACCGAAGTGGGCGAGCGCGGCGTCACCTTGTCGGGTGGTCAACGTCAGCGCATCGCCCTGGCCCGCGCTCTCGTGCGCCGACCGGCGCTGCTGTTGCTCGACGATGCTACGTCGAGCCTCGACCCCACCACCGAGGCCCGCATCCTCAACGGGCTCGGCGGCTACCTCATGGGCGTCACCACGCTCGTGGTGGCCACCCGGCCCTCGACGATCGCGCTCGCCGATGAGGTCGTTTTCCTCGATCGAGGCCGCATCGTGGGGCAGGGCAGTCACGCCGAACTGCAGGGGCGCTTCCCGGCGTACGGGCGACTGGTCGATGCCTACGCGCGCGATCGGGCCGACCGATGAGCGGGCGCGAGGGCGGGGACGAGCCGACGTGGGGCGCGATGGAGGTGCTCCGGCGAGGCTGGGCCGCCAGCCCTGAGCTGCGTGAGGGCGCACTCGGCACGGTGCTGCTCGGCATGGCGGGTGCTGTGGGCCGGATCGTGGTCCCGATCCTGCTGCAGGTCTCGATCGACCACGGCCTCGACACCGCCACCGGGACCGCCGATGTGGGCTTGATCGCTCGATTCGCGGCGATCGCCGCGGTAGTGATCGTCGTGTCGGCCGCGTGCAGCCGGGCCGCCATCGTCCGGCTTTCGACGCGCAGCGAGCACGCGCTGTTCGGCCTGCGGACCCGGGCCTTCGGCCACATCCACCGGTTGAGCCTGGCCCATCACGCCGAGGAGCGGCGGGGCCGCCTCGTGGCCCGGGTCACCTCCGACATCGAGACGCTCAGCCAGTTCTTCAGCTGGGGCGGCATCTCGTGGCTGATCAACGGCTCGCTCATGGTTGCGGTGATCGTGACCATGGCGGTCTACGACTGGCGGCTCACCATCGTGGTGCTGCTCACGACCTCGCCACTGGTGATCGTGCTCAAGCTGCTGCAGCGCAGGCTCGTAGTGGCATACACCACCGTGCGCGAGCGAGTCGCCGAGATGCTCGTCGGCACCTCCGAGGTCGTGATGGGGGCGGCTGCCATCCGGGCCTACGGCGTCGAAGAGCGGGCCACCTCGAGGGTCGAGGAGGCCATCGAGCGCCAGTCAGAGGCGCAGCAGCGGGCCAGCCGGCTGGCCGCGCTCCTGTTCCCGTCCGGTGAGGTCTTCTCGGTCCTCACGGTGAGCATCGTCATCACGCTGGGTGTGTGGCAGGGACCAGCCTCAGGGCTGACTGCGGGCGCCCTGATCGGCTTCGTGTTCCTCGTGTACCGCTTCCTCGAGCCGATCGCCGAGTTCACCGAGATCCTCGACCAGACCCAGACCGCTGTGGCCGGCTGGCGACGGGTGCTGGCCGTGCTGGACACGCCCATCGAGATCGACGACCCGGTCGAGGGCCAGGACCTGGCGCCTGGGCCGCCCTCGATCGAGGTCGAGCACGTGTCGTTCGCGTACCGGCCTCGGGCCGGCCAAGGCGCTGCCGAGGTGGCGTCGGCCCTGATCGATGTCACGTTCCGCATCGAACCGGCGACCTCGGTGGCGGTGGTGGGGGCCACGGGGAGCGGGAAGACCACGCTGGCCAAGCTCCTGACCCGGCTGAGCGATCCGACCTCAGGTGTGGTGCGGGTGGGCGGCATCGACCTGCGTGAGGTGTCGTTCGCCTCGTTGCGCTCGCGGCTCGTGATGGTTCCGCAGGAGGCGTTCCTGTTCAACACCACGGTCCTTGACAACGTGCGCTTCGGCCGGCCCCGGGCCACTGACGACGAGGTGCGCCTGGCCTTCGTCGAGCTCGGACTGGAGGTCTGGCTCGATGCCCTGGCTGACGGGATCAACACGGCGGTGGGCGAGCGGGGCGAGCACCTCTCGGCCGGCGAGCGCCAACTCGTCGCGCTGGCGCGCGCCTACGTCGCCAACCCGAGTTGCCTCGTGCTCGATGAGGCCACGTCCTCGGTCGACCCCGGTACCGAGGCCCGGCTCGCCCGCGCCCTCGAGAGCCTGGCCCGCGGTCGCACGTCGGTCACGATCGCGCACCGGTTGTCGACCGCGGCGCGGGCCGACCAGATCCTCGTGTTCGACCGCGGTCGACTGGTCGAGCAGGGGGCCCACGCCGACCTCATCGCCCGGGGCGGGGTGTATGCCGGCCTTCACGCAAGCTGGCTCGATGCCACCGCCGTCGATGGGGTCGACGCGGCGGGCTCTGGTGTCGGCGGGGGCTCTACCTCGGCCCGCCCCACGCCGGTGACAGCGTCGTAGCTCGGGTTGGCGCGCTTGACGGTGCTCGGTGGCCACCGTGACACGGCTGCGGCGCGCTGACGTGAGCGCCACGAGACGGCTGGAGCCAGGCGGCCGGGCTTTGCGTCGCGACGTTGTTGCTGTACAGCAACGTCGCGACCGAGAGCTGCGCTCGGGGTGGGGGCGCTGAGAACGTGTTAGTCGAAAGAGGCCCTGGCGCCCTTTCGGCGCACACGTTGATGGGGCGCAGGGGGTGGGTGCTGCGACGGGGCGGTGCCGGCACGTGACGACGACGGTGCGCCGTTGCCCTCGTCGAGCGGTGGAGGGGCAAGCGTTGGGTCGATTGCCGTCAGTGGGCGCCGCCGATCGACCCAACGTGGACGGCGCCCAAGTGGAGCCTTGGTCTCGAGGCTTTCGGTCGATGGCCCGGGAAACCGCACAGGCCCGCGCGCCATCGTTGCCCTCCTCCTAGGTAGCGTCACGCCCGATGGTGCGACGGGCGCAGGAGCAGGGAGCGGACGCCGTGCGTCCCCGATGGCCGCGGCCGGGCTCGATCGCAGTGCTCGGGGCCGTGCTCGCACTCGTGCTGATCGGCGCCGGATGCTCGGACTCGACATCGGCGCGCCCGGCGGGACCGACGTCCACCCCCGCTGCGTCGACTGTTGTCACTGCTGCGGCCACCAGCACGTTCTGCACGCTGGCGGCCACAGTCAGCGGTTCGGAGTACCCGCTCAACCTGCTGGGCACGGCCGCAGCGGCGCCGTCGATCGTGCGGGCGGCCTACGATCGCGCCGTCGACGACCACCACCGGCTGGTGACCCTTGCCCCACCGGACATCCACGATGACGCGGCGATCGTGGCTGAGCAGCTCGACCTCTTCCATGCTGCGCTGATGGCCAACGGCTACGACGTGGTCAAGGCTGAGCAATCCGTTGCCGATCAACTGGCCGACGCGAAGTACGACGACGCCGCGACCCGCTACGCCGACTACCTCCGGGTGACCTGCGGCATCACGTCCTAGGCGGCCTGTTCGGCTGGTGGCCCGCCGAGCGAGTTCAGCGGAGCGGGTCGACGAGGACCTTGGTGGCGCTCGACGGGTCATCGGCCAGCCGTTCGATCGCTCCGGCCATCTCGGTGAGGCCGACCGTGGTGTCGTGCAGCGGCTCGAGCCTGATTCGCCCCGAGCTCACCAGCGCCATGGCGATCGGGAACTCCTCGTACAGGTAGGCCAGCGAGGCCACGACGGTGACCTCCTTGATGAGCCAGGCTTCGGGGGAGATGCTGGCGCGGCCCGAGGCCAGCCCGACGAGGTTGACGGTGCCACCGCGGCGCACCAGGTCGACGGCCGACTGGATCGTGGCGGGGACTCCGGCGCACTCGTACACGATGTCGGCACCCGCGCCGAGCGCGTCGGCGGCCTCGGCGGGCGAGACGGCGACGTCGGCTCCGAGGGCGACGGCGAGGTCTCGCCGATGGGGGTTGGGCTCGATGGCCACGACCCGCCCGGCGCCGGCTTCACGCGCACACTGCAGGGTGAGGAGCCCGATCGGACCGCAGCCCTGGATGGCCACCGTCGAGCCAAGGACGGTGGGGGTGCGCCGGACCGCATGCACCGCCACCGTGGTGGGTTCGATCATGGCGGCCTGGGGGTCGGTGAGGTCGCCGACCACGGCCACGAGGCGCGACGCCCCGACTGAGATCCGGGGCGCGAAGCCACCGTGCGGCGGCGCCAACGGATCGCGTCCGATCGCGGTGAGGAGCGCGGTCGAGCACCACGGCGCCTGACCGGCCCGGCACGCAGGGCACTGGCCGCACGACGGAGCAACGGCGGCCACGACGCGCTCACCGGAGCGCACGTTGGTGACGCCGTCGCCGACGTCGACGACCGTGCCCACCCACTCGTGGCCGCAGATGGCCGGGTGGTAGGGATCGGCCGACAGGAAGCCGTGGAGGTCGGTGCCGCAGATGCCGCACAGTGCGACCTCGACCAGCGCGGTCCCGGGCCGGGCCGCGGGCTCGGGCACCTCGACCAGCTCGAAGGTGCGCTGGCCCGTGACGAGGCCGGCCTTCACGACGCCGCCTTGGCCGCCGAGGCCGCCGCTTCGGCCCGCGCTGCCGCGGCAACGGCGTTGCGAGCCCGGGCCGGCTCGGTCGCCCACGCCAGGCCACGGCGCAGGATGTCGTGGAACTCCTCGAGCTCCCAGCTCCCCTTCTCGCGCACGGGGTAGGGCACGCCTTCGAAGGCCGGGATGTTCATGTCCCAGGCGCTGCGGCGGTGGCCCAGCGTGAAGTACACGATCTCGCCCTTGCCGAGCGGCCTGCGGTACAGCACGAGGCGGGGCTCGTCCACCGACCAGTCGGCTTCCTCGAAGCCCGTCGCCGTGCCTGTCCAGTGCGTCTCGAGCAGCGGGACGAGCGTGCCGTGGTACTCGGCGATGTAGAGCTCGTCGGTCGCCTCGAACGGCTGGATCCCGACCACCAGGGGGTCGGCCTCGGCCCCCTGGGTGACCGTCACCTGGTACGGCGCGATCGGCGGGTGGGCCCGGAACTGGCTGCCCAGCAGCTCGGCGAACTCCGGGAAGATGCGCGGCGCCTTGACCGGGCCGCTGCCGAGGGGGACGGCGATGTCGAGCGCGCTGTTCGTGCCGTGCAGCGCGAACCAACGGCCTCCGCCTTCGACCCACGCCCGCAGCCCCAGGGCCTGCTCGCGCGTGGGGCGCACGTCACAGGTGTAGGAGACGAGGAGGTCCGAGTCGGTCATGGCCTCGACGTCGGCGTAGTCCTGGGCCACCTTGGTGCGGATGTCCTCGTCTTCGCCCAGGAGGCGCAGCAGTTCGCGCCGGGCGTAGTCGAAGTCGTGGAACTTGCCGCCGCACACGAGGTAGGCGTCGATTCGACCGATCGGTGCCATCGAAGGACCCGGGCTCAGAAGTTGATGCGCTTGGTGAAGCCGCCGTCGATCACGAGGTTGGCCCCGGTGATGAGGCTGGCCGCGGGCGACGCCAGGAAGGCGATGGCCCGGGCGACCTCGGCCGGCTCACCGAGCCGCTTGATCGGCATCTTGTCCACGATGGTGTCGTAGAACGCTTCCATGTGGGTCTTGATCGCGTCCCAGTTGCCACCCTCGAAGAACACGGGGCCGGGGGACACGCAGTTCACCCGGATGCCCTTGCTGGCGAGGCTCTGCGACAGGTTCGACGCGTAGGCCATCATCGCCGCCTTCATCGGGCCGAACGACCCGGGGCCGGCGAACTCCTCGAACGCGGCGATCGACGACAGGCACACGATCGAGCCGCCGCTGTCCTCCATGGCCGGGGCTACGACTTCGACGGCGCGGGTGAGCCCGAAGACGTCGAGGTTCAAGTTGTTGACCCAGGCCTGCTCGCCCCGCCCAGAGGCGGCGCTGATGTTGTGCACGAGGATGTCGACGCCGCCGAGCTCGCTGATGGCCGAGTCGAGCCACGACTTGTAGGCGTCGCCGTCAGCGGCGTCGATGCCCTGGCCGATGACCTTGGTGCCGTGGTCGGCCAGCTTCGCCAGCGCCTCGTTGACGTCGCCCCGAGCACAGATGGCGACGTCGCAGCCTTCGGCGGCGAGGAGGTCGGCGGTGGCGAAGCCCAAGCCCCGCTTGCCGCCGGTGACGATGGCCTTCTTGCCTTGCAGCCCCAGATCCATGTGCGTAGCCCCCGTGTGAGTTGTGTGCGTGGTCAGTCGCGGTCGGGCCGGACTCTACGCAGCGAGGCCGGTCCGATCCCAGCCCGACGCCCTAACCTGCCGGCATCGAGCTGAGCACCAGTGAACGGGGGACGGGGATGGCCGGAGAACGGGTGGCGATCGTGACAGGGGCCGCGTCGGGGATCGGGCGGGCGACGGTTGAGCTGTTTCACGAGCGGGGCCACCGGGTCGTGGCCGTCGATCTCACGACCGACTCGATGGCATGGGCCGCCGACTTCGCCGGCGTGCACGTCATGGCCGGCGATGCCAGCACTGCGGCCACCAACGTCGACATGGCCGCGGCTGCGCTCGATCTGTACGGCCGCCTCGACGTGGCGGCCCTCAACGCCGGGATCGTTGGCAGCCCGCCCCTTGAAGGCGATGGAGCCATCGAGCGCCTCGAGCGGATCCTCGACGTCAACGTGGTCGGCGTCGCCCTCGGCATCCGCCACTGCGCGCCGGCACTTCGCGCCAGCGGGGGTGGTGCCATCGTCGCCACCGCCTCGACGTCTGGCATGAGGGCCGACCCGGGGAGCTGGGCCTACAACGCATCGAAGGCTGCGGTCATCAATCTCGTGCGCGCCGCGGCGATCGACTACGCGGCTGAGGGCATCCGGGTCAATGCCGTCGCTCCCGGGCCGACCGAGACAGGGATGACCGAGGGGTTGAACCGCGTACCCCAGATGAAGGACGACATGACGCGACGCATCCCGATGCAGCGGTGGGGCACCCCGCGCGAGCAAGCCGAGGTCATCTGGTTCCTCGGCTCTCCCGCAGCCAGCTTCGTCACCGGCGTCACGGTGCCCTGCGACGGCGGGATCAGCGCCAACGTCGGCCACTTCTTGCCGGTGCCCCGGGCCTCGAACCCGAGCGCGAGCTGAGCCAAGCGTGACCGCCTACCTCCTCGTCGACGGCGAGAACCTCGACGGGGTCCTCGGCGGCTCGATCCTCAACGGCCGCCCGCTCCCCGAGCAGCGTCCCCGTTGGGATGCGGTGCGCCGCTTCGTCGAGGATCGCTATGGCGAGACCAAGTCGCTGTTCTTCATCAACGCCAACAGCGGCATCCCGACCTCGTTCGTCCAGGCGCTGCTGGCGCTCGGCTGGCGTCCGATCCTGCTGTCGGGCGAAGGCAAGGTGATCGATCTCGCCATCTTGAAGATGCTGCGGGCGCTGGTCGGGCGGGCCTCGACGGTGGTGCTCGGCAGCCACGACGCCGACTTCGCCGACGAACTAGCCGAGGTCGGCGCGGCGGGCGCCACCGTGGCGCTGCTGGCCTTCAACGAGTTCGTGGCCACCCGCCTGCGCGAGATCGACGGGATCACCATCTTCGACCTCGAGTCCGACGCCAGGGCCTTCACGCAGCCCCTGCCGCGCCTGCGGGTCATCGACGTGGCCGACTTCGATCCGGAGCTGTACCTGTAGCAGTCGGGGCGGTGTCGATTCTGCTGCTGCGGGGCGCGTGCGCGACGATCCCGCACGAACTGACCGCCGCCATCGGGGAGCGCAGCCATGCCGATCAAGGACTACGAGGACGTCACCGTCTACGGGCTCGACGAGGATGACGAGCGCGAGCTGATCGCTCAGCAGCTCGAGTGCACGTTCGGGTGGGTGACCAAGGACGGATCGCCCATGGCGGTCATCATGAGCTACCTCGAGCGCGACGGCCGCTTCTGGATGACGGCCAGTGGCCAGCGAAAGCGCATCCCGGCCATCCGGCGCGACGGCCGCGTCGTGGTCGTCATCACGAGCACCGGCACGAAGCTGGGGACCGGCAAGGCGCTGACCTACAAGGGTCAGGCCATCGTCCACGACGACGACGAGACCAAGTCCTGGTTCTACGACGCGCTGGCCGAGCGCCTCATGGGCCGCTACGGCCCCGAGCGTGTGCACGAGTTCGCCAAGATGCTCGACTCGCCCCGGAGGGTCATCGTCGAGATCGTGCCCGGGCTCCGGGTCGGGTACGACGGCGTCAAGATGCGCGACGCCACCAACGAGTCCCGCGATGCCGGCGCGTTGAAGTGGGACTGAGGCGGACCCGGCTCAGGCCAGGCTGAGCGTCGCCGTCCCCGTCGCCGGCCCGTAGGGGTCGACGAGCACGGTCCAGGTCCCGCTTGCATCGAGGGTCACCGGTCCGAGCACCGTGCCGTTAGCGCACACCGCGGTGGAGGCGAGCACCGTTGCGTTGGGTCGCAACAACGACAGGGCGAAGCAGGACGAGGTGAACCCCGGCCCGACCGCGCTCACCGTGACCTTGCGGCTGGTGCCGCTGACGCCGGCGAACGTGAAGCGGGCGTTCTGGCCCGCTCGGGTGATCGTCACCGATGCTGAGCCACCGATGGCGATCGTGCCGGCCTGATCGGTGGCGTCGACCAGCGCAACGGTGGCCGTCCCGGTGCTCGTGGCGGGGTCGACGAGCACGGTCCAGGTGCCGGTGACGTCGAGGGCGACGTGGTCGAGGAAGCTCCCGGTGCCACTGCACACCGCTTCGTCGAGCACGGTGCCGTCGGGGCGAACGAGGCTGCACATCGCAGTGGTGAGACCGCCAGCGAAGCCACTGAGGGTGACCGAGCGGAGCTGGCCCGTGGTGCCCGCGAACGTGAAGCGGGCGTTCTGGCCCGGTTGCGTGATGGCGACGGCGGCGGTGCCCCCGACGGCGATCGTGCCCGTCTGGTCGGTGGCGTTGGCGAGGGTGACGGTAGCGGTGCCCGTGGCTGTCCTGTCCGGGTCGATGAGCACGGACCACGTACCGGGGACGTCGATGGTGATCTGGTCGAGGAACCCATTGACGCCGTCGCACCAGGCCGAGGCCGCCGTGGTGCCGTCGGGCCGCAGCAGGCTGCACGTTGCGCCGGTCAGCGCTCCGGTCAACCCCGACAGCGTCACCGCTCGTTGCTGACCGACGGTGCCGGCAAAAGTGAACCGGGCGTTCTGTCCGGGCTGGGCGATGGTGGCGGTGACCGTGCCTCCTACGGCGATGGGCCCCGTCTGGTTGGTGGCATCGACGACGGTGATGGTGCCGCTACCGGTGACGGAGCCGAACGGGGTGAGCGTGGCCGTCCACTGACCGTTCGTGGCATAGGTCTGCTGGTCGAGGAAGGCTGACGATCCGCAGGCGATCGTCGAGGCGGCGACCGAGCTGTCAGGGGCGACGAGGGAGAGCCGGAAGCATGCGGTGGCCAGCGTTCCGGTGATGCCGGTCACCATCAGCGAGCGCTGCATGCCGGCCGAGCCGCCGACCGGGAACGATGCGACGGCGCCTGGCGTCGTGATGGAGAAGGCGGTGGCGACGCCCACCGGGAGGCTGGGGAAGCCGGCCACCACGTCGACGCCGGCGCGGCCGACGGAGAGCCCTTGCGGGTCGACCAGGACGGTCCAGGTGCCGCTGACGTCGGCGACGGTGGTGAAGCTCGTCGTTGTGGCGCAGGCGTTTGCAGTTGCCTTCGTGGAGCCATCGGGCCGCAGGAGCGACAGCGTGTAGCAACCTGCAGCCGAGAACGTGGGGGAGCTGAGCGACACCGTGCGCCCGTCACCCACGACACCGGAGAACGTCAGCCTGGCGTTCTGGCCCGGGTTCGCCAGGTTCGCGCTGGCCGAAGCTCCGACGGTGATGGTGCCGATCTGGTCGGTGGCGTCGACGAGCGACACGAGTGCCGTGCCGGTCGCGGTGATGTCGGGCACGAGGAGCACGGTCCAGGTTCCGGTGACGTCGAGCCGGGTCTGATCGAGGAACCCGCCGGTGCCGTCGCAGCGCGTCGAAGCCAGGGTGCTGCCATCGGGCCGCAGCAGGCTGCAGGTCGCCCCGGTCAACGTGCCCGTCAGGCCCGACAGCGTGATCGCCCGTGCCTCGCCAGCCGTGCCGGCGAAGGCGAAGCGGGCGCTCTGTCCTGCGGTGGCGATGGTGAACGCGGCGGGGATGCCGGGGACGAGCCCCGTGCTGACGGCTGCGACGCCGACGGTGGCGGTGCCCACTGCGACGCCCTGCGGGTCGACGAGCACGGTCCAGGTCCCGGCGACGTCGAGCGTCTGCGGTGCGAGTGTCGCTGCGGTGGCGCACGCCCCGGTGGTCGCCTTCGTCGAGCCGTCAGGGCGCAGGAGCACGAGCGAGTAGCAGTTCGGGGCCGAGAACGTGGGTGCCGTGACGGTGACGCTGCGGCCGTCACCGATGGCACCGGGGAAGGTGAAGCGCCCGTTGCTGCCGGCCACGGTCGTGCTCATGGCTGCGGTTGCGCCGACGGCGACGGTGCGGGTCTGGTCGGTGGCATCGAGCAGCGACACCGTTGCCTTCCCGAGGGCATCGAGGTTCGGATCAAGGAGCAGCGTCCAGGTGCCGGCGGCGTCGAGCAGGACCTGGTCGAGGAGCCCGCCGGCACAGTCAGCGGTTGATCGCACGGAGCCATCGGGCCGCAGGAAGGTGAGCGCGCATCCGGAGCCGACGGTGCCGGTGAAGGCGACCGCGCTCACGACGGCGGAGCGGGCCTGCCCGACCGCTCCGGTGAAGGTGAGGCGTGCGTTCTGGCCCGGGTAGGTGAGCCGCCTGGAGGTGGTGCCTCCGACGGCGATCGGCGCAATCAGGTCGATGGGGGCGATGACCAGCACGGTGCCGGCGCCCTTGACGGTGCCCACGGAGGTGAGCTCGACTTGGTACACGGCGGTGGCCGGGAGGCGGACTGGATCGAGGAAGGCGCTCGTGCCCGCACACGCGGGCCCCGAGATCGTGGTGCCGGTCGCGCTCTTGAGGCGCACCTGCAGGCTGCAGCTGGTGGGGAAGGTGCCCCCGGCGATGTTGACGGCGATCCCGGTGCCAGCGGTGCCGAGGAAGCCGAACGTCGTGACCTGGTTGGCGGTGGTCTGCCTGAAGCCAGTGGCGGCCGCGGCCGACGGCGTGATGCTGCGCGGGCCGGACACGAGAGCGACCGCCACCTTGATGGTGCCGGTGGCCGCCACTGCTGGCTGCAGGCTGATCGTGTAGTCGCCGTCAACTGCGAGTGCCGTGGCCGGGAGCGCGGCGGACTGCCCCCCACACACCGGTCCGGCGAGCACCGACGCCGATGGCGAGAGCAGGCTGACGTTCAGCGAGCAGTTCGTGGTGAACGTGCCGTTCGTGGTGCTGACCACGATGGTCTGGCCCGCGAGGCCTGAGAACCGCACCGAGGCCGAGCTGCCGGCGGGGGTGATGTTCACCCCAAGGCCTTTCGCTCCTACCGAGATGTACTTCTGGAGGACAGCCGCGCCGGCCGCTGGCGCCGTGACCAGCGCAGGCGCGAGAGACGCGGTGAGCACGGCCAGCACCGCGAAAGCCTTGATCCGCAACACGTTCATGCCCTCCGCGGCGCCAGGGGAAGTGGGTTGCGGCGCTCGGGAGAACCTAGCAAGTGCGACCCGGGTCATCGGTCCCATCGTCGTGCCGCGACCAGCGCCAAGGTGGCGACGGCCGCGGCCAGGCCGATGCCTTCGCCGGCCAGGCCACCGGGCACCGGAAGCTCGCCGGCCCCGACGACAAGCGCGGCGAGCACAGCTGCGCCGAGCACGAGCGCAAGGACGCGACCCGCCCGCGCCCGGAGGTCGGGTCCTCGCTCGACGCAGCCCGAGCGGGCATCGTCGGCCCACCGCACGAGCTGGTCGATGGCAACCAGTGCGGCCGCGGTGAGCACCATCGCTGCGCGACCGTCGTCCGTACCCACCGTGAGCGCCCAGGCTCCGCCGAGCGCGAGCAGTGCAGGAGCGTGAGCACCGGAACCGAGGGCCACTGAGCACACGACGAGCACGGTGCCAAGGCCCCCGAGGAGGAGTGCCGCCCCCGAGGCCGGTCCGGCACGGCTGAACGCGGCGGTGGCCAGGAGCAACGCCAGGGTCGTCGCCGCCCCGCCCGTGACCCACGCGACACGCTGGGCATCGGTGCGCGACTGCGAGGCCACGTTCAGCGCGCCCTGCGGATCGGGAAGCGCTTCGTGCGTGACAGCGCGAGGGCCGCCGTAGCCGGATCCCCGTCTGACCAGACGACGATCGGCAGGCCTGCCCGCTCGAGGGTGCGGCGGCGCTCGCGCCGCTGCAGGGCCCACAGCCTCCGGGCTAATCGCACGGCGTCGTCGTCGTCGACCGTCGCCGGGGTGGGTGCCGCGATGACCACGGCCGAGACGTCGTGGCCGCGCCGCAGGAGATCGCCAAGCGCGGTGACCATCCGCTCGTCGTTCAGGCCCGTGACGGCCACGACGTGTGCTCCTGCGGGGAGCAGCCGGGCCGGGAGCACCGACACGCGGCGGGGGGCGTCGGCCCAGTGCGCCTCGGCGGCCAGGAGCCGGTCCATCACGACGAGGCGGGCCCGGCTCCCGGCGTTGGGCGTGAGCCAGGCGGGCAGACCACCGAACCCGACGATTCCGACGCGATCGTGAACGGCGAGGTGGGCCAGCGCCAGCTGCCACGCGATGCGCACCGCCGGTTCAAGGGCATCGGAGCCGCCCTCGAGGCGGTCGGCGAACGTGTCGAGCAGCACGATGAGATCGGCGGTGCGCTCAGGGTGGTGCTCGTTGACCCACAGCTCGCCTCGGCGCCCGCTCTGATGCCAGTTGACGGAGCGGAGCCGATCGCCAGGCCGGTAGGGCCGCACCTCGGCAAACTCGAGCCCATCACCGCGTCGGCGAGACACGTGCACACCGCTGGCCGTCCGGGGCTCGGGTGGAGGCAGGAGCGTGCGCAGCGTCGCGTCGGACGGCAGGACCCTCACGGTGACGGCGACGGCCACCTGTGCTCGCCACCGCACGATGCCCAACGGGCCGTCGGCGACGATCGTGAGTGGTCCGAACCGCTCGATGCCCCAGCGCGACGCCTGCACCACCGCCGTGAACGTGCGGGTGCCGTGGCGGATGGGTCCCGCCCACGCCAGTCGGCCATCGGCGGGGTCGATGGCGACGGCTCGTCCGCTGCGGTCGAGCCGGCACGCCACCCGGCTGAGCGGCACTGACGACGCCATGACGACGTTGATGCTCGTCGAGTCGCCTTCGACGATGCGCTCGTCGGCGACGGTCAGCGTGATGTCGAGATCCGGCCGTTCGGCCAAGACGATCCCGGCCACGAGGAGGACGGCGAAGGGCGCCGCGAGCGCCGCCAGCTCAGGGCGGGCGGTCAGCAGCGCGCCGAAGAGCCCCGCGATGGTCAGGGTCGCCGCGGCCGGCAAGGTCGGCCCGGCGCGACGGTCGAGAGTGGCTCGCACCGCGTCGGGCGTGCTCGTGGCCCGAGCCGTCGTCGGCGTGCTCACCGAGCTGACGGCGCCGGAACGTTGGCCACCAGTTCGGCCAGCACCTCGCCCGGCCCGACACGGCGGACCCATAGGTCGCTGCGCAGCACGATTCGATGCGCGAGCGCGGGGAGAACGATGGCCTTGACGTCATCAGGGGTGACGAAGTCGCGGCCCCGCAGTGCTGCATGCGCGCGGGCCAGCTTCAACAGCGCCAGGGATCCCCGGGGGCTGGCGCCGACCTGAAGGCTCGGCGAGTGACGCGTCGCGTCGACGAGGGCCACGACGTAGCGCCCGATCGTCTCGTCGACGTGCACGTGCTCGAGTGCGTGCTGGAGGCCGATGATGCCGTCAGGGTCGGTCACCGCTCTCAGCTCGACGTCGTCCGTGCCACGGTCGAGCCGGCGCGACAGCAGCTCCCACTCGTCGTCAGGCGTGGGGTAGCCGACCGTGGTGCGCAGGATGAAGCGGTCGAGCTGAGCTTCGGGCAACGGATAGGTGCCCTCGTACTCGATGGGGTTCTGGGTGGCCACCACCAGGAACGGCCGGGGGAGCGGGTGCGTGGTGCCATCGGCGGTCACCTGGCGCTCCTGCATCGCTTCGAGCAGCGCGGCCTGGGTCTTGGCCGGCGCCCGGTTCACCTCGTCGGCCAGCACGAGCTGCGCGAACAGCGGCCCCTCACGGAACCCGAACTCCCCGACCCGTGGATCGAGGATCGTGGCGCCGGTGATGTCGGCGGGCAGGAGGTCGGGCGTGAACTGGATGCGGCGAAACGTGAGGCCAGTGGCGGTGGCGAACGAGCGGGCCATCAGCGTCTTGGCCACCCCCGGCAGGTCGTCGAGCAGCACGTGACCGTCGGCCATGAAGCCCAGCAGCACCAGTTCAAGGACCTCTCGCTTGCCCACCACCGCCCGTTCGACCTCGTCGAGGATGGCCTCAGCGGTGGCGACGGCCTGGGACAACGTTGTGGGGGCGATGCTCATCGGGCCTCGATCTCGTCCAGCAGGACTTCCCAGCCGGCGGTGGTGGTGGGCAGCTCCAGGGGGAGAAGCTGATCCTGATCGTCGGCGGCCCGCAGCGCGGCGACGAGCTGCAACCGGGCGCCGCGCCGGGCATGGGGGTGGTCGCTGGTGCCGGCCCGCAGCGCGACCGCAAGGCTCTCGATCGCCACGGGGCCGCGGGGCGTGATCGACCTGCGTCGGCGCCGCCAGCGCCGCGGTGGCGTGGTGACCATCGGTGGATCGGGCACGCTGCGGCGCATCACGGTGATGAGGCTCGCTCCGGCCAGCGTCGCAAGCACGACGAGCGCGACGCGCAGGGTTGCTGTGCGGGCCGAGGGCTGGATGGCGACCGAGAGCAGGGTCACGACCAGCGTGATCGCCGTCAGCCTGACGATCGTCCTCACGAGGTCAACTGCTGACCGGCTGGGTCGCGCTGGCATCGATGCTGGTGCGCAGGTCGGAGCGGGCCTGCTCGAGCGCGGCGATGGCGCGGCGTCGTTCGTCGGGGCCGAGCGGGTGGGTGCTGAAGCGAGCCTCGGTGAACAGCCCGGTGAGCGCTCTGAGTGGCTCGGCCCGCACGGTGAGTGACGACAACGCTCGCATGACCAGTTCGTCGGGGGCCTCGGCCGGCCGGCGCCGACAGCCGGCCGCGGCGAGACCGTCGAGCAGCGTGGCATAGGCGGCGATGATCGCGGCACGATCGTCGAGTGGTCCATCGAGGTCGGCCAGCGAGCGTTCGACTGCTTGAAGGGTGGCGGCCGCGTCTGGTGCGTCGTCCTTGCCCGAGCCGATGGCCGTGCCACCGGCGGCACGGAGCTTGCGGCTCCCGTAGGCGGCCAGCGCGAGGGCAGCGACGATCGCGCCGGCCAGCACGACGACGAAGACCGCGGTGCCGTCGTGGCCAGTGACCTGGCGGGGCCCGCAGTTGTCACACGCCTCGGGGATCGGCCGCTTCTCGTCCTTGGTGGTGCCCTTGGGCAGGAACAGCAAGAGCATGATCGTGATGGCGGCGAGCACGATCACTCCGAGCGTCGAACGGCGCCGGGCGCGGGCGGCGACCTTGCCGCTCTTGCTGAGGCTGGCCAGCACCACCGCCAGTCCGGCCACCACCGCCAGTGCGAGGATCCCGGCGATGACGCCGGCCATCCATCCGGGCCACTGCACGTCGCCGTTGTCGGCGGCCACGTCGAAAGGCGCCTGGTCGGCCGCCACTGCCACGAGGGCGACCAGACCGGTCGCCGCCACCAACACGCCGGCGCCCCACACCTGGCGGGGACGGAGGCCGGACATGGGAGAACCGTACTGGTGCCTGTCAGGTGGAAGCTGACCTGGCTCAGCCGGGATCGCCGGCGGCCACGAGCGCACCGATGGCCTGCGTGAGCGGCGTGGCGATGTCGTGACGGTCGGCGGCTCGCAGCACGGCACCGAAGAGGGCGTCGTGTTCGGTCGGCCGGCCGGCCCGGCGGTCGTACAGCGTCGACGTGCCGCCCTCGGCCCGGCTGAGGGCCAGGTCGTCGAGGAAGGCGGCATCACGCTCCACCGTCAGGTCGGCACCCTCCGCTCGGCCGACCGCCCACACCTCGGCCAGGAGGCCCTTGGCCAAGGTGATGATGTCGGGTCGAGCAAACACCTCGAACGTCCGGTTGGTGAGCGCCGTGATGCCGTTGCCCATGACGTTGACGCCCAGCTTGCGCCAGGCTTCGGTGGCGTACGCGTCGGTGATGCGGATCTTGGCCATGGTGCCTTCGCACAGCGCCGCGAGAGCGTGGGCCTCGGGCGTGTCGGCCACGATCAGGACCCCAGCGCTGCGGTGCACGATGTGCCCGGGGCTCATCAGCTCGGCGCCGCAGTAGACGACGCTCGGCAGCAGCGTCGCGGCACCACTGAAGGGGGCAGTCCGCTCGACGCCCTCGACGCCGTTCTGCACGATGACGACGGTGGTGGTCGGCGTGCACAACCGCTCGAGCCATGCCGCCGCCCCGGCGGTCTGCTGCGCCTTTACGCACAGGAGCACCCAGTCGACCGGCGGGGCGTCATCGGGGTCCGTCAGGACGTGGGCCGCGACGCTCACGGCTGCGGTCTGTGACTCGACGACGTAGGTGTCGAACGGGCGACGGGCGCACGAGATGACGTCGTGTCCCGCGGCCGCGAGGTGGGCGGCGAAGTAGCAACCGACCGAGCCCGGTCCGACCACGGCGATGCGCGGCTTTGGGCCGGCGGTCATCGGCCGGGACCCGGCGAGTCAGCGGGCGTGGTCACGAAGTGCGGGTTCTCGATGATGCCGAGGCGGCTGCCCTCGGGCTCGCGCACGACCGCAGTGCGGATGCCATCACCGACGTCGGTCGGTTCGCTGATGGGGTCCGCCCCGAGCGTGAGCAGCTGCTCGAAGGCGGCCGCCGCGTCGGGCACGCCCCAGTAGGTGGTCGGGCCGTCAGTGGGGTCGGCGTCGGGCAGCAGGCCGAGCTCGAAGCCGCCGACGGTGAAGCCGACGTAGAACGGCTCGTCGAAGTAGGGCGGGTATCCGAGCAGCTCGGTGAACCACGCCTTCGATGCAGCGAGGTCGGGAGCGGGGTAGATGACGGTGCGCAGGCCGAGGAACACGGGCGTCCTTTCGTGCGACGGGTGCTGGTGGTCGTGGCCGGACCGTACCGGCCCCCGCTCATGGGGTCGACGGGCGCTCGGTGTCAGGGCGGGAGCGTCCCGGCCCCCGCTCATGGGGTCGACGGGCGAGCGGTGTGAGCGCGGAGCGTCCCGGCTCCCGCTCGGAAGGCGACGGGCGCTGTTGGTCAGCCCCGTTGTGCTCAGTGCGGATCCGATGACCGAGCGCAGTTGCGCGCTGAGTCCGCCCACGCGGCCAGCAGCTCGGACTCTCGCTCGGGCGGGAGGCCGGGCGTGGTCGGCTGGGTCTGGGTGGCCGTCCAGGCCAGCGTGTCGCGGATGGTGCCGGCCAGCGGCCGTAGCCGAAGGCCAGCAGTGAGCGCTCTGGTGGGATCGGCTGCCATCGCCCAGCGGGGCTGATCGCTGCCACCGTCCCACAGCGGTACGACTGAGCCGTCGACGCCGCGCTCGACCAGGAACGACTCGTCGACCCAGGTGAGCATGGTGCCCGGGGGAGCCACGACGTCGGCGATGGCGTTCAGCATCTCGGCCCACGTGAAGGTGT
>JBBRTJ010000030.1:0-33110 GCA_038244535.1 Acidimicrobiales bacterium | reverse complement strand
CTGATCCGGTGCACGTGATCAGCGGCTTCGAGAACCTCTCGCCCGTCACGCGGGAAGAGGCCAACACCCTCGAGCGCCTCGGGCTGGGTGGCACCAACCGCATGGCCTGCTGCGCTCGCGTGCAGGGCGCCTGTCAGGTGTCGACGCGGCCCGACGAGAGCAGCAAGGCGGTGAGCCGGGCCCGCACCTTCGAACCCGATCCCGCCGTGCGCCACGTCGTCGTGGTCGGCAACGGGATCGGCGGGGTGACGGCCGCCGACTTCGCCCGCCGCCAGCACCCGGAGTGCTCCATCGACATCGTCGGGAGGGAGGCCCACCAGCTCTACAACCGGATGGGGATCTCTCGGCTCATCTACGGGCGCTCGGCCATGCAAGGCCTGTACCTGCTGCCCGACGACTGGTTCGAGAAGCACACCATCACCTCGTGGCTCAACACGGTCGTACGGGCCATCGATCGTGAGCGCCGCGAGGTGGTGCTCGGCACCGGCCAGCGCCTTCCCTACGACCGGCTCATCCTCGCCACCGGATCTCGGAGCACGCTGCCCGACATCGAAGGGTTCGGCTTGGCCGGTTGCTTCGTGCTGCGCGAGGCGGAGGACGCCATCGAGATCCGGCGGGCGGCCCAGAGCGTCGAGGCCCCGATCGCTCTCGTCGCCGGTGGTGGACTGCTCGGGCTGGAGGCCGCCCACGCGCTGCGCGAGATCGGGCTGCAGGTGACCGTGCTCGAGCGATCCGATCGTTTGCTGCGCCGAAGCCTCGACGTCACGGGCTCACGGGTGTTGCAGGGCTACTTCGAGAGCCTCGGCATCGAGATCGCGACGGCGGCCGAAACCGTCGCCGTCCGGGGTCGCGGTCACCTGGAGGAGGCGGTGCTTCGTAGCGGCAGAGTGATGCCCTGCGGCGTCCTTGTCGTGGCGGCCGGCATCGACCCCAACGCCGAAGTGGCTGCGGCTGCCGGGCTGGCCGTGAATCGTGGTGTGGTGGTGGACACCAGCATGCGCACGAGCGACCCCGACATCTTCGCGGTGGGTGACCTCGCCGAGTGCAACGGTCGCATCTGGGGGCTGTGGCCGGTGGCGGTGACCCAGGCCCAGGTGGCGGCGGCGAACGCCGTCGGCGGCCACGAGGTCTACATCGACACCGTGCCCATGACGATCCTGAAGGGCGTCGGGCTCGACGTGCTCTCGTTCGGGCAGATCGAGCCCCGCGCCGACTTCGACGTCGTCGTGACCGACGAGCAGATCCAAGGCTTCCGCTACCGCAAGCTGATCATCAGCGATGGGGTGGTGGTCGGCGGCATCTTCCTCGGCTTCCCCGACGAGGCCGCGGCCGCTCGCGATGCCTACGAGAGTGCCGCCGATCTCAGCGGCGTGCTCCACCTCCTCCGAGACGGTCACTGGGACGCCCTCTCATCACTCGAGCTCGTTCCCTCGAGGCCTTGAGCCCCCCTCAGTTGGTCGATCGGCAGGTCAGGTGCGCAGCGAGCGCAGCGAGGTCAGCACCACGGGCAGCGTCGCCGCGAGTGCATCGATGTCGGCGTCGGTCGTGGTCCAGCCAACGCTGATCCGCAACGAGTGGTGGGCGTCGACACCCATCGCCTCGAGGACCGGCGACGGCTGCAGGTCTTCAGACGCGCAGGCGCTGCCGCTGTGCACGGCGATGCCGCGCTGATCGAGGCCGAGGAGCACGGACTGCGGCTCGACGCCCTCGATGCCGAGGCAGACGATGTGGGGGAGTCGCTCGGTGGGATCGCCGTACACGCTCACGCCATCCCAGGAGCGGGCGGCCGCGAGGATCCGCTCGGTCAGGCGCCGTTGCTCGGCGATCTCGAGCGCGATCGTTGCATCTGCAACCAGTGCTCGGGCGGCTGCCCCCCAGCCGGCGATGGCCGGCCCGTTCTCGAACCCTGCTCGCCGGGCTCGCTCCTGATCGGAGCCAACCAAGAGCGGCCGCAGG
This sequence comes from Acidimicrobiales bacterium, assembly GCA_038244535.1. Taxonomy (GTDB): domain Bacteria; phylum Actinomycetota; class Acidimicrobiia; order Acidimicrobiales; family Ilumatobacteraceae; genus JBBRTJ01. The sequence continues at coordinate 31,154 of JBBRTJ010000030.1, read as the reverse complement.
CGCAGCCCACGCCGCACGAGCAACGCCCCGATGCCGGGGGGCCCACCATGCTTGTGGGCGCTGATGCTCATGAGGTCGGCCCCCAGCGCGTCGAACGCGATGTCACCGTGACCGACGCCTTGCGCGGCATCGACGTGGACGAGCACGCCCGCCTCGCGGCAGCGCCGAACCACCTCGGCCACGGGTTGCCGCGTGCCGACTTCGTGGTTGCCCCACTGCACGTGGACGACGGCGGTGTCGTCACGGACCGCGGCGAGCAGGCGGTCGGGATCGAGGCGACCGAACCGGTCGCACCCCACCGCGGTCACCTCGAAGCGCCCTGCTGCCATCCGCACGGCCGAGTGCTCGACGGCCCCGACCACCTGATGGGGGCCCCGCTCACCGGCGCCCCACACCGCAGCGTGAATCGCCTCGGTGGCTCCGCTGGTGAACACCACTTCGCGATTTCGGGCCCCGACCAGCGCGGCGACCGCGTCGCGCGCCGACTCGATGGCCACCCGTGCGGCCTGCCCCTCGGCGTGGAGGCGCGACGGGTCGGCGGCACCGAGTGGGCCGCCCAGCCACTCGACCATCGCGGCGACCGCCGCGGGCCGCGCCGGCGAGGTGGAGGCGTGGTCGAGGTAGTGGCGAGCCATCCGCGCCGAGCCTACGAGGGCGTCAAGAAGGGGCTTGTGCCGCCAAGGGGCCTGTGTGCCGCGTTCGGCGCACGAGCTCGCCAGGGGTCCGGCTCCTGACGCGCACTGGTGCTGGGCTGAAACTGCAGCTTGTGCGGCCGAGCGGGCTCTGTGCCGCGTTCGGCGCACAAGCTCGCCAGAGGCCGAGGCTGCTGACCTGCGCCGGGTGCGGGTGGCGTCAGAACGAGGTGACGCAGAAGTTGTCGCCCTGGGGCAGCGAGGACTCGGTGGCCGGGTCAGTCTCGCCGTAGAGCGTTCCCAGCATGCCCTTCACCATCCCGCGGTCGACTGCGCAGATGACGGGGTGCTCGATGGCAGTGTCGCCGAAGGGACAGTGCTGGTTGACGATGCGGAGGCGGTTGCCGTGCTCCTCGGTGTGGGCGGCGAATCCGTGGGCCGACAGTGCATCGGCCACGGCATGGAGCGCCGAGCGAAACGAGCGCTGAGCGCCCTCGCCGGCGACGGGGTCGGCACGGCCGCCCGACATCGCGGCAGCCATGGCCCGCCCGTACTCCTCGCCCACGTCCTCGGCCATCTGTCGAGCCTCGGCCGGTGGGATGAGGGCAAGGGCCCGGCCGAGCAGCGACATGACGAGGTCGTCGGTGCGCACGGCCATCTCGAGGGTGACCATCTCCTCCGTCGCGGTGTAGTGCTTGGACGGTCGTCCGGCCCCACCGCCCGGGCGGCCGGTGGCCACGTTGAGGTAACCGCCGGCGGCCAATCGGTCGAGGTGGTGCCGAGCAACGTTGGGGTGCAGCCCGAAGCGCTCGGCCACCTGGGTGGCGGTGATGCCCGCTTGCTGCTCGTGGGCGAACAAGTAGATGGCGCGCCGGGTGGGATCGCCGAAGGCGTTGGTGATGGCGCTGACCGCTGACGAGAACTCGCCAGGGCTGAGCCCTGGCGACGACGGAGCGGCCGACGACGTGGAGGTTGCAGACTCGGGGGCGGCTGGGGCGACCGGGGCGGCTGAGGCGACCGAGGCGGCTGGGGCGACCGAGGCGGACGTGGTGCCGTGATCAGCAACTGACGCTGGACTGCGTGACCCCCGAGACACGTCGGTATTCTACCTATGGCCGTAGTGCAAATACCCCGACGGCCCGTCTCGCTGAACGCCCCCCCAGAACGCTCTCCTCGAACGCCACGATCGGATCCGCATGCCCGCCACGCCCGAGCAGGTCATCGATGCCCTCCGCCCCGTGCACGATCCCGAGCTGCACCGCAGCATCGTCGATCTCGGCATGGTTCGCGATGTGACCGTCGACCCCGATGGCCGGGTCGGGCTCACCATCGCACTCACCGTGCCCGGGTGCCCCCTGAAGGACGAGATCACCAACCGGGTCAAGGGTGCGGTGGCGCCGCTGGCGGGCGTGTCGGCCGTCGACCTTCGGTTCACCTCGATGACCGATGCCGAGCGCGAGGCCCTGCGCATCCAGCTCCACGGCAGCCCCGCGGCCAGCGCCGGCTCGAACCAGGCGCACGGCCATGCCGAGGGTCGCACCATCCCGTTCGCCGATCCCGGTTCCACCACCCGGCCGCTGCTCATCAGCTCGGGCAAGGGTGGCGTCGGCAAGAGCTCGGTCACCACCAACCTCGCCATCGCCCTGGCCCAGCGGGGCCACTCGGTGGGCATCATCGACGCCGATGTCTATGGCTTTTCGATCCCCAAGATGCTCGGCACCGATCGCGAGCCCGTGGTGCTCGACCAGATGCTGCTGCCGCCCGAGGCGCACGGCGTGCGCTGCATCTCGATGGGCTACTTCGCCGCCGACGACCAGGCCGTCATCTGGCGGGGGCCCATGCTGCACAAGGCCCTCGAGCAGTTCCTCACCGACGTCTTCTGGGACGACCCCGACTTCTTGCTGGTCGACCTACCGCCCGGCACCGGCGACATCGCCATCTCGATCGCCCAGTTCCTGCCCCGGGCCGAGGTGTATGTGGTCACCACCCCGCAGCCGGCTGCGCAGCGCGTCGCCCAGCGCTCGGCCTACATGGCCGAAAAGGTGCACCTCGAGGTCAAGGGCGTGATCGAGAACATGAGCTGGTTCACCGGCGACGACGGCAAGCGCTACGACCTGTTCGGCTCTGGGGGCGGCGCCCTGCTCGCCGAGCAGCTCGGCGTGCCGCTCCTCGCCCAGATCCCGCTCGTTCCGGCTCTGCGCGAGGGGGGCGACTCGGGCGAGCCGATCACCGTCGCTGACCCGACGAGCGAGTCGGCCGCGTGCTTCCGGTCGCTGGCTGAGAAGGTCGCCGTCGACCTCGCCCCGCGCCGTCGCTACCGCAGCGAGCTCAAGATCATCTGAGGTCAATCCGCCCGCTCGCCGTCCTCGACGAGGTCGCCGAAGCTGAGCTTGGCGTTGTCGGCGGCGACCCGCCCACTGGCCCAGCCCGCCGAGTCGTAGCCGCCGCGAACCGCTGAAGTGACCATCTCGCCGAAGCGCTCAGCGATGAAGTCGTCAACCGTGGCCGAGCGCGCCCGCAGCACGGGGAGGAAGGCCGGGCCTTGTTCGGCCTCGACCTCGTTGAACACCGCCTGGTTGATCTCGCGCAGCCGGGCGCCGATCCGTTGGGTGTAGGCGAGGAGGAACGCGGACCGGAAGGACTGCTGGCGGGTTCGCGTTCCCGTCGGCGCCCGCGCCGCCTCTGCGGCGAGCGCGGTCTGGGCTTGCACCAGCAACGACGTGAACAGCAGCTCAACGGCGGCGAGGTCATCGGGGAAGCCGACGACCGAGGAGAGACCGAGCCGTGGGTGGAGCGCAGTCCGGCACCGTCCCGCTTCGGCCACGGTCTGCAGGAGCAGCGACTTGGCATCGACGTAGGGGGCGTCGATCGGGATGCGGATCGGCGTCGGACCGGCATCGCCCGGCGTCGAGCGGCCGTGGACGAGCGCGGCATCGATGGCGTGGCGCGTCATGAGCTCCTGCGCCTTGGCGGTGAGCGCCGATGCTTCGGCCTCGAAGGTGGTGGACTCGGCCTTGGCCAACAGGTTGCGGATCCGGTCGAGGAGGGGGTTGGACACCGCGCCCCGTGCGCCAGACGATCCGGCGATCCGATCGTGTCGCGAGCGGGCCTCGGCCGAGCCTGGGGGCGGCAAGATCTCATCGAGCGTCGGTAGGAAGCCGATGTTGGCGAGAGCATCGACCGCGGCGGCCAGGGCGCGGGGCCGATCCAGGCCCTCGTCGCCAGCCCAGCGCCGCACCCAGCCGGGGCGTCCGTCAACGGCAGGGAGACCGAGCCCGTCGAGCTGCGACCGCCAACGGGAGTCGAGGGTCGTCGCGCGACGCCCGACGTTGTCGGTGGCAATGGCGAGGGCGACCAACCGTCACGCCGCTGCCGTCGAGCACCCGAGCTTCCCCTGGCGGAGGAGCTCGGCGGGCTGCCATCCGCCCACCCACGTTTCGCCCACCATCGACAGCAGGCCGCCCTCGACCTCCCGATCGACGATCGTGGAAGGAAGCGTGATCAGCCGTTCGATGCCCCCGGCGGCGAGCGGGTCGCCCTGACGGTGGGCTTGGGCGCAGAACACCAGCAGATGGTGCGCGGCCTCCGTCTCGGTGAACAGTGGCGCCCCACCCGGTGCTTGCCGCCCCGCCCCGTCGTGGGCGTGCGTCCCTTGGGTCGCGCCCGGCGCCGATGCTCCACCGTCCCCGCGATGACGGGACCTCGCTCTCGACTTGGCCCTGGCGGCCCGGCGCTCCTTGTTGGCTTTGCCCATGGCGCTGAACGTACAGAGTCCCTGTGACATCGTTCGCCGCCCGAACATCGGGCGCCGTCATGCAACGGATCGTTTCGCTGGTGAGACGGTCCTGACGATGGACTCATCCGAAAGCGGTCGTAGCGTCGGACCAATGGACGTGGAACGCACGTGGTCAGGCAAGCGACTGGCCGATCGCCCCGAGGATGCCGACCTCGGCCCTCGTGGGGCCAAGCCGCGTTCTTCATCGTCCGATGGTCCCGGACAGCCTCCCGCGTCGCCAGAGGAGCTACCCGAGGAGCGCACGACCAATGTGGGCCGCCGGGTCGTGCTGGGCATGCTCGGGTTCGGCGCGGCCGGGATCCTGTTCGGGGCCAAGGTGCAAAGCGGTGTCGAGCGGGTGCTGCGCCCCGTCACGCTGAACGACCCGACCGGCTTGTCGAGCCTCATCCCTGCAGGCGGGAACTTCCGCATCTACTCCGTCACCGGGGACCTGCCCGATCGCAAGCCCGCCGACTGGTCGCTGGCCGTCGGCGGCCTCGTCGACCGTCCCCTCACGTTGAGCTACGCCGATGTCACCGAGCGGCTGCCCCAGCGCGACCTGGTCAAGGACTTCCAGTGCGTCACCGGGTGGCGAGTCCCCGACGTGCCCTGGCGGGGCGTGCGGCTGGCCGACGTGCTCGCCGAGGCGGGCGTCGGCCGCGGGGCCACCCACGTGCACTTCACCAGCTTCGACGGCGAGTACACCGAGAGCCTGCCCCTCGAAGCTGCCCTGCGTGACGATGTGCTGGTGGCCCACACCATGGAGGGCAAGCCGGTCAGCAGCGAGCACGGGGGCCCGGTGCGCCTCTACGTCGCGCCGATGTACGGCTACAAGTCGCTCAAGTGGCTGAGCGGCATCGAGGTCGTCGACCACCTGAGCGACCCGGGGTTCTGGGAAGTGCGCGGGTACGACACCGACGCCTGGGTGGGGAACAGCAACGGCCGTGGCGACAACCCGACCAGCTGACGCCCAGCTGGCGGCCGGCATCGCCCGCGCCACGCAGCCCGTGCGCCGCTTCGATGTGCTCGAGCGGATCGTGCACTGGGTCAACGCCGTACTCTTCCTCACGCTCCTGGTCAGCGGTTCGTGCCTGTTCATCCCGGCGCTGGCCGCTGCGGTCGGCCGCCGCGAGACGTTCAAAGACCTGCACGTCATTGCCGGCTTCGCACTGCCCGTTCCGATCATCGTGGGCGCGGTCCTGGCGTGGCTCAGCCGCCGATCCCGCCTGGCCGTCGGAGCCGGCTTCGCCGCCGACGGCCGTGACCTGGCCCGCTTCACTGCTGCTGATCGTCGATGGTTGCGTCGTCTGGGACGCGATCGTTCGATTCCCTTTGGCAAGTTCAATGCCGGCCAGAAGCTGAATGCGGCGTTCGTGGTCGGAGCCATCCCCGTGACGATGGTCACCGGGCTCATGCTGCGCTTCCCCGAGCCGTTCGCCGACTCGTGGCGCACGGGCGCCACGTTCGTGCACGACTGGATGTACCTGGCCCTCGCCGTGGTGATCATCGGTCACGTCGCAAAGGCGCTCTCGGACCCGACCTCGCTGAAGTCGATGGTCACCGGCCACGTCCCCCGCTGGTGGGCCGCCAAGCACCGGACCTGGAGGTTCGACGTCGCTCCCACGGCGGAACCGGTCGCCGTCGACGTCGCTCCCACGGCCGAACCAGCAACCGTCGACGACGCCGGGCCGCGAACCGTCTCCTAGGGTGAGCGCCAGCACTCCCCTCGATCTCGCAGGAGCAACTCCCGTGGACATCCGCATCGGCGTCACCCAGTCCCCCCGAGAGCTCAGCTTCGAGCTCCCCGACGACACGAACGCCGCGCTGCTCTACGAGCAGGTCGACAAGGCCCTCACGGGTGAGCTCACCGTGCTGTGGCTGAGCGACAAGAAGGGCAAGCGCCTGGGCGTGCCCACGGCCAAGATCGCCTACGTCGAGGTCGGTGCGCCCGACGGCGAACGTCGCATCGGCTTCGGCAGCTGATCGCCTGAGCCCGATCAGCCTCGCGGTGCCGACGCCTCTGCTCGACCGGCGTCTGCTGTTCGTCACCGGTAAGGGTGGCGTCGGCAAGACCACGGTCACCGCGGGCCTGGCCCTGCTGGCCGCGCAGCAGGGGCGCTCGACGCTCGTGTGCGAGGTCGACGCCAAGGGCACGCTGGCCGCCGCCCTCGAGTGCGGGCCGCTCGCGTTCACGCCCCGGCCGACGCAGCCGGGGCTCATGGCCATGGCCATGAACACCGAGGACTCCCTCAAGGAGTACCTCAGCCTCCAGCTCCGCCTGCCCCTTCTGGCCCGCATCGGGCCACTGGCCCGCACGTTCGACTTCGTGGCCGACGCGGCTCCGGGCGTGAAGGAGATCCTCACTGTCGGCAAGCTCTGCTACGAGGTGCGCGAGCGCCACTACGACCTCGTCGTGGTCGACGCCGCGTCCACCGGCCACATCGTCGGCCAGCTGTCGGCGCCGACGGCCATCAACTCACTGGTCCAGGTGGGGATGGTGCGCGATCAGACCCGATGGATGCTCGACATCCTCGACGACCCTGCAAGCACCGGCGTGCTCGTGGTGACCAGTCCCGAGGAGATGCCGGTCAACGAGACGATCGAGCTCGTCACCCGGCTGCGGGCCGAGACCAAGGTCGACGTGGCCGGCGTGGTCGTCAACCGCGTGTTGCCCGAGCTGTTCGGCCGGGGCGAGGAAGCGGTGTTCGACCGGCTCCGCGCCGAGGGACCGCTGGCTGCGCTCGTCGATGCGGTCGGCCCTGGTGTCGGGCAGGTCCTCGATGCCGCCAGCCTGGCCGTCGACCTCCGCCGCACCCGCGCCGAGCACCTCGAACGCCTCCGCGCCGAACTGCCCGCCGACCTGCCCCTGTCGTTCGTGCCCGAGCTGTTCGGCCGTCAGGTAGGGCTGCGCTCGACGATGCAGGTGGCCCAGGCGCTCGGCGAGGAGCTGCTGTGAGCCCGGCCCGGCGCGAGGCGAGCACCTCGGGCAGCAGTACCGAGCAGGTCGTTGCATCTGCAACGACCCTGTCGGCGGGGCGGATCGGCACGATCGACCAGCTCCTGTCGGCCAAGGAGATCGCCATCACGTGTGGCTCGGGTGGCGTGGGAAAGACCACGACTGCGGCCGCGTTGGCGGTGATGGCCGCGGTGCACCACGGCGGGCGGGTGCTCGTGCTCACCGTCGACCCCGCCAAGCGGCTGGCCAACGCGCTCGGCTTGGCCGCCTTCGGCAACGACGAGACCGAGGTGCCCCTGGCGGCGCTGGCCGCCGGCGCCGGCATTCGCCCCAAGGGCAAGTTGGTGGCGGCCATGCTCGACACCAAGCAGAGCTGGGACGACCTCGTGCGGCTCCATGCCCCCGACGCGACGACGGCTCAGCGCATCCTGGCCAATCCCCTGTACGACAACATCACAGGCCGGTTCGTGCAGAGCCACGACTACATCGCGATGGAGCGCCTCTACGAGCTCCACTCGTCGGGCCGCTACGACCTGGTGGTGGTCGACACGCCGCCCAGTCGCAACGCGCTCGACTTCCTCGATGCGCCCGCCCGCATGGCCGAGTTCTTCGGCAGCCGGTTGCTGCGCTGGCTCACCATGCCGTACCGATCGCGACTGGTGACGTTCGCCTCGAAGCCGTTCACGCAGGTGGCCGATCGCATCCTCGGCTCGCAGTTCCTCGGTGACATCGCCGAGTTCTTCACCCTCTTGCAGTCGATGGAGTCGGGCTTCGTGACGCGGGCCAACGAGGTGGGGCGGATCCTGGCCGACCGGCGCACCACGTTCGTCGTGGTCAGCACGCTCGAGGCCTCGCCCGCCCACGAGGCGGCCTTCCTCATCGACGAGCTCGGCCGCCGCTCGCTGCACCTCGGTGCCCTCGTGCTCAACAAGGTGCTGCCGTCCACGTTGCTCGACCCTGCCGCGCAGCGTGCCGCGGCCGCCCTCGACGAGCGGGCCGAGATCCTGGCCGCCGAGCTGGCCCCGCTCGCCGGCGCCGATCCCGCACAGGTCGGCCGCGTGCTGGTCGAGCTGGCCCGTAGCTTCCACGATCTTCGCCTGGCCGCGGGTCGCGAGGCCGAGCAGCGCCTCGAGCTCGGAGCCATTCCCGAGGTCACCGTCTCGGTGCCGTACCTCGCCGGCGACGTGCACGACCTCAACGGGCTGCTGGCCATCGGGTCCCGCCTCTGGCAGTAGTGCCTGCGGGTGGCCGGGGGCGCCCGGGTAGCTCTCGGTGCCGCGGCCCGTCAATGCGGGTCTGCAAGGCTCGGACGCTGTGGCCACGCTGTCCGAGATCGCCCGCCAGCACACCGAGCTCGATCGCCACGAGGTCGCCCATCTGCAGCGGCTCGTGGGCGAGTGGGGGATGCTGGCCGACCTGTGCTTCGCCGACCTGCTGCTCTATGCGCCGGTCGGTGGCGGCCGCTGGATCGTGCTCAGCCAGGTGCGCCCGGTCACCGCGCAGACCCTCTACCTGAGCGACTGGGTCGGCACCTGGGCCAACGACACCGAGCGTCCGGTGCTGGCGCAGTGCTGGGCCACCGGGTCGCTGGTCGAGGACGAGGTCAGCGTCGAGGGCCTGCCCGACGCCACGCGCATGGCGGCCATCCCCGTGCGCCAAGGCGCCAACGTGATCGCTGTGCTGACCCGCGAGTGGTCGCCGCGCGTCGGCCGCCAGCCGGGCGAGCTCGAGCGCACCTACCTCGGGCTGTTCCGTCGCTTCGCCACGATGATCGCCGAGGGCACGTTCCCGTTCGACGATCCCCGAGACGCCGCCGGCACCGCGCCGCGCGTCGGCGACGGCGTCATCGTGCTCGACCCCTGGGGTCGGGTCGAGTACGGATCGCCCAATGCGGTGTCGGCCCTCCACCGCGTCGGCATCACGACCAACGCGGTAGGTCTCGGCCTGGCCGAGCTCGGCTTCGACGACAGCCCGGTGCGGGCCGCGTTCGAGGCGATGCAGCCCGTCACCGAAGAGGTCGATCAGACCCCCGAGGTCACGTTGCTCACCCGCTGCATCCCCATCCTCGAGCGTAACGAGGTGACTGGGGGCGTGGTGCTCGTGCGCGACGTGAGCGAGGTGCGCCACCGCGATCGCCTGCTGCTCACCAAGGACGCCACCATCCGCGAGATCCACCACCGGGTGAAGAACAACCTGCAGACCATCTCGTCGCTGCTGCGCCTGCAGGCCCGGCGGCTCTCGTCTGAGGAGGCCAAGGCGGCCATCGCCGAGAGCGTGCGCCGCATCCGCACGATCGCCGTCGTGCACGAGACGTTGTCGCGCGAGGCCGGCGACGATGTGGCCTTCGTCGAGATCATCCGCCCGCTGGCCCGCATGGCCGAGGAGAGCCTCCAGTCACCGGACCGCCCGGTCCGCTTCCGGGTCATCGGCGACGGCGGCAAGCTGCCGGCGGCCATCGCCACCCCGCTGGCGGTGGTGCTGACCGAGCTGCTGCAGAACGCCGTCGATCATGCCTTCGGCGACACCCGGGCCCCGGGCGCGGTGGCGGTGCTGCTGTCCAACGACGGCGAGCGGCTCAACATCACCGTGGTCGACGATGGTGTCGGGCTGCCCGATGGCTTCACCATCGAGTCGGCCACGGGGCTCGGGCTGTCGATCGTGCGCACGCTGGTCACGACCGAGCTCGCCGGCACCATCGTGATGCGCCCGGCTGAGCCCAACGACCTGGCCGAGGCCGGTGTGGCGTCGGCCGAACGAGGACGGGGCACGGTCGTGGACCTCGTGATCCCCGTGGGTGACCGGGAGGGATGAACCAAGAGGGTCGGCTCAGCCCTCGGTCAGACGGCGCGGCGGCGCTGGGCGACCCAGGCCCGGCGGAGCTTGCGGCGCTCCTCTTCGGAGGTGCCCCCCCAGATGCCCGAGTCCTGGTTGGTCTCGAGGGCGAACTCGAGGCAGGGCGCCTGAGCCGGGCAGGCGTGGCAGATCGCCTTGGCCTGCTCGATGTGGGTGATGGCCGGTCCGGTGGTCCCAATCGGGAAGAAGAGCTCTGGGTTGGTGTCGCGACAGAGCGCCTCCTTCCGCCAGGAGTAGTCGGCATCCCCCAGAGCCAAGCTCGTCGCAAGCGCAGACACAGCAATCCCCATTTCGATGCGAAGGGTTCACCTGCCGCCGCGGGTCGCGGTGCGTGCGGCGGTTCGAAGTAACTGTACGGTTGATTAGTTGCAGGGGTCAAGGGGTTTTTCCGCAAGAAGCTGGTTACCGAGCGGTCATCTTGTCCCGTGCGATCCTGGGGCCATGCCCACGAAGGTGATCGCCCATCGTGGCGCCTCGCGCGCCGAACCCGAGAACACCATCCCCGCCTTTCATCGAGCCCAGGCCATGGGGGCGGACTGGGTCGAGCTGGACGTGCGTCGCACCGCCGACGGGGCGATGGCCGTGCACCACGACGCCCATCTGCCGGGCGCTGAGCAGCGCGCCATCGTCGATACGGCGGCGGTCGACCTGCCCGAGTCGGTGCCGTCGCTGGCCGCTGCACTCGATGCCTGCGCCGGCATGGGCGTCAACATCGAGATCAAGAACGACCACGCCGAGCCCGACTTCGACGCGTCGTGCGGCTTGGCCGACCGGGTGGTCGCCCTGCTGGCCGATCGAGGTGGCGTCGACACGGTCCTGGTGTCGTCGTTCCACCTCGCCACCATCGACCGCGTTCGCGAGGTGTCCGCTGGTGCCGTGCCGACGGCCTGGCTCATGGAGGTCGACGAGGCGGGTCTCGACCAGGCCCTGGCCACGCTGGCCCACCACGGCCACCACGTGCTGCACCCCTGGGTCCGTCACCTGACGCGGGCGATGGTCGACCGCTGCCACGCCGAAGGGGTCACGGTCAACACCTGGACCTGCGATGAGCCGGTCCGCCTGGCCGAGCTCATCGCCTGGGGGGTCGACGGGATCTGCACCAACGTCCCTGACATGCTCAGCGCGCAGCTGCACGAGCACTGAGGAGCACATCAACGACTTCACGTCGGTCGATGCCATCACGGGTGGCACCGCGAGAGTCCAGGCGGCACTCGTGAAGGTGCGAGAGGATCTCGGCGCGGTCAAGACCGGGACCGGCGATCACCAGCCTCCAGAAGACCTCCTGCGAGTAGTCCCCTCGCCGGGCGGCCGGAGCACGTGCTACGTTCGACGCACATGGACTCTGTGCCGGTTCGAGAGCTCCAACAGCACGCATCTGCTGTGCTGCGTCGCGTCCGGGCGGGCGAGCGAGTCGCAGTCACCGACCGAGGCACCATCGTGGCCGTGCTCGTCCCTCCTTCCGACGCTGGTGGGGCGGCCGGCCTCGTCGCCTCCGGGCGAGTGCGACCGGCTACAGCGCCGATCGGCCACCACGAACCTCGTCGCACCAGCACCGAGTCGACGGCCGCGGTGCTCGATGACCTCCGAGCCGACACCCGCTGAGGTCTGTCGAGATGCACTACCTCGATACGTCCGCGTTCCTGAAGCTGCTCGTGTACGAGGCCCACAGCAAGGCAATGGCCGACGACGTCGACGGCTGCGACCTCTGGTCGTCGACGCTGCTGGCCGTCGAAGCGCATCGGAGCGCACTTCGTCTCGGCGTCCCGGCCGACGAGGTCAACGGGCTGCTCGACCAGGTGAGCCTCGTGCTCCCGGCCGCGTCCACGTTCCTCGCGGCACAAACGATCGGAACGGCCGAGCTGCGCACGCTCGACGCCCTCCACCTAGCGACCGCGATTGAGATCGGACCCGAGCTCGAGTCGATCCTCACCTACGACAAGCGCCTAGCGCGTGCAGCCACAGCAGTCGGCTTGGTCGTGACGGCGCCTGGCCTTGTCGAACCCTGGTGGACGTCCTAGTCGAGCGCGGTGTCCGATCGGCCGCATGGCGTTGGCTCCGGCGTTCGTTGCGGGTGCACGGGCCACCGGTCGCGCGGTACTACGGCATCACGAGCGCCAATGCGCCCGGCTCGTGGCTGAAGTCGAGTCGGGTGCTGTCGCCCATGTGGTCGCCGTCGACCTGCCACGGCTCGGGGATGGCGGCGGTGAGCCGCAGACCCACGAGGTCCGTACGCACGGTGATGTGGCGGCTGTCGGGGATCCCCTTGCCTCGCAGCGCCGACAGCATTGCGGGCACCACGACCTGCGGGCTGAGTGATCGGAACACGACGGCCACGAGGCCGCGGTCGAGCGTGGCCGCGTCGCTGATGTCGAGGGCGGTGTTGCCCAGGTAGGTGTAGGGGTTGGTGTTGAGCACGGCGGCGAAGTAGCCGCCGTCGATGACCGAACCGTCAGGCAGCGTCACGGTGAAATGTGGCTTCTTGCGGTCGAAGCCCCGCAGCCAGGTCGACAGGCCCGCCCAGATGAACAGGGGATGACCCGCCCACCGCTTGAGGTCGCCCCGCTTCTCGACGGCCGCCACCACGGCGGCATCGAAGCCGACCCCGGTGTGGAACAGGAAGGCCCGGCCGTTGACCCGGCCGACGCCGACCTGCTGCGGGCGGCGGCTGGCGAGCGAGCTCAGCAGCACCCCGGTGGCTTCGATCGGGTCGTTCGGGTAGCCGATGGCCCGGGCGAACACGTTGGTTGAACCACCAGGCAGGGGGGCCAGCGCGGTGTGGGTGCGCACGACGCCGTTGGCCACCTCGTTCAGCGTGCCGTCGCCCCCGAGGACTACCACGGCGTCGAAGCCCTTGGCTGCGGCGTCGTGGGCGTAGCGGGTGGCCTGGCCCCGTCGGTTGGTCTCGACGAGCGTCACGTCGTGGTCGGCCGAGAGTGCCTTGTGGATCACGACCGTGGACCGGGCGGTGACCGAGGAGGCGAACGGGTTGACGACGACGAGGATGCGCAACGAGGCCTCCGGGAAGGTCGGGGACGCTACCAGCGCCGCTCCACCCGCCACTCGGGGAGGGCGAGTGACCGAAGTCGGGTGCCTCGCTCTGGCCCCTTGACCCTGCGGTCAGGAAGAATGCCTGCCTATGAACGTCGTCGTCTGCGTCAAGCAGATCCCTGATCCGGCGAGCCCTGGCGCGCTGGACCCTGCCACGAACACCTTGAAGCGTGAGGGCAAGTTGATCCTCGACGAGTCCGACAGCTACGGCGTCGAGATGGCGCTGCAGCTCGTCGGCACGGCCGGCAGCGGCGAGGTCAGCCTCGTGTCGATGGCCCCCAACGGCGAGGTGTCCGGTCTGCGCACTGCGCTGGCCATGGGTGCGGCCAAGGCCGTCCTCGTGAGTGACCCGGCCCTGCAGGGCTCCGACGCCCTCACCACCGCGCGGGTGCTGGCCAAAGCCATCGAGCGTCTTGGCGGCGCCGACCTGATCATCACCGCCACCGAGTCGACCGACGGCTACACGGGCACCGTGCCCGAGCAGATCGCCGCCTTCCTCGACCTGCCAGCCGTCACCTTCGCCAAGCACGTCGTGGTCGATGGCAGCTCGCTCAAGGTGAAGCGCCAGACCGAGGCCGGCTACGACGACGTCGAGTGCCCGCTCCCCGCGGTCATCAGCGTCACCGCCGGTGTGGTCGAGCCCCGGTACCCGTCGTTCAAGGGGATCATGGCGGCCAAGAGCAAGCCGGTCGACACCGTGACCGCCGCCGACCTCGGCCTCAGCGCCGACCAGGTGGGCTGGGCCGGTTCGGGCCAGAAGGTCGTCGCCGTGAAGGCCGCCGAGGCCCGCGCCGCCGGTGAGGTCATCGAGGATGATGGCGAGGGCTACCTCAAGGTCGTCGCCTTCCTCGAATCATTGAAGGTCATCTGAGGCCGAGGAGCATCTGAACATGTCGCTTTCCACCATCTGGGTCTACGCGGACGCTGCTGCCGACAAGCCCCTCACCATCACCCTCGAGCTGCTGGCCAAGGCCCGCACGCTCGGCGCCTCGTCCGTCGAGGCCTTCTGCGGCGGCGACGCCACTGCGCTGGCCGCCACCCTCGGCGCCCATGGCGCCGCCAAGGTCCACCACGTCGGCGACCTCGGGGGCCAGCTCCCCGGGCCGGCCGTGGCCGCAGCCATGGCTGCCGCCATCGGCGCCGGGGCCGCCCCCGACCTGATCATGTTCGGCATGACGTACGAGGGCCGCGACATCGCCGCCCGGCTGTCGGTCAAGCTCGGCAAGACCGTGCTCACCAACAGCACCGACGTGCGCGTCGACGGTGACGAGGTCGTCGCCCAAACCGCCATCTTCGGCGGCAACACCCTGGTCGACACCGCCTTCGTCGGCGCCGGACCGCACCTGGCCATGTTCCGTCCCAAGTCGTTCGCTGCCGAAGAGGGTGGCGCGGCTGGTGGCGAGCTCCTCGCCGTGGCCGTGCCCGAGCTCGGCGCCGCCGGTGCGGCTCGCATCATCGAGCGTCACGTCGAGGCGTCGTCTGGTCCGAAGCTCGACGAAGCCAACGTCGTGGTGTCGGGTGGCCGTGGCCTCGGCGAGGCGGCCAAGTACTCGATGATCGAGGACCTGGCCAAGCTGCTGAAGGCCGCACCCGGCGCCTCGCGAGCGATCGTCGACGCCGGCTGGGTGCCGTACAGCTACCAGGTCGGCCAGACCGGCAAGGTCGTGAAGCCGACGGTCTACATCGCGGCCGGCATCTCGGGCGCCACGCAGCACATGGTGGGGATGAAGGGCTCGAAGAACATCATCGCCATCAACAAGGACAAGGAAGCCCCGATCTTCGGCATCGCCGACCTCGGCATCGTCGGCGACGTGCACAAGGTGCTGCCGAAGCTGATCGAGGCGCTCCAGGCCAGGAGCTGACCGTGAGCCACGAGGGTGTCGTCGCCCGCGCCAAGCGCCTCACCGGGCGCGGGTCGGGGGTAGCGGCGCCTTCGTGGACGAACTGGGCGGGCAACCAGGTCGCCCATCCCGTGGCCATCGACCGCCCCTCATCCGAGGATGAGCTGGCGGGGATCGTCAAACAGGCGGCCTCTGATGGTCAGCGGGTCAAGGTGGTCGGGAGCGGCCACAGCTTCACCGCGGTGGCGCTCACCGACGGTCGCCTCGTGCAGCTCACCGACCTCGGTCGGGTGCTGGCCGTCGACACCGACCGCTACCAGGTCACGGTCGAGGCGGGCATCACGCTCGAGCGCCTCAACGCCGAGCTGGCGGTGCGCGGGTTGGCCATGCCCAACCTGGGCGACATCGCCTACCAGACGGTGAGCGGCGCGATCTCGACCAGCACGCATGGCACGGGCGCCAAGCTCGCCGGCCTCGCTGCGCAGGTCGTGGGCCTGCGCATCGTGACTGGTGATGGTTCGGTGCTGGCCTGCTCGGCCGACGAGAACCCCGACGTGCTGCACGCCGCGCGGGTCGGCGTCGGCGCTCTCGGGGCCATCTCGACGGTGACGTTGCAGGTGGTGCCGGCGTTCACGCTGCACGTCTATGAAGAGCCGATGCGCCTCGACGCGGTGCTTGCCGACCTCGATGCCCACGTCGACGGCAACGACCACTTCGAGTTCTTCTGGGTCCCCCACACCGGCTGGGCGCTGACCAAGGCCAACAACCGCACCACCGAGGCGCCGCAGCGCCGCAGCCGCTTCGCCGAGTGGCGCGACGACTACCTGCTCGAGAACGTGGCCTTCGGCGCCGTGTGCCGTGCGGGGCGCCTGCGTCCGTCGCTCATGCCCCGGTTGGCCAAGGCCCTGCCATCGTCGGGCGTGGTCGAGTACTCCGACGACAGCTACCGGGTGTTTGCCAGCCCCCGGTACGTGCACTTCTATGAGATGGAGTACTCGGTGCCCCGCGCCGCGTGCGGCGAGGCGCTGCAGCGGATCCGACGCTTCGTCGATGACTCGGGGCTGAGGCTCAACTTCCCGGTCGAGGTGCGCTTCACCGCGCCTGACGACATCCCGTTGTCGACCGGCACCGCCGAGCCCCGTGCCTACCTGGCTGTGCACGTGTACCAGGGCATGGACTACGGCCCCTACTTCGAGGGCGTCGAGGCGATCATGGACAGCTACCGCGGGCGTCCGCACTGGGGCAAGCTCCACTTCCAGACCGCCGAGACGCTGGCCCCCCGCTACCCCCAGTGGGACGCGTTCCAAGCCGTGCGCAAGCGCCTCGACCCCGACGGCCGCTTTACCAACGGCTACACCGATCGGGTCCTCGGCCCCCTCCCCGGCTGAGCGCTGTCGGGCGCCGGCCCTAGACCAGGGGCCAGGGGTAGCGGTGCCCGGTGGGATCGATGGGGAACACCGGGTTGTGGCACAGCGAGGCGGCTCGGCGGGCAACGGCGTCGACCTCGTCGGCGTTCAGCAGCGCGCCCAGCGCGGCCGGTGGGGCCGCGGCCAGCGCCGCTATGCCTGGGATCAGTGCCTCCGGGATCCGACCGCCCCCGAACTCCCAGATCACCGTGCGCAGCTTGGGCTCGACGCTGAAGCACAGCCCGTGGTCGATGCCCCACATGCGGCCGTCGAGGCCGATGAGGCAGTGCCCGCTCTTTCGGTCGGTGTTGTTGGCTACGAGGTCGAACGCGCACATCGCCATCAGTTGCGGGTGCAGATCTTCACGTTGCTCGTACAGCGGGAAGTAGTGCTGCTCGAAGTCGGCGGCCACGAACAGCTGCACCGACCCGATGCCGAACGGGCCGTCGCGCACCACGGTCGGCGGCACGCCCCCCCAGCCGACCGCCTCCTCCCACCCCAGCGCACGGCTGAGGTGCCAGGCCGCCACCTCGCGCTGGTAGAGGCCCGACGGGAAGTCCCACAGCGGCCGCTCCCCTCGGTGAGGCTTGTAGATCCCTTGGGCCCGTTGCTCGCCGAGGGCGAGGTTGACCAGGAACGTGGCGTTCGAGCTCCACGGCATGCGGCCCTCGATCTCGAGCTCGCCGCACGCGAGCAGCTCGAGCGTGCTGGCAAGGGCAGCGTCGCCCGGGTCGCTCACGGATCGTTCAGTTCATGCGGGGGCACAGGTGCCCGCCCGGGTTGAGAGGACGCCCGCAGAACCGGCACGGCGGCCGCCCCGCGGCGACCGCGGCCCCGGCGTGCGTGCAGAACGCAGCGGCCTGCTCCCGGGTGAGCATGAGCCGCAGCGAGCCGCGATCCTCACCCTCGGGCAGAAGCGGCGCGCCCTCGCCGTCTTCCTCCGCCACCTCCTCGACCACCAGCACGAAGCGATCGCGGTCGTTGTCGAACGCAATGCCGATCGAGCCCACGGTCCACTCGGCGATGATCGGTTCGGTCAGGCCGAGCGTCGTCGGATGGGGCAGCGCACCCGGTTGGGGCAGGTCGGCCAGCATGCCCGTCATGTACTCGGCCAGCGCGGCGACGTGCTGCTTCTCGCACTTGACCGACACCGACCGGCCACCGCTGCGGGCCTGGAAGAAGAACGTGCGCTGCCCGGGCTCGCCGATGAAGCCGGCGGTGAACACGTCGACTCGGTCGTACTCGAACGAGGTGCTCATGACGGCCTCAGCGCAGCCAGCGGTGCGCCCGTGGAGTTGACCGTCAGGACCACCGGTCCCCCGGCTCCGTAGGCGATGGCGGTGACCGAGCAGGTCGAGATCACGATGCGCTGGAACAGGTCGAGATGGGTGCCCATGGCGGTGGCGACGGCCGCCTTGATGGGATCGGCGTGCGAGACGGCCACCACGACGCCGCCGCGGTGGCGCTCGACGAGGCGACCGATGGCGCCGGCCATGCGGGCCTGCATCTCCATGAAGCTCTCGCCGCCTGGGAAGCGGAACGTGCTGGGGGTGCGCTGCACCGACTGCCACTCGGGCAGCTTCATCAGCACCTTCAGCTCAGATCCGGTCCACTCGCCGAAGTCGCACTCGAGCAGCCCCCGCTCGATCTGGACCTTCAGGCCGCGGGCCTTGGCAATCGGGGTCGCCGTCTCTCGGGCTCGCTCCAACGGTGACGCGTAGACGGCATCGACCTGCTTCAGCTCGGCGATGCGAGCGGCCACCTGTTCGGCCTGGGCTCGACCCGAGTCAGCAAGGTGCAGGCCGGGGGCGCGCCCGGGAAGGTTCGTGCCCGTCGTCGGTGTCTGGCCGTGGCGGACCAGGAAGACGAGCGTGGCACCGGGGGGGGTCGGGCGTGAGCGAGCCATGGATCGCCGTCAACGTATCGTCCTCCGGTGGCCCCTCGGACATCGCAGCCCGGCAACCGGCCAGGTGATCCGCCTGGCGATGGGCCTGGCGATCGGCCCGGCGACCCGCCTGGTGACCGGACTGGTGACCGGCCTGGTGACCGGCCTGGTGACCGGCCTGGTGACCGGCCTGGTGACCGGGGCAAGAGGACCGCGGCGATGCTCGCTGCGGTTGGCGCCGAGGTTGCGGCCTGCCGGGCGTGTCCCCGGCTCGTTGCGTGGCGCGAGGAGGTGGCGGTCGAGAAGCGGGCGGCCTTCCGTGACGACAGCTACTGGGGGCGGGGCGTGCCGGGGTTCGGCGATCCGGCGGCCCGCATCGTGGTGCTCGGCCTCGCGCCGGCCGCGCACGGTGCCAACCGCACGGGGCGGATGTTCACCGGCGACCGCTCGGGCGACTGGCTGTATCGAGCGTTGTGGCGAGCCGGGCTGGCCAACCAGCCCTCCTCGGTCTCGCGCGATGACGGGCTGACCCTGGCCGGGGCGTGGATCACGTCGCCGGTGCGCTGCGCTCCGCCCGCGAACAAGCCGACGCCCAACGAGATCGCCCGCTGCCGACCGTTCCTGCAACGCGAACTAGCCGCCCTCGGCGACCAGGTGCGGGTCGTCGTGTGCCTTGGAGCCATCGCCTACGCGGCGGCGTGCGGCGAGCTAGGCGTGCGCCCCCGTCCCCGGTTCGGCCATGGCGTCGAGGCGCCGTCACCGGCTGGTCCGATGGTGCTGTGCTCGTTCCACCCCAGCCAGCAGAACACCTTCACCCGCCGCCTGACCGAGCCGATGCTCGATGCCGTCTTCACCAGGGCCGTGGAGCTGGCCGGCGCCGACCCCAAGTGAGCACCGCTCCGCTCCGCACCGAGCGCCGCCGCACCGATCGCCGCCGGCCCCCGGCGTTGGGTCGATTGCCGTCGCTGAGCGTGGCCAATCGACCCACGTGCCGGTTGGCGGACCACCTGGTGCCGGAAGCGGTGGGTGGCGTTGGGCGATGCCGGGCGTCAGCGGTGGACGGGGGCCATCAGCTGTGAAGGGGGCGGACGTCGGCGACCAGTGCGGCCGGGGGATGGCCGGCGGCGACGGCACGATGTCCCGTGAGGTCGGGTCGCGGCCCGGACAGCACAAGCACCCGAGCATCGGCGGACGGCCGACGCCGCAGGCCGCCTTCGACGTACCAGCCAGCGGCGGCTCCGGAGCGCAGCGCGGCCGAGCGGGCCACGATCGCCGTCGCCCCCGCGGCGCGCAGGCGGCGGGCCTCGTCCTGGCACCCTGGGTACGAGGTCGGGCTGCCGATCGCGGCGCGCCGACCCAACCCGGCCGGCGCGGCGCCGCTCACGTCGGCCTCGGGCACCTCGATCGCCCACAGGTCACGGGCCAGGCCGGCGACGTCGGCGGGATCGACGATCTCCTCGTGGCGCAGCAGCTCGGCCCACGCTCCGGCGGGAGTGTCGGCCAGGTACTGAACGGGACCCTCCCCGGCGGCGTGCCATCGGGCGGCACCGAGGTTGGGCTGCTCCCACAGGAACGCCAGCCCTGGAGGAACGGTGCGCCACCAGGTGGGCATGGTCGTAGGAGCCTCGGGGTCCGGTTCGCTCAGGTGGCGCCGATGGACAGCACCGATGCGGCGAGCGCTCGCATCCACCGCCCGGCGGGGCTGTCAGGGTCCCAGCTCTGGCCGAGCTGGTCGCGCACGCTGGCACCCTCGAGGCTCGGCCGCGGCCGGACGAACCAGCGCCGGATGCCGAGCTCGTTGTAGGCGCCCCGCAGGTCGGCACACGTCATGGCCAGCGCGTGCAGCCGCGCCGCGACCTCGTCGGGGGCGGTGCGGCTCAGGTTGGCGTAGCGCATGAGGCTGCTCGGGGAGATGCCCAGCAGGTCGGCCAGGAGGTCGTCGCCGATGAGGGCCCGCATCGGTGCCCATGTCGAATCCGGTTGGGGGGACTGCTCGACGGCGTCGATGAGCTGCGCGAGCGCGGTGAGATCGGCGGGGTGACGGCTGAGGGAACTGGCGGCGGCGACGCCGACCCCTCTGCGGGCCAGCCGCTCGGCCAGGGATACGACCTGGTGGGCCGTCGGAGGAGCGCCGGCGCCAGCTCCCGTGGAGTCGTCATTGAGCCCGACGAGCTCGGCCCGGGTGCCGAGGCGGTAGCGCCCGAGGACGACCTCGGCGGGGTCGGGCCGCGCCATCTTGACGGCAACGGATGTGGATCGGCGATCGCTCACGATCCGAATGTTATCCGATCATGGTCCGGTCGGGCAGTGATCAGGCGGGGCCGGCATGGAAGGCGCGGCGGAGAGCGTGGGCCGCCTCCTCGACGGCAGCC
This sequence comes from Acidimicrobiales bacterium, assembly GCA_038244535.1. GTDB lineage: Bacteria > Actinomycetota > Acidimicrobiia > Acidimicrobiales > Ilumatobacteraceae > JBBRTJ01. The sequence goes on along the minus strand of JBBRTJ010000030.1, from coordinate 10,386 downwards.
TTGCCCTCGTCGAGGTAGTCGCCGAGGGAGAAGAACCCGTGGAACATCGCGGGGTACAGGCTCGAGGTGACCTCGACGCCGGCGGTGGCCAGGGCATCGGCGTAGGCGAGGCCCTCGTCTCTCAGCGGGTCGTACCCGGCGGTGATCACGAGCGCCGGCGGCGTGCCGGCGAGAACCTCGGGAGCTGCGAGCAAGGGCGACACCCTCGGGTCGGTGGGGGAGCCAAGGCCACCGGACAGGTAGTGGCCGTAGAACCACGCCATCCCGGCCTTGGTCAGGAAGAAGCCCTCTGCGTTCTCGGTGTGTGACGGCATCTCCATGCGCCCGTCAGTCACGGGGTACACGAGGAGCTGGAAAACGAGAGGGACAACATGGAGCTGTGCGACGACGGCGGCCAGGTTGCTCCCTGCCGAGTCGCCCCCAACCGCTATGCGATCGGCATCGACACCCAGTTCGGAAGCGTGGTCGCGCACCCAACGAGTGGCGTTGACGCAGTCGTGCAGCCCGGCCGGGAACGGGTCCTCGGGGGCCAGTCGGTACCCGACAGACACGACCACGCACCCGGCGGAGACCGCCAGCCGGCGGCACACGTCGTCGTGACTGTCCAGGTCGCCGCCGACCCATCCCCCACCGTGGAAGTAGACGAGCACCGGCAGCCCGACATCCGACGACGGCCGGAACAGCCGGCACGGCACGTCCCCGGCGGCGAGCGGGCGCACCTCGTGGATGACCATGGTCGAGGGACGCCAGCGCGACCTGCGCAGCTCGCGCATCTCGTCGGGGGTGCTCTCGTGGATCGGCTTGTCACCGAAGCTCGCCATGAGGTCGAGCAGCGACTGGGCTTGAGGGTGCAGCGGCGGACGGGTCTGGGAATCGCTCATGGTCGGCGCCCCCTCAGTGTGCGGCGGCCGTGCTGCCGTCGGCCTTCTTCTTGGGTGGGGGCACGCCGACGCTCACGCCCTTGTCGGCCCACTCGGGCCACCGGCGGCGGCTGACGATCGACAGCGTGCGCAGCAGCTTCATGGCCTTCTCGTCGGTGTCGGCCGGACGGGCGATGACGGCACCGCTGCGGATCATCCGGTCGATGATCTCGCGGCCGAGATCGGTGCGCACGATGGTGAGCGTCCAGTCGTTGTCCTCGCCGATGCCCCCGGTCGAGATGTCGGCGTGCTCGGCGGCGAAGTCGGGGCACGACTTGCAGCCCTCACGGGTCCAGGCGTGGCACTCCTTCAAATCGATGCCGTGGTAGCTGCCGTCCTTCATCCAGATCTGGAACACGCCCTTGATGTTCATCTTGACCATGTCCTGCTTCTTCAAGCCGTACTTGGCCTCGAACAGCTCGGGGAAGATCGAGTCGTCGAACGTCTTGCTGCACAGCAGGCCGATGTTGAACACGAAGGGCTTGCTGATCTTGCCGATCTTGCGGTCCCACATGATCGGGGGCACGGACGACTGGCAGCTCATGCCGACGAGGGCCAGCTTCGAGAAGCCCTCCTCGAGCGCCTGATCGAGCGCCAGCGTGTTGGCCGAGTACGTGTAGCGGCTGCCGGCCGAGGCCAAGATCTCGTCGCGGTTGCGAGCCAGGCCGGGCTTGGCCTTCCACGTGCTGCCGTCACCCTCCAAGAAGCTGGTGAGGGCGCAGTCGATGTAGCCCTCCTCCATCGCCCAGATGAGCAGGGCCGACACGAAGCCCCCGTCCTGGCCGACCTTGTGCACGAAGTCGTCGCTGGCCCGACAGAGCAGGATGTCCTTGGTGATGCCGTACATCTCGCCGGGCTCACGGTCACGGCCGAACAGGTGGTCGTTGGCGCTCTCCTCCCAAGCCCGGAAGCGGGGGCACGCTCGGGTGCAGCTCGTGCAGCCCTTGATGCCGTGCGTGCAGTCGCCGACGCCGAGCTCCTCTTCGAGGTGGAAGGGCTTGTAGCCACCCATCTCGTGGTCGTAGCCGATGACGTCGTGGGGGCAACTGATGACGCAACCGGCACAACCGGTGCACAAGCCGGTCGTGATGACCTCCTCGTACAGCTCCTTCCACTGGTTGGTCCAGCGAGCTGGCTTCTGCGGCGCGGCCTCAGTAACGGTCATGGTCGCCACCTTAGAACGACGAAAATGTCGGTCCCCCTGTCGATCCGCTGCCCCGCCGATCGTCATCTGAGTACGAGCAAGCGCCAGGCTTGCTCCGGACACTGGAGGTTCAACCCCATGCGCTACCTCGCACTGATCTACGGCAACGAAGCGACCATGGCCGCCCCCGGCACCCCGGCCTTCGGCGAGATGCTCGCCGGCTATGGCGCCTTCGGGGCGGAGGCGACCAAGCAGGGCGCCATGAACGGCGGCGACGCACTGCTGCCGTCGACGACGGCGACCACCGTGCGAGTCCGTGGCGGCGAGGTGCTGACCACCGACGGCCCCTACGCCGAGACCAAGGAGCAGCTCGGTGGCTACTACCTGCTGACCTGCCCCGACCTCGATGCTGCCATCGCCCTGGCCGCTCTCATCCCCGGTGCCAGCGACGGCGCCGTCGAGGTTCGACCCATCATGGAGTTCGACTGACGGTGGGGGATCTCGGCGAGAGCGGCGTTCCCGACGTGAGCGGTGAGCCGACGGGCCACCGTTCACGCCGAGAAGCCGATCCGATCGCCGCTGACGTCGCCCTGGTGGATGTGGTCCGGGCCGATCGGACCCGGATCCTGGCTGGGCTCATCAAGCGCTTCGGCAGCATCGACCTGGCCGAGGACGCGCTGCAAGAGGCGCTCGTCGAGGCGGCGCGCCGGTGGCCTCTTGATGGCGTGCCGCCCAACCCCCCGGGCTGGCTCGTCGTGACCGCCGGGCGCCGCGCCCTCGACCAACTGCGCCGCGAGGCCAAGCGGGCCGGAAAGGAGGCGAACGCGATGCACAGCTCTGGTGGTGATGGCGAGTCATGGCCCGAGGATCCGGAGATCGCCGACGAGCGCCTTCGGCTGATCTTCACCTGCTGCCACCCTGCGCTCTCGCTGACGGCTCGCGTGGGCCTGACCCTGCGGCTCGTCGCCGGGCTCACGACGGCCGAGATCGCCGAAGCGTTCCTGGCCGAGGAGGCGACCATGGCGCAGCGGATCGTGCGGGCGAAACGCAAGATCGCCGGTGCCGGCATCGCCTACCGCGTGCCCGAACCGCACGAGCTGCCCGCCCGGCTGCCGGCGGTCCTGGCCGTGATCTACCTCGTGTTCAACGAGGGCTACACGGCGTCGTCGGGCGACTCGCTCGTGCGCCGCGACCTGTGCGACGAGGCCATCCGCCTTGGCCGCTTGCTCGTCGAGCTGATGCCCGACGAGCCCGAGGCGCTCGGCCTCCTCGGATTGTTGCTCTTGCAACAATCGCGACATGCATCGCGATCGGCGCCGAACGGCGAGCTGGTCACCCTCGAGCTGCAGGACCGCTCGCAGTGGGATGGCGTGCTCGTCGGCGAAGGTTCTGAGCTCGTCGAGCGGGCGCTCCGGCGCGGATCGCCGGGGCCTTACCAGCTGCAGGCTGCCATCGCTGCGGTGCACGCCGAGGCCACGTCGGCCTCAGCCACTGACTGGGTCCAGATCGTCGGGCTCTACACGACGCTGGCGAGGGTCGCTCCCTCGCCGGTGGTGGCGCTCAACCGAGCGGTGGCGGTCGGCATGGCCGAAGGCCCTGAGGCCGGCCTTGTCCTGCTCGACGACCTCCCCCTCGACGGCTATCACTACTGGCCGGCGGCCCGGGCCGAGCTCCTCGTGCGGGCGGGCCGTGCGGCGGAGGCCACCGCGGCGTACGACCAGGCGCTCAGCTGGTGCGACAACGATGTCGAGCGCCGGTTCCTCACCCGACGCCGAGAGCTCGCTCGGACGTCAGCGGGTGCGCAGATGGGCGGGGAGGTGCTCGACCGAGCCGAGTGAGGTGAGGCTGAACGTGTGGCCCCCTCCGATGGGCAGCGCCTCGATGGTGGTGACCGAGGTGTGGCTGAGCACGAACCGATCCCACTCCCAGGGCACCGGCTGCAGCCCGAGCAGGTACGACACCAGCACCGAGTTGGTCCCTGCGTGGGCGATGAGGAGGATCCGCTGCGCCGAGCCGTCGACCTTCCACACGGGCAGGTCGTGGTCGATGCCGACGATGCCTCGCTCGGCCAGGAACTGCTCGGCGCCACCGCGGACGCGAGCCTGGAAGTCCCGCACCGGCTCGCCGCCCGGCAGGCCGTCCCAGTGCTCGTCGACGGGCTTGGCCCGCGCCACCCGGAAGGCCTCATCAGCCTTCTCGGCCGGGTTGCCCTGCCAGATGCCGTTGTTGATCTCGTGCAGCCAGGGCTGGATCCACTCGTCGAGGCCGAGCGTGGCCAGCACGGGCGCCGCCGTCTGGCGCGCCCGCAGCAACGGCGAGACGAAGACCTCGTCGAAGTGCTCTCCGGTCAGGCGTTCGGCGAGCAGCTCGGCCTGGCGGACCCCGAGGTCGGTGAGCGGCGGATCGTCGATGCTGAGCCCGTCACGAACCCATTCGGGCTCGCCGTGGCGTACGAGGGTGATCTCCATGGCGGCTCCGACCGTACCGAGTGCGTCCGGGTGGCGGACACTTGACCCGTGGGTCAAGAATGGGGTGATGGAGCTGACCTACACGCCTGAAGCCGACGCGTTCCGCAAGGAGATCCGGACCTGGTTGGAGGACAACCTGCCCGATGGTTGGTTCACCCCCGGCTTCGAGTTGAAGGGCGACGAGCGCAAGGCGTTCAACGAGTCGTGGCCGGCAAAGCTGTATGGCGGGGGCTGGATCTGTGCGGCGTGGCCCACCGAGTACGGCGGCAAGGGATTGTCCGTGCTCGAGAACGTGGTGCTGGCCGAAGAGTTCGCTCGGGCCAAGGCCCCGCTGCGAGCGGACTTCTTCGGCGACACCCTTGTCGGCCCCACGATCCTGCAGTGGGGCACCGAGGACCAGAAGCGCTCCTTCCTGCCCCAGATCCTGAAGGGTGAGGTTCGCTGGTGCCAGGGGTTCAGCGAGCCCAACAGCGGCTCGGACCTCGCGTCGCTCAAGACCAGCGCCCTGCTCGACGGTGACGAGTGGATCATCAATGGCCAGAAGGTCTGGACCACGCAGGCGCAGTTCGCCGACTACGTGTTCCTGCTCGCCCGCACCGATCCCGACGCTCCGAAGCACAAGGGCATCTCGTACCTGCTCGTGCCGATGAAGCAGCCCGGTGTCGAGGTGCGCCCGATCACGCAGCCAGACGGCACCGCCGAGTTCAACGAGGTGTTCTTCGACAACGCCCGCTGCCCGAAGGACAACGTCGTCGGCGGCCTCAACAACGGCTGGGTCGTGGCCAACACCACGCTGGCTCACGAGCGGGGCATGTCGGCCACCACCAGCTTCCGCCGTTTCGAGGACGAGCTGACGCTCATGATCGACGGCGCCCGGGCCAACGGGCGCATCGCTGATCCACTGATCCGCCAGGGCCTCATGAGGTTCCACTCCAAGGTCCAGATCCTGCGCATCAACGGGCTGCGCAGCTTGTCGACCACGCTCGCCGGCAAGAAGGACCCGTCGATGACGGCCCTCGGCATCACCAACAAGATGTTCTGGTCCGAGATGCACCGTGACGCGATGGAGCTTGCCCTCGACATCTTCGGCGCCGAGTCGCTGCTCGTCGGCGCTGGCCCGGCGAGTGGTTCGTGGCCGGGCGTGCAGCGCGCGAAGGGTCGCGACACCTACCCCGTCAGCCCGATGGTGTCGGCGTTCTTCTTCAGCCGGTCCGAGACCATCTGGGGCGGCGCCGCCGAGATCCAGCGCAACATCGTGGGCGAGCGGGTGCTCGGGTTGCCCAAGGAGCCCCAGGTCCCGCAGTGATCTGGGCTTGACCGTGGAACCTCGGCGGGTGGACTACGGGCCGTGGCCGTCGCAGTTCATCGAGGTGTGGGAGCCCGAGGCCGCCCCCTCCTGGGGGACCGCCGTGCTGCTGCACGGTGGCTTTTGGCGCGACCGGTGGGACCTGCGGTTGATGGATGCCCTGGCCGCCGACCTCGCGGCACGGGGTTGGCGGGTGGCCAACGTCGAGTACCGGCGGGTCGGAGCCGACGGTGGAGGCTGGCCCACGACGTTCGATGATGTCCTGGCTGCGTTGGGTCGATCCGCGAAGTTGGGTCGATCGGTGGCGCTGAGCGATGGAGTTCGACCCAACGCGGCGTCGGCGGAGCCGGTGCCATCGGAGTTGGGTCGATCGGCGGCGCTGAGCGATGGAGTTCGACCCAACGCGGCGTCGGCGGACGATGTCGTGTCGGCGGGGAAGCGTGCAGGCGGGTGGGGCAAGGTCGCGGTGATCGGGCACTCGGCAGGCGGCCACCTGGCGCTCTGGGCGACGGCCGAACGCCCCGATCTGGTCGATGCCGTGGTCGCGCTCGCGCCGGTGAGCGATCTGGCGGAAGCGAGCCGCCTCGGCCTGTCCGACTACGCCGTGCACGGGCTGCTCGGTGGCTCACCAGTGGACCATTCGGACCGCTACCGGAGCACCGATCCGATGGTTCGGCTGCCCCTCGGCCGCCGAACGCTCGTCGTCCACGGGACCGTCGACACCGCGGTGCCCCTGGCGCTGAGCGATGCCTACGTCGAGGCGGCCCGCGCCGCCGGTGACGACGTCACGTACCACCGGCTGGCCGGCGTCGATCACTTCGCCGTGATCGATCCCGGCTCGGCGGCGTGGCAGGGTGTCGTCTCGTGGCTCTCGACCGTGACCAAGCCCTAGCCCTTGACGCCGCCGATCCGCTGCGGGCCGCCCGCGACGAGTTCGTCGTGCAGCCTGATGGCCTCGTCTACCTCGACGGCAACTCGCTCGGCCGGTTGCCCAAACGCACCATCGCCCGCCTCCAGCACGTCATCAGCGACGAGTGGGGTCGCGGTCTCATCAGGAGCTGGGACCACTGGATCGACCTGCCGGGCCAGATCGGTGATCTCATCGCCCGCGGCATCGTGGGCGCCCAGCCCGGCGAGGTGATCATGGCCGAGTCGACCACGATCGCCTTCTACAAGCTGTGCGTCGCGGCCCTCGACGCGCGCCCGGGCCGGACCACGATCGTCACCGATCGCGACAACTTCCCGACTGATCGCTACGTGCTCGAGGGCCTGGCGGCGCAGCGCGGGCTCACGATCCGTTGGATCGATGGCGACCCGGTCGAGGGGCCGCAGCCGACCGACGTCGTCGCCGCCCTCGACGACGACGTCGCCCTCCTCACGCTGTCCCACGTCGCCTACACCTCGGCCGCCATCGCTGACCTCGGCGCCATCACGGCCCTCGGTCACCAGGCTGGTGCCCTCGTCCTGTGGGACCTCAGCCACAGCGGTGGCTCGGTGCCCGTCGAGCTCTCGCGCCATGACGTCGACCTGGCCGTCGGTTGCACCTACAAGTACCTGAACGGCGGCCCCGGCGCGCCCGCCTACCTGTACGTGCGCGACGACCTCCAACGTTCGCTGCGCCAGCCGATCTGGGGCTGGTGGGGTCAGCAGGACATGTTCGAGATGGGGCAGGGGTACGACCCGCAGCCCGACCTGCGCCAGTTCCTGTCGGGCACGGCTCCAGTGCTGCAACTGGTCGCCGCGCAGGAGGGCATCTCGCTGTCGGTCGAGGTGGGGATCGATGCGATCCGCGCCAAGGGCATGGCGCTCACCGCGCTGGCCGTCGAGCTCATCGACGAGTGGATGGTGCCGCTCGGGGCCACGCTGCGGTCCCCCCGCGACCCGTCCCGCCGTGGTTCGCACGTGCTCGTCCACCACCGTGACGCCCGCCGGATCTGCACCGACATGGTGGCCAGCGGCGTGGTGCCCGACTTCCGTCAACCAAGCGCGATCCGCATCGGCCTGGCGCCGCTCACCACGAGCTTCGCCGACGTGTGGGACGGGATGCGGCGCTTCGCCGACCTAGCGGCCCGGTAGGACCGCGGGCCGCAGGCCGCAGGACCGCATCCCGCGCGTCAGTGGCTGATGGCCGCGCCGGCGATGGCGGCAGCCTCGGCGGCATCGAGCTCGTCGAGACCATCCTCGGCGATGGCTCCGGCCATGGCCGAGGTCTCCCGCAGCGGGATCTCCTTGATGAACCACGACAGTGCGAAGGCCATGAGCATGATCGGTACGGCTACGACGAACAGGCTGCTGATCGCCTCGGTCAGGCCTTCCAACACGATCGAGCGCGTCGGCTCGGTCAGCGCCTGGATCTGAGCGGGCGTCTGCAGCAGTGTCCGGTCGATGCTGCTGCTGAGGTTGGCGTTGAAGATGGCCTGGAACACCGCGAGGCCGATCGCTCCGCCGAGTGACCGGAAGAAGGTGACCGACGAGGTGCCAGCGCCGAGGTCGCGCGGCTCGACCGCGTTCTGCACGGCCAAGGTGGCGGTCGGGAACGTCATGCCCATGCCAAGGCCGATCAGCAACATGCCGGTGCCCGACATGGCATAGCTCGTATCGGCGCTCAGGGTGGTCAGCACGCCGAGCCCGATCGTGGCCGAGGCGGTGCCGAGGATGGGCCAGTGCTTGTAGCGACCGTTGATCGCGGTGAGCCGTCCGGTGCCGATCGACGAGATCGTGACGCCAGCCATGAGGGGCAGCAGCAGCAGGCCCGAGGCGGTCGCCGAAACGCCCTCGACGGCCTGGAAGAACAGCGGCAGGAAGGCGTTGGCGCCGTACATGACGCTGCCGAGCAGGAACATCATCGGCGTGATGACCGCGAACACCGGGTTGCGGAACAGGCGCAGCGGCAGGATCGGTTCGGACGCCCGGCCCTCCCACAGCACGAACGCCAGCGTGAGGACGGCCGACAGCACGCCCATCCCGATGATCTCGCTCGAGCCCCACTCGTACTCGGAGCCACCCCACGAGCACATGAGGATGATCGAGGAGACCGCGGCGACGAGCAACGCGGCGCCGAGCCAGTCGATGGCGTGATCGTGCTTCACGAACGGCAGCCGGAGCGCCGAGCTGGTGACGATGAGGGCGACGATGCCGATGGGCACGTTGATCGTGAAGATCCAGCGCCAACCGATGTTGTCGACGAAGAAGCCGCCGATCAGCGGACCGATCACGCTGGCGAGCGCGAACACCGAGGTGAACAGCCCGACGTAGCGGCCCCGCTCACGAGGCGGCACCACATCGCCGACGATGACGAACGCCATCGCCATCAGGCCGCCGCCGCCGATGCCCTGGAAGCCTCGGGCCACGACGAGCTGGGTGAGGTTCTGGCTGATGCCGCACAGCAGCGAACCGATGACGAAGGTGATGATGGCCGCCTGGAACAGGAGGCGGCGGCCGTAGAGGTCTGAGAGCTTGCCGAACAGGGGCGTGGCAGCCGTCGAGGTGAGCAGGTAGGCGGTGCCGATCCAGGCGTAGTGCTCGAGGCCGCCGATGTCGCCCACGATCGTGGGGAGGGCAGTGTTGACGATGGTGCCGTCGAGGGCCGCCAGCGACAGGCCCGTCATGAGCCCGATGAACACCCGGAGGATCTGTCTGTGGGTCAGTGGCGCCCCCACCTGCGTCGGCATCGCCGTGCCCATCGGCGTCCCCCTCGTCCCAGGTCCTTGCAGAGTGCAAGTTCGTTCCCCCGGAGCTTACCGACGGTCCACCTCGCCGCCAAGCTCCGTTCATCAGTCGGCCGCCAGCAGCAGGTAGAGCTGGCGTCGCGCCTCGTTGACGACGGCCACGGCCTGCTCGACCTTGGTCTCGTTGCCCGCGATCGCGACCTGCTTGGCGGCCATGGCGAGCTGACCCACGGCGTGGCGGAGCTCGCCGCGAAGTTGACCCCCGCGGCTGGGGGTGCCGACGGGAGCACCGTCACCGGCCTCTGCCTGCTGGGCGACGACGGCGCGTCCGGCCGTGGTGAGCCTGAAGACCCGCTTGCCCTCCTGCTCGGCGGCGGTGACCAGTCCTTCGTCCTCGAGCATCGCCAACGACGGGTACACCGAGCCGGGGCTCGGCCGCCACATGCCGGCGCTGCGCTCCTCGATGCGCGTGATCAGCTCGTAGCCGTGGCCCGGAGCATCGGCGAGGGCGGCCAGGAGCGCGATGCGGATGTCACCGCGGCGTCGGCGTCCGGGGTGGCGGTCCCAGGGGCCGTGCCCTTCTTGGTGGTCGTGGTGGGTGGATGGTGGACCGGGGCGACCCCGGCGTGGTCCGTTCATCATGGGTGTTCCTTTTATCGAGATGGGATGTGTGCCATCACGATATATCGCGACTGGTCAACATGCAACCCTTGGCGGGTCCCTCGATGGTCATGAGCGGTCACGGCGGTAAGTGGCGAGCGTGAGTGCGCCAACTGCACGGTGGCTCGCCACTTCACGGCCGAGTGGGCTCTTCATCAGCGATGGGCGCTGAGCGGCGACTGATCAGAACACAACCCCCCGGGGAGCTGCTTCGGAGGAT